>DATJOZ010000086.1:0-3771 GCA_035506655.1 Gaiellaceae bacterium
AGACGATCGTCGACGTGTCGTGACAGAGGCCGTTGTCGAGCTCGATCCGGTTGTTGCGGTACGTGACGCGCTCCGCCGCGACCGACAGGTACGGCGGGTTCGGGAACGACGCGGGCTGCGCGTCCATCGACGCGAGCGCCGGCTCCATGAACGACTTCCAGATCAGCGCCGGGAACGTCCCGCCGACGACCGGCCCTCCGTGGAACTCCGACCGCATCGGAACGAGCTTGTTCGGATACCCGACCCACACCGCGGTCACGAGCTGCGGCGTGTAGCCGACGAACCACGCGTCGCCGTAGTTCTCCGTCGTGCCCGTCTTGCCGGCCGCGACGCGCCCCGGCAGCGCCGCCGCCTTCCCGGTCCCGGCCGTGATGACGTTCTCGAGCATCTGCGTCAGGAGCTCGTCCTCGGACGACGACAGCACCTGCTTCGGCGCCGGGTCGTTCGTCGCGAGGACGTTGCCCGACTCGTCCTTGATCTGCGTGATCGCGCGCGGCTCGTTCCCGAAGTAGCTGCCGTCGATCCGGTAGCCGCCGTTCGCGAACGACCCGTACGCGCGCGCCATCTCGAGCGGGTTGACCGGCTCCGCGCCGAGCCCGATCGCGAAGTAGCCCTGCAGCGGGCTCGTGATCCCGAGCTGGCGCGCGGTCTGCGCGACGTTCGCCGGCCCGACGATCTTCGTCAGCTGCGAGAAGACCGAGTTGTCGGAGACGGTGATCGCCTGCGCGATGTTGATCGGCCCGAGGTACTCGCCCTCGAAGTTGTGGACGTACCAGTACTTGTTGCCGAGGAAGATCGAGATCGGCTTCGAGACGAGCGTCGTCTGCGGCGAGATCCCCTGCTTCAGCGCCGTCGCGAGGACGAACGGCTTGAACGACGACCCCGGCTGGCGCTCGCCCTGCACCGCGAGGTTGAACTGGCTCGCGTGGAAGTTGTTGCCGCCGTACATCGCGAGCACGGCGCCGGTCTGCGGGTTGATCGCGACGAGCGCCGCCTGCGGCCCGGACGGGCTCGGTAGCCACTTCTCGATCGCGTCCCGCGCGAGCTTCTGCAGGCCGAGGTCGATCGTCGTGTAGACGCGGTAGCCGCCGCCGAAGACCCGCTTCGCGCCGAGCTTGTCGATCAGCTGCGCCTTCACGTACTCGCCGAAGTACGGCGCGACGCCCTGCACGCCGGAGAGGTGCACGTCCTGCGGCTTCGGCATCGGCTGGTGCACCGCCCACACGTACCGCGCCTTGTCGATCACGCCCTGCTGGAGCATCAGCTTCAGCACCGTCTCCCGCCGCGCCTTCGCGGTCTCCGGGTGCGCGACCGGGTCGTAGAGGCTCGGGTCCTCCGGGATCCCGGCGAGAAGCGCGGACTCTGGGAGGTTGAGCCGTGCCGCGGTGTGCCCGAAGTACGTCCGCGCGGCGCGCTCGACACCGTACGCGCCGTTCCCGAAGTAGATGGTGTTGAGGTACGCGGTGAGGATCTTGTCCTTGCTCCAGCGCTGCTCGAGCTGCCACGCGAGCGCCGCCTCCTTCAGCTTGCGCGTGATCGTCCGCTCGTTGCCCGTCAGCGAGTTCTTGACGAACTGCTGCGTGATCGTCGAGCCGCCCTGCACCGCGCCCTGGTGGCGGATGTCCGCCCAGAACGCGCGCGCCATGCCGCGGAGGTCGATCCCGCGGTGCTCCCAGAAGCGCTTGTCCTCCGTCGCGACGATCGCCTGCTTCATCCACGGCGAGATGTCCTGGCTCTGCACGAGCACGCGGCTCTGCGACCCGCGGAGCACGGCGAGGATCGTGTGCCCGTCGCCGGCGTAGACGTAGCCGTCGACCTGCTGGCGCGGCTGGTGCAGCGGGTCGAGCCCGTTCAGCTGCTGGCTGACCGCAAGGACGAGCCCGAACGAGAATGCCGTGATCCCCAGGACGGCCAACACGCCGAGGAGCGCGAGGAGGCGAAGCTTGCGGATCCGGCGCCTGCGCCGGGGCGGAGCCGCCGGCTCGGTGCGGTGTCTGCGCAGAGGCACGGGAAGGGCAGGATTCTACCGCCCGTCCGAATACACTCGGCGCCGTGGGAATCGCAGAGCTGACCCGGAACGCCGTCGACGTCCTGCCCGCCGGCGAGCTCGAGCGCAAGCTGGCCAAGGGCCGGCCGCTGCGCGTGAAGCTCGGGATCGACGTCACCTCCCCGGACGTCCACGTCGGCCGCGGGATCCCGCTCCAGCGGATGCGCGCCTTCCAGGAGGAGGGCCACGTCGCGGTGCTGATCATCGGCGACTACACGACGCGGATCGGCGACCCGTCCGGCCGGTCGTCCGAGCGGCCGATCCTGTCGGACGAGGAGATCGACGCGAACGCGGAGGTCTACCTCGAGCAGGCGAAGACGATCCTGATCGACGACCCGGCGCTCCTCGAGGTGCGCCGCAACGGCGAGTGGCTCTCGAAGCTCTCGTACGCCGACGTCGTCCGCCTCGGCCGGATCATCACCGTCGCCCGGATGCTCGAGCGCGACGACTTCGAGAAGCGCTTCGCGGCCGGCGAGCCGATCTCGGTCTCGGAGCTCCTGTATCCACTGATGCAGGCGTACGACTCGGTCGCGATCGAGGCGGACGTCGAGCTCGGCGGCACCGACCAGCTCTACAACCTGCTGGCGGGCCGCGACGTGATGGAGTCGTACGGCCTCGAGCCGCAGGTCGTCCTCACGACGCCGCTCCTCCTCTCCTGGGACGGCGAGAAGATGAGCTCGTCGCTCGGGAACAACATCCCGCTCCTCGCGCAGCCGGAGGAGATGTTCGGCCGGACGATGCGGCTCCCCGACGAGCTGCTCCCGGAGTGGTACGGCCTCGTCGCCGAGCGACCCGTTCCGGAGGGCGAGCCGATGGCCGCGAAGCTCGAGCTCGCACGCTGGATCGTCGCGCGCTCGCACGGCGAGGACGCGGCGCGCGAGGCGGAGGAGCACTTCACCCGCGTCGTCCGCCGCGGCGAGGCACCCGACGAGGTTCCCGAGGTGACCTGGAACGGGTCGGAGGACCCGATCTACCTCCCGGCGCGGCTCCAGGAGAGCCTCGGCGAGTCGGCCAGCCACTGGCGCCGTCTCATCGACCAGGGCGGGGTGAAGGTGAACGGCGATCCGGTCGACGGCTACGAGGTCGCACGGGCCTCGCTCGACGGCGCGCTCGTCCAGGCCGGCAAGCGCCGGTACCTCCGGATTCGGCTTGGTTGACAGGCGCGCGACCCCTGCTACACTTCCCCAGCCGCCCGAGAGGGCTGCGCTGGAAAGTCCCTGCAATCCGACACAACTGGAGCGCCTCGAGGACGATTCGGAGCTGAGAAGTCCCGATCAACCTGAGGCCTCTGGCGCGATGTCGGGGGCCTTTCTTGTGCCGCCGCCTCTCGAGAGGTCCGGTCTTTGAAAACTCAACAGCGTGCGTTTACGTCGAGACCTCGACCAGCTTCGGCTGGGAGAGGAATCAACCCTGTCTCGTCTCCTTCGGGAGGCGGACTTTGAGCACAAGCTCAAAGTGAAAAGACCGGCCGGCTTGCCGGCCAACATTCTTCACGGAGAGTTTGATCCTGGCTCAGGACGAACGCTGGCGGCGCGCTTAACACATGCAAGTCGAGCGAGAACCAGTCCTTCGGGGCTGGGGAAAGCGGCGAACGGGTGAGTAACACGTGGGTAATCAACCCTCGACACTGGGATAGCCCGGGGAAACCCGGATTAATACCGGATGTCCCATCCGCCTTTCGGGGCGGCTGGAAAAGGTAGCTTCGGCCTCCGGTCGGGGACGAG
>DATJOZ010000087.1:0-13706 GCA_035506655.1 Gaiellaceae bacterium
CATCCCCGACGACCTCGGCACGGCGGTGAACGTCGTGCAGATGGTGTTCGGGAACAACGGCCAGCGCTCCGCGACGGGCGTCAGCTTCACGCGGAACCCGGCGACCGGCGAGCAGGGCGTGTACGGCGAGTTCCTCGTCAACGCGCAGGGCGAGGACGTCGTCGCCGGCATCCGCACGCCGCAGCCGCTCGAGGAGATGCGGCGCGTGCTCCCGGATGCGTACGACCAGCTCCTCGACACGATGGCGCGGCTCGAGCAGCACTACCGCGACATGCAGGACGTCGAGTTCACGGTCGAGGACGGGCGCCTCTACATGCTGCAGACGCGCTCCGCGAAGCGGACCGCGGCGGCCGCGATCAAGGCGGCCGTCGACATGACGGCGGAGGGCGTGATCAGCCGCGAGGAGGCGATCGCGCGCATCGATCCGGCGCAGCTCGACCAGCTGCTCCACAAGCGGATCGACCCGGGCGCCGCGGTCGACGTCGCCGCGACGGGGCTCAACGCGTCGCCGGGCGCCGCCGTCGGCGCGATCGTCCTCGACTCGCCGACCGCGGAGGAGCGCGGCAAGGGCGAGCCGGTGATCCTCGTCCGCTGGGAGACCTCGCCGGACGACTTCCCCGGCATGAAGGCGAGCGTCGGCATCCTGACGGCGCACGGCGGGCTCACGTCGCACGCCGCCGTCGTCGCGCGCCAGATCGGGACGCCGTGCGTCACCGGCTGCCAGGGGCTCGAGGTCGACCTCGACAAGCGCACCGTGACGCTCGCCGGCCGGACGCTCCGCGAGGGCGACACGATCACGATCGACGGCGCGGACGGCCGCGTGATCGTCGGCGCCGCGCCGCTCATCGAGCCGGAGATCAACGAGGACTTCCGCACGATCCTCGACTGGGCCGACGACGTGCGCAGGCTCAAGGTGCGCGCGAACGCCGACAACCCGTCCGAGGCGGAGCAGGCGCGCGAGTTCGGCGCGCAGGGCATCGGCCTCTGCCGCACCGAGCACATGTTCCGCGAGGGCGACCGCCTCGCCGTCGTGCAGGAGATGATCCTCGCCGCGGACGAGGACGGCCGCCGCGCCGCGCTCGACCGCCTCCTCCCGATGCAGCAGGGCGACTTCGAGGGGATCTTCGAGGTGATGGCCGGGCTGCCGGTGACGGTGCGGCTCCTCGACCCGCCGCTGCACGAGTTCCTCCGCTCGCTCGAGGACAGCCCCGACCCGCGCGTCCAGAGCCGGCTCAAGGCGCTGCACGAGGAGAACCCGATGCTCGGCACGCGCGGCTGCCGGCTCGGCATCTGGTACCCGGAGATCTACGAGACGCAGGTGCGCGCGATCGCGCGTGCGGCGCGCGCGGTGCAGGAGCGCACGGGCGACGCGCCGCTCGTCGAGATCATGCACCCGCTCGTCGGCTTCAGGGAGGAGCTGCGCCGGCTGCGCGAGCTGACGGAGCGCGTGATGGACGAGGAGGCGCCGGAGATCGAGTACCACTGCGGCACGATGATCGAGCTCCCGCGCGCCGCGCTCCGCGCCGACGAGATCGCCGAGGTCGCGGACTTCTTCTCGTTCGGGACGAACGACCTCACGCAGACGACGCTCGGCATGTCGCGCGACGACGCGGAGGGGAAGTTCCTCACGTACTACCTCGAGGACGGCGTCCTCGACGCGAACCCGTTCGAGACGCTCGACGTCGACGGCGTCGGCGACCTGATGCGGATCGGCGTCGAGCGCGGCCGGAGCGTGAAGCCGGAGCTGAAGACGGGGATCTGCGGCGAGCACGGCGGCGAGCCGCGCTCCGTCGAGTTCTGCCACCGCCTCGGGCTCGACTACGTGAGCTGCTCGCCGTACCGCGTCCCGCTCGCGCGCCTCGCCGCGGCGCAGGCCGTCCTGAAAGAATCCCACCGCGCGGAGTACGTCGCAGCGGGAGGGTAGGCGGTGCCGAAGTACGAGCTGATGGTCGACGGCGAGCACGTCGCGAAGGTCGCGTCCGGCGACGAGGTCCGCGGCTGGCTCGCGCAGTACCGCGTCGAGCACGAGGAGGACGACCCGGACGCGGTGCACGTCCAGGTGCTGCAGCTCTCGCGGTGGGCGTGGCTGAGCGGCGGGACGCTGATCCCGCGGGAGGAGTTCCTCTAGGCCATTCCGCGCACGTGCCAGTACGCGGCGGCGACGCTGAGCACGCCGACGAGCACGACCACCGAGATCGCGACGACGCCGAGCGGCGAGTACGCGGCGTGGCCGCGGCCGAACCGCGCGAACGCGAGCGTGCAGAGGATGCCCGCGATGAGCCCGCCGACGTGGCCGCCCCACGAGATGCCGGGGATCGCGAAGCTGATCGCGAGGTTCAGCACGATCCAGGTCATCGCCGTCCCCATGATCCGGCCGGTCACGTTCCACTCGATGATCAGCAGCGAGCCGAGGATCCCGAAGATCGCGCCCGACGCGCCGACGGTCACCGCGTGCGGCGACTGGAACAGCGCGCCCGCCGAGCCCGCGAGACCGGAGACGATGTAGACCATGAGATAGCGGAGGCGCCCGAGGTACTCCTCGACCGGGCCGCCGACGAACCAGAGCGCGAGCATGTTGAACCCGATGTGCGTGAGGCTCGCGTGGAGGAACGTGCACGTGAAGAGCCGCCACCAGTCGCCGTGCGCGACGAGCGGGCCGTAGAGCGCCCACTGCCCGAAGAGCTTGCCGCCCGGGTTGTTGATCCCGGCGCCCTGCTCCACGGTGATCAGGTACACCGCGACGTTGATCCCGATCAGGATCTTCGTGACGAGCGCCGTCGTCGTCCGCATCGGGAGCGCCGGCGCGCGGAGCGACGGCCGCGCGTTGCGTGCCTGGCTCCGGCGGGCACTCGCTCCGCTGCCGGCGTGCTCCGGGCAGCGGAGCCCGACGGGAGCGACCGTCATGCAGTCCTCGCAGATCGGGCGGCCGCACTCCGAGCACGAGAGCCCGGTCGGCCGGTCCGGGTGGCGGTAGCAGTACTTCACCTGCGGGGTCGACATCCGGGCTAGCGTAGCCCCATGCGCGTCCACGTCGCGTTCACACCCGGCGAGCAGACGCCCGCCCCGGTCGGGATCGTCGTCGACGTCCTCCGCGCGACCTCGACGATGACGCAGGCGCTCGCGGCCGGCTACCGCCGCGTCCTCTGCTGCGCCGAGATCGAGGAGGCGCGCGCGCTCGCCGAGAGCCACGGCCCGGCGAAGCTCGCGGGCGAGCGGCGGCTCGAGCCGATCCCCGGCTTCGACTTCGGGAACTCGCCCGCCGAGCTCGCGGGCGAGCCCGCCGCCGAGACGCTGATCCTCACGACGACGAACGGGACGAGGCTCCTCGTCACGGCGGCCGAGCGGTTCGACCGCGTGTACGTCGGCTCGCTCCTGAACCTCGACGCGGTCGCGCGCACGGCTGCGGAGAGCGGGGAGGACGTCGCGGTCCTCTGCGCCGGAGTGCTCGGCGAGCTGACGCTCGACGACGCGTACTGCGCGGGCCGCATCGCCGAGGCGCTCGGCGGCGAGCCGCACGACTCGGCGACCGCGGCGATCCGGCTCGCGCGCAGCTACGCGAGCGCGCTCGACGGACTGTCCGCGAGCCGCAGCGCGGCGAACCTGCGGCGGCACGATCTCGAGTCGGACATCGCGTGGTGCGCACGCGAGAGCGTCCTCGACGTCGTCCCGCGCTTCGCCGGCTTCGTCGGCGCCGCCGCCGAAGTCACGGCGTAGCGACGACCGGGGCAGCTCCCCAGGCGAGGAGCCGCCCCGATCGCGAATCGGGCTTCGCGGCTTGGCGAGCTTTACCCGGAACGCTCCGCGTGCGACGGCGAGGGATTCCGGTCGAGGCCCGAGACCCGCAGTCTATTCGACAGAAGGCAACGTGTGCCAACCCCGGAAAGGGGGAATCGCCGCTAGATATGGGTCGCCTCGACGAGGACGATCTGGTCGTACCGCACGTAGCGCATGTCCGACGCGCCGCTGCGGAGCGGCACCCACTCGCCCTCGAACCGGCCGGCCCGCCGCAGGAAGTCGTCGAGGAGATGCTCGAGCGACTCGTCCGCCGCCGGGTCGATGAACTCCGTCTTGCGGTCGGGGAGCACCATCACCCGGAGGTGCGCTGTCATACGCTGGAGTCTGGACCTCGAGCAAGACGGAGGAGGCGGCGTGGGGAAGCTGGTCGTGTCGGAGTTCGTGACGCTCGACGGCGTCTTCGAGGATCCGGGCGGCGCCGAGGGCGTCGGCGGGTGGGCGTTCCGGTTCGAGCGCGGCCCCGACGGCGACCGCTTCAAGCTCGACGAGGTGATGGACGCCGACGTGCTGCTCCTCGGCCGCAGGACGTACGAGGGATTCGCCGCGGCGTGGCCGGGGCGCACCGACGACGCCGGCTTCGCGGACAAAATGAACTCGATGCGGAAGGTCGTCGTGTCGACGACGCTCGAGGAGCCGGCCTGGGAGAACACGACCGTCGTGCGCGACGACGTCGCGGGCGCGATGCGCGCGCTGCGCGCCGAGCCGGGCGGGAACGTCCTCGTCGCGGGCAGCGGAACGCTCGTGCAGCTCCTGCTCCGCGAACGGCTCGTCGACGAGCTGAGCCTCATGGTCTTCCCGGTGCTGCAGGGCCGGGGGCGGCGGCTCTTCGAGGACGGCGCGGCGCCGGCGTCGCTCGAGCTCGTCTCGACGCGGCAGACGGGCGAGGTCGCGATCCTCACCTTCCGGCCGGCGCCGTCGTGATCCGCGTCGTCGTCGCGGGCATCACCGGCTGGACCGGCGGCCCGGTCGCGGACGCCGTCGCGGCGGCGGAGGACCTCGAGCTCGCCGGCGGCGTCTCGCGCTCCGGCCCGGCGTCGTTCTCGTCCGTCGCCGAGGCGCTCGACGCGGTCGCGGCGGACGTGCTCGTCGACTACACGCACGCGACGGCGGTGAAGGCGAACGTCCTCGCCGCACTCGACCGGCGCGTCGGCGTCGTCGTCGGCTCGAGCGGGCTCTCCGCCGGCGACTACGCCGAGATCGACGCGCGCGCCCGCGAGCAGGGCGTCGGCGTGATCGCCGCGGGGAACTTCTCGCTGACCGCGGCGCTCCTCCTGCGCGCCGCCGCCGACGCGGCGCGGTTCCTCGAGCGGTGGGAGGTGATCGACTACGCGAGCGCGGGAAAGCAGGACGCGCCGAGCGGCACCGCGCGCGAGCTCGCGGAGCGGCTCGAGGACGTGCGCCGCCCGACGCTCGACGTCCCGCTCGACGCGGTCCACGGCGCGCGCGAGGCGCGAGGCGCGGACGTCGCGGGGACGCAGGTGCACTCGCTGCGGCTCCCGAGCTTCGTCGTCTCGACGGAAGTCGTCTTCGCCGCCGCGGGCGAGCGGCTCTCGATCCGCCACGACGCGGGGGAGACGCCGGCGCCGTACATCGCCGGGACGCTGCTCGCGATCCGCGCCGTCCCCGGCCGCGTCGGCCTGACGCGCGGGCTCGACCGGCTCCTCGGCGATCAGTAGCGGTCGATCTCGACGAGCCGCGCGTCGCTGATCCCGAAGTGGTGCGCGATCTCGTGGCGCACCGTGCGGCGCACCTCGCGCGCCAGCCGCTCCGGGTCGCCGCCGGACAGCCGCTCGAGCGGCCCGCGGTAGATCGTGATCTTGTCCGGCAGCGTCCCGGAGTAGCCGGTCCCGCGCCGCGTGAGCGGAACGCCCTGGTAGAGGCCGAGCAGCCGCGGGTCGGGCGGCTCGTCCTCGACGACGATCTCGACGTTCGACATCTCGGCGCGGATGTCGTCCGGCAGCTCGTCGATCGCGATCCGGACGAGCTCCTCGAAGGCGGCGGGGTCGTCGTCCACCCGCGTGTTGTAGCCGAAGGGTTGACAGGGGAACAGGTGTTCGTGTAGAACATCTGTTCCCATGGTCGCCTGCCTCTCCATCCCCGGGTTCGAGCTGAAGGCGGCGCTCAGGCGGTCGCCCTCGCTCGCGCTCCGGCCCGCGGCGCTCGCGCCGGAGCCGGTCGGGGAGCCGCTGATCGGGCCCGTGACGGCCGCGGCGGACGCCGCCGGCGTGCGGCCGGGGATGCGGCTCGGGGAGGCGCTCGCGACCTGCCCGGCGCTCGCGCTCGTCGACCGCGACCCGGCGGCGGCGGAGCTCGCGTGGGAGGAGATCGTCCGCGCGCTCGAGGACGCGGGGTTCGCGGTCGAGGCGGCCGCGCTCGGCGTCGCGTACTTCGAGACGCGCGGGGTGGAGCGCCTCTACGGCGGGATCGAGCCCGCGCTGCGCCGCGCGCTCGGCGCGGTCGGCCCGGCGTGGGACGCGCGGATCGGCGCCGCGGGCCGGCGGTTCGCCGCACTCGCCGCCGCGTCCGTCGCGAAGCCGGGGCAGCTCCTCGTCGTCCGCGACGAGGAGGTCGGGACGTTCCTCGCCCCACTCCCGCTGACGCTGCTTCCGCTCGAGCGGCAGCGCTACGAGGAGCTGGAGGCGCTCGGAGTTCGCAAGCTCGGACAGCTTGCCGGGCTCCCGGGCGGCGCCGTCGCCGAACGATTGGGGCCGGACGGCCGGCGCGCCTGGAGCCTGGCGAGAGGCGGAACGGCCGCGCGGGTGCGCGGTCGCCGGCCGCCGGCGGAGCTCGCGGAGACGCTCGAGTTCCCCGAGGCGGTCGGGAACGAGCTGACGTTGCGTCGCGCGCTCGGCGCCCTCGTCGAGACGGTCGTCGCGCGGCCGGAACGGCGCGATCGCTTCGTCCGAAAGGTCGCCCTCGGCGCCCGACTCGTCGGGGGCGGCTCATGGCGACGGACGCTGACGCTCCGCGAGCCGTGTGCCGATGCGGATCGGATCCGCGTCGCGCTCGCACCACGGCTCGCGGAGTTGCCGTCGCCCGTGCTCGAGCTCCGCGTCGAGCTCGTCGAGCTCACGGCCCCGGCCGGCCGCCAGCTCGAGCTGCTCGCGGCGGGCGCGGAGGACAGAAGCCGCCTCAGCGAAGGACTGCGCCAAGTGCGCGCAAGCACCGGCCCCGGATCGGTCTGCACCGTCGTGGAGGTCGCGCCGTGGTCGCGCATTCCCGAGTCGCGCGCACTGTTCGTTCCGCGGGACGACTGAACGAGCCGCGCCCGGCGCGCGTCGAAGCGAACTTCGACGGGACGCCGTGGCAGGTGAACCACCAGCCCGTCGTCGTCGTGCGGGAGGAGTGGCGCGTGCTCGACCGCTGGTGGACCGAGGAGCCGGTGTCGCGCCGCTACTTCGAGGTCGTGCTCGAGACCGGCGAGAACACCGTCGTCTTCCACGACGGCGCCGGGGGCGGCTGGTTCACCCAGCGGGGCGCGTGAGCGCCGCGCGCAGCTCGCGCGCCGCCGACTCCGGATCCTCCGCGTCGCGGATCGCGCGGACGACGGCGACGCCGTGCGCTCCCGCGGCCGCGACGAGCCCGACGTTCGACAGGTCGATCCCGCCGATCGCGAACCACGGCACGCGCGCCGCCTCCGCCGCGACGCGCACGAGGTCGAGCCCGACCGCGTCCTCGCGCTTCGTCGGCGTCGTGAAGATCGTGCCGACGCCGAGGTAGTCGACGTCCTGCGCCGCGTCCATCTCCTCGCGCGCGTGCGTCGAGAGCCCGACGAGCCGCTCGGCGCCGACGAGCACGCGCGCCTCCGCGACCGAGGCATCGTCCCGGCCGACGTGGACGCCGTCGGCCCCGCACGCCTCGACGAGGTCCGGCCGGTCGTTGAGGATGAAGAGCGCGCCGTGCCGGTCGCACGCGCGGCGGAACGGGGCGGACGCGGCGACGAGCTCCGCGTCCCCGAGCTCCTTGTCGCGGAGCTGGACGACGTCGACGCCGCCGCGGAGCGCCGCGTCGAGCAGCGCCTCCGGGCACGCCTCCACGACGAGCATCAGCCGCGCCGCGGCGAGTCGTCGGCGGCGGGCCGGACCGTCCACCCGGATGAGGCTATCGGGACAAGGCGTCGGGGTCGATGCAGATCGGGCAATGCGGCTCGCTGCGGCAATCGGCACCGTCGTCGTCGCGCTCGCCCTCGCGGCAAGCGCGCCCGCCGGCACGCCCCCGCTCGTTCCGAAGGGCGACATCCTCGCCTTGGACACGTCGTTCCACCCGCTCGTGCTCGACGCGCACGGGAAGATCGTGCGCCGCCTGCCGTCGTGGCACATCCGGGACGGGTTCTTCGTCTTCGGGACCGACCTGGCGCGGGACCGCAACCACGCTTTCGTCTCACTCTGGAGCCGCGCCAGGTCGCTGCCTGCCCGGCTCTACGAGGTGAGCCTCGCCACCGGGTCGCGACGCTTCGTTGCGGACGGGCTGAGCCCGTCGCTGAGCCCGGACGGGACGAGGCTTGCGTACTTTTCGAACCGATATGAGCGAGGGGGCGTCCCCGTGTGGGTCGGCGGCCTCGTCGTCCGAACGCTGGCGACCGGCAGGGAACGGACGATTCCGTTCGACGGGGCCGAGGGGATGACCGTCGCGTTCGAGTTCCTCACGAACTGGTCGCCCGACGATCGCACCGTCGCAATCGCCCCCCAGCAGCTTCACGTCGTCGACACGACGACGGCGAAAAAGATCGAGGACATCCCGACGCTTGGCCCGACGCCGGTGGCGGCCGTCTTCTTGAACGCCGGCAGGCTCATCGTCGAGACGAACTGCTGTAGCGGTGCCCAGAAGCTCGCCACGGTCGATGCGTCCGGCGCGCACCCGAGGGCGTTCGCCGAGATCCCATCGCCGGTGATTGCGATCCGCCGCTTCGGCACCGGCCGGATGCTCGTCCTGGACTGGCACAACGCGCTGCACCTCGTCTCGCACGGCAAGACCACGACGATCGCGAAGGGGATCCTCGCGGCGACCGGCTAGAAGGCGATAAGCTTACGTTAACGTAAGAAACCGCTTTCGTGCCGCAGCCGACATCCGACACCGAGCCCGCCGTCCTCGTCGACAACCTCGTCGTCCGCTTCGACGAGGTCACCGCCGTGAACGGCGTCTCGTTCGCCGTCGAGCCCGGCGAGGTCTTCGGCCTGCTCGGCCCGAACGGCGCCGGCAAGACGTCGACGCTCCGCGTCCTCACGACGCTGCTCAAGCCGAGCGAGGGCCGCGCGCGCGTCGCGGGCCACGACACGGTCTCCGACGGGCTCCACGTCCGTGCGGCGATCGGCTACATCCCGCAGGCGATCTCCGTCGACGCCGCGCTCACGGGACGCCAGAGCCTCGAGTTCTACGCGCGCGTCAGCGGCGTCCCGCGCCGTGAACGCAACGCGCGCATCGACGTCGCCATCGACACGATGGGGCTCGCCGCCTTCGTCGACCGGCTCGCGCGCACGCTCTCGGGCGGAATGCTCCGACGCCTCGAGGTTGCGACGGCGCTCCTGACGCGGCCGCGCGTCCTCTTCCTCGACGAGCCGACCGTCGGCCTCGACCCGACCGCGCGCCGCGCCGTGTGGGAGCACCTCCAGACGCTGCAGGAGGACGAGGGGACGACGCTGCTCGTCACGACGCATCTGATGGAGGAGGCCGAGCGGTACTGCGACCGCATCGCGATCATGGACTTCGGCCGGCTCGCCGCGCAGGGCACGCCGCAGGAGCTGAAGGACGCATACGGCGCCGCCACCGTCGAGGACGTCTTCACCGCCGCGACCGGCCACGAGATCGAGGAAGGGGGGTCGTACCGCGATGTCCGCCGGCAGCGCAGACTTTCACGCCGCCTCGGCTGAGCTCCAGGTCGATCCGCTCGCGCGGCTCCGCCGGCTCGTCTCCGGCACCTCCGCGATCGCGCGCGTCGAGCTCCAGAAGCTCCGCCACGACAACGTCGACATCCTCACGCGCTCGGTCCAGCCGCTCCTGTGGCTGTTCGTCTTCGGCACCGCGCTCCAGCGCGCGCGCTCGCTGAACGGCGGCTACGGCGACTATCGCGCGTACATCGCGCCGGGCGTGATGGCGCAGGCCGCGCTCTTCCTCGCGATCTTCTACGGGCTCGCGGTGATCTGGGAACGCGACGTCGGCCAGCTGCAGCGGCTGCTCGCGACGCCGCTGCCGCGGCTCGGGATCGTGCTCGGCAAGGCGAGCGGCGCGTCCATCCGGGCGATGGTGCAGGCCGTCGTCCTGCTCGCGGTGCTCGCCGTCGCGCGGATCCACATCCACTGGAGCGTCTTCGGGATCCTCGGCACGCTCGTCCTCCTCGCGCTCGGCACGGCCGGGTTCGCGGCCATGTCGATGGTCCTCGCGGCGCTCGTGAAGACACGCGAGCGGTTCATGGGCATCGGTCAGCTGATCGTGATGCCGCTCTTCTTCGCGTCGAGCGCGCTCTACCCGCTCGCGCTGCTGCCGGCCTGGCTGCGGGCGATCGCGCGGGTGAACCCCCTCACCTACGAGGTGGAGGGGATGCGCCGGATGCTCCTCTCACTCCCGGTCGGCGACGCGCTCTGGGTCGACTTCGCGGTCACGCTCGCGTTCCTCGCGGTCTTCGCGGGACTCGCGGCCAAGCTGTATCCGCGGGCGATCCTCTAGCTCGACCTCGAGCCCGACGACGCGGCCGCCCTCGCGCTCGACGGAGCGGATCGCCCGGGCCGCGGCCGAGGCGAGGTCGCCGCCTTCGATCGTCACCGGCACCGGCTCGCCCTCGTCGACGAGGACGCGCAGCCGGTGCGTCGCGACCGCGGCGGGGCGGGCCCGCGCGAGGATCGGCTGGAGCGCGACGAGGAGGAGGTCGAGCACGACGAGCGAGCCGACGAGCCGCGCGTACACGTTCGAGTTCGGCCCCGACCAGAGCACGGCGGCGGCGAACGCCGACGCGGCGACGGCCGTCGCGCACGAGGCGACGAAGAGGCGGCGCACGACCGGCGGGTCGCCGGCGCGGCGGCGGGCCGTGAGCGCTGCGACCTGCGCGCCGGCCACCGCGAAGATCGTCATCGTGCCGACCGTCCGGCCGAGGGTGGCGGAGTCGGCGCTCGACCAGATCGCGCCGAGCGCGAGCGCGGCCGCGGCGGCCGCGAGTGCCGCCGACGCGAGCGCGAGCGTCCGGGCGCGGCCCTGGTCGAGGAGGATCACCGCGGGCAACGCGACGAGCCCGAACCCGGCGAGGAGTGCGGTCGAGCCGAGGACCTTCCCCTGGGTCTCGCCGAAGTGGCCCACGAGCAGGATCCCGATCGCGAGGAGGGCGGTGGCCGAGAGAAGGCCCGCGACGCCGAGCAGGAGGATCCGCTTGCCGTTCACGGCCCGAGCATCGTCGCGGCACGAGGCGGCCGCATCGGTGGCTTCGCTGAAGGGGTTGCAGACGAACGTATGTTCGCGTAGAACTGATGGGTGAGCTACGCCGAGCTGCACGCCCACAGCGCCTACTCGTTCCTCGACGGGGCCTCGCAGCCCGAGGAGCTCGCGGCCCGGGCGGCGGAGCTCGGCTACGAGGCGCTCGCGCTCACCGACCACGACGGCGTCTACGGGTCGCTCGAGTTCGCGCACGCGGCGAAGAGCCTCGGCGTCCGCCCGATCACCGGCGCCGAGGTCACGCTCGACGGCGCCTCGCACGTCACGCTCCTCGTCGAGACCGCGAAGGGCTACGCGAACCTCTGCCGGCTCCTGACGGCGGCGCATTCGCGGACGCGGCCGAAGGAGGGGCGCGAGCCGCTGCCGCCGTCGCTCGAGCCGCGCCTCCTGGAGGAGCTGAACGAGGGGCTCGTCTGCCTCTCGGGCTGCGCGCGGCACGGGCTCGCGGTGCGCGACCCGAACGCGGCGGTGCGGCTCGCGGAGGTCTTCGGGCGCGACCGCTTCTTCGTCGAGCTGCAGCGTCCGTACGAGCGCGGCGACGCACGGCGGAACGCGGCGCTGCGCGACCTCGCGAAGACGCTGCGCGTGCGCACGGTCGCGACCGGCGACGTGCACGCGCATCACGTGTCGCGCGCGACGCTGCAGGACGTCCTCGTCGCCGTCCGCTGCCGCACCTCGCTCGACGGCTGCGAGCGCGAGCGGCGCGGCAACCACGAGTGCGTCCTCGCCGCGCCGGCCGACGTCGCGGACCGCTTCCCGGACGACCGCGACGCGGTCGCGCGCACCGTCGAGCTCGCCGACCGGCTCCGCTTCGACCTGACGGAGGAGCTCGGCTACCGCTATCCCGACTTCTCCGGCGGCGACGAGCCGGCGATCGTGCAGCTGCGCCGCGTCTGCGAGCGCGCGTTCGCCGAGCGCTACTCCGGGCTGAACGGCCACAAGCGCCGCGTGCACGCGCGGCTCGACGAGGAGCTCGCGCTCATCGACGAGCTCGGGCTCGCCGGCTTCTTCCTCTTGCACTGGGAAGTGCTCGAGCTCGCGCGCGAGGTCGCGCTCGAGGTGCGCGGGCCCGGGTCGATGCGGCACGTGCTCCCGCCGGGCCGCGGCCGCGGCTCGTCCGTCGGCTCGCTCGTCTGCTACCTGACCGGGCTCTCGCACGTCGATCCCGTCGCCGCGAACCTCTCGCTCGGCCGCTTCCTGAACCGCGAGCTCGCGTCGGTGCCCGACATCGACCTCGACTTCCCGCGCGACATCCGGGAGCAGCTGATCCTGCGCGTGACCGAGCGCTACGGCCGCGAGCACGCCGCGCTCGTCGCGACGTTCGCGACGTACCGCTCGCGCGGCGCGATCCGCGACGTCGGCAAGGCGCTCGGTCTCCCGTTCGCCGAGCTCGAGCGGCTCGCGCGCGTGACGGACGGATGGAGCGCCGTGCACGTGGCGGACGACGTCGACGGCGCGAAGCTCCGCTCGCCGCGCTGGCGCGCGTTCGGCGAGCTCTGCCGCGAGATCGCCGGGCTGCCGCGCCACATCTCGCAGCACCCGGGCGGGATGGTGATCTCGACGCGGCCGCTCGTCGAGCTCGTCCCGGTCGTCCCGTCGGCGATGGCCGGCCGGCAGATGTGCCAGTGGGACAAGGACTCGTGCGCGGACGCGGGCTTCCTGAAGATCGACCTGCTCGGGCTCGGGATGCTGTCGGCGGTCGAGGAGTGCGTCGATCTCATTGCCCGCCACCGCGGCGAGCAGATCGATCTGTCTCGCGTCCCGCTCGACGATCCGGCGGTGTACGCGGAGATCCAGAGCGCCGACACCGTCGGCTGCTTCCAGATCGAGAGCCGCGCGCAGATGCAGTCGCTGCTGCGCACGCGGCCGGAGAACCTCGACGACATCACGGTGCAGGTCGCGCTCGTCCGGCCCGGGCCGATCCAGGGGAAGGCGGTGCACCCGTATATCGACCGGCGGCAGAAGCTGCGCGAGAACCCCAACTATGTCGCGCCCGCGGACCATCCCCTGTTGCAACGGCCGCTGCGGGAGACGCTCGGTGTCGTCGTCTTCCAGGACCAGGTGCTCGACGTCGCCATCCATCTCGCCGGCTTCACCGTCGGCGAGGCGGAGGGACTGCGCCGCGCGATGAGCCGGAAGCGGAGCCTCGCCGCGCTCGAGGCATGGCGCTCCCGCTTCATCGCGGGAGCGCTGGAGAAAGGAGTCGACGAGACGGCCGCTCACGGAATCTACGACAAGCTCGTCGGCTTCTCCGGCTTCGGCTTTCCGAAGTCGCACTCGGCCGCGTTCGGGCTGCTCGCGTACCAGTCGGCGTGGCTGCGCCACCACTATCCGGCGGAGTTCCTCGCGTCGCTGCTGAACGCGCAGCCGATGGGCTTCTATCCGCCGTCGACGCTCGTCCGCGACGCGCAGCGGCACGGCGTCGAGACGCGGCCGCCGGACGTGAACCGCAGCGGCGCGGGCTGCGACATCGAGGAGGGAGCCGTCCGCATCGG
>DATJOZ010000088.1:0-9096 GCA_035506655.1 Gaiellaceae bacterium
GATGAGCGACCGGACGTTCGCCGCGGCGGCGGTCTTGTTCGCGCGATCCTTGAAGCTGAGGTACGACGGCACCGCGATCGCGAGCAGGATGCCGAGGATGATGATGACGACCAGGAGCTCGATCAGGGTGAAGCCCTGCTCCGAGTCGAGGCGCCGCTTCACACGGTCGATCATTGAGGAACTACCCCTTTCAACGGGAGTGGTGGGGATGGCACCCGGTTTATCGGCCGGATGCGGAAATCCGAGGTAGCCCTTTCGGGTGATTCCATACCCCGGCGTGGGTGACTGGGTCCCGGGAGCCCTCCGGAACGAGAAAGGGCGCGGTCTCCCGCGCCCTTTCGGCCAAGCCGCGAAGCCCCCGGCTACGTGCAGACCGCAGTCGGATCCGTGGTCTGGAGGATCGTGCCGGCGGGGTTCAGCTTGTAGGCGAACCAGTTGCCGACCTGCGAGTAGACGCAGTAGTGCGTCGCGTCGTGGGTGGCGGACGTCGTGACGCCGGCGGCCTCTGCGACGCCGGAGTTGTTCACGTAGTCGCTGCCCGGGATCGCCTGGTCGTAGTTCGACTTCAGGAGCGCGATCGTCATGCCGGCGTAGCCGGAGTCCGTCGTGCTCGTCGCCGCGTCCGGGTCGTTCGGGCCGGAGGGGACGTTGTCGGCGTTGTAGGACTCGACACTCGGGATGAGCGAGCGGACGTTCGCTGCGGCGGCGGTCTTGTTCGCCCGGTCCTTGAAGCTGAGATAGGAGGGCACTGCGATCGCAAGCAGGATGCCCAGGATGATGATGACGACCAGGAGCTCGATCAGCGTAAAGCCCTGCTCCGAGTCGAGGCGCCTCTTCACGCGCTCCAACATTGACGTACTTCTCCTTCCGTGACGGGAGATGGCAGGTTCCGTATCGGCTCCGCGGCTCGGTTTGGTGACCCCCAATGGGGGATTGGAGCCGCCCTCGGCGGGCGTCCAAAGCCGCTCTCAAGGGCTTGGGCAACCGTGCCGATAGCCCGTCCGAGGGACGATGCCGCAACTGACTTCAATCGATGATCTGCTGGAGCAGATGGTGCAGATCGGAGCCTCCGACCTGCACATCACGGTCGGGAGCCCGCCTGCGTTTCGCGTGCGCGGGCACATCCAGCGCGCCGAGGGCTTCGAGCCGTTCGACGCGGACGACACGCGCTCGACGCTCTATCGCATCCTCTCGAGCGAGCAGCAGAAGCATTTCGAGCTGAACCGCCAGCTCGACTTCGCGTACTCGATGCCGGGCCTCGCCCGCTTCCGCGTCAACGTCTACTTCCAGCGCGAGGCGGTCGGCGCCGCCTTCCGTCTCATTCCGCAGGAGATCAAGACGCTCGAGGAGCTGAGCCTGCCGCCGGTGCTCCACCAGCTCGCGGAGTACCCGCGCGGCCTCGTCCTCGTCACCGGCCCGACCGGCTCCGGCAAGTCGACGACCCTCGCCGCGGTGATCGACGAGATCAACAGGACACGGTCGGAGCACATCCTCACGGTCGAGGACCCGATCGAGTTCGTTCACCGCCACAAGAAGTGCATCGTCAACCAGCGCGAGATCGGGCCCGACGCGACGAGCTTCGGCCTCGCCCTCAAGGCTGCGCTCCGCCAGGACCCCGACGTGATCCTCGTCGGCGAGATGCGCGACCTCGAGACGATCTCGACCGCGCTCACCGCGGCCGAGACCGGCCACCTCGTGTTCGGCACCCTCCACACGCAGAGCGCGCCGTCGACGATCGACCGCATCATCGACGTCTTCGCGCCGGAGCAGCAGGAGCAGGTCCGGATCATGATCGCCAACTCCCTCCAGGCGGTCGTGACGCAGACGCTGCTGCCGACCGCGGACGGGAACGGCCGGGTCGCGGCGCTCGAGATCCTCCTGCCGGACGACGCCGTGCGAAACCTGATCCGCCAGTCGAAGATCGAGCAGGTCTACTCCGTGATGCAGACCAACACGACGCGCGGGATGCAGACGATGGAGCAGGCCCTCGCCGACCTCGCGCTGCGCCGGGTCGTGAACCTCGACGACGCGGTCTCCCGCTCGAGCCGTCCCGACCAGCTGATCGGGATCCTCGAGCGCGCCGGCATGCCGGTCGAGACGATGATGAACGGTGGTGCGGGCGCACAGCCCGCAGGTGGCGGCCTCCGGACGGCGGTCTAGCCATGGCCGACTCGTTCTGGAAGAAGGAGATCTCCTTCGGCAAGAAGCCGAAGGGCGAGGACGCCGCCGCGCCCGACGCGGACGCCGCGCCGGTGGAGCCGGTTGCGCCGGTCGAGCCCGTCGCGGCGAAGCAGTCGTTCTGGAAGAAGGAGATCGGCCCGAAGAAGCGCTCGAAGGACGCGGCGCCCGCGCCCGAGGCTCCCGTCGACCCCGTTGCCGCTGCGCCCGCTGCGCCGGCGGCGCCCGCGCAGAAGTCGATGTGGAAGAAGGAGATCTCGCTCAGCCGCAAGCAGAAGGTCGAGTGGGACGCCGCCGAGCCGAAGCAGAAGGTGCCGGTCTGGAAGAAGGAGATCTCGTTCGGGAAGAAGAAGGGCCCGACCGCGGCCGACCTGATGGCGCTCGAGGCCGCGCAGGCGGTATCGCCGGAGTTCGCGCCGCCGTCGGTCGCGCCGGTCCCCGCGCCCGAGGTGCCGCCGACGCTCGTCGCCGAGGCCGCGGTCGCGGCGATGGCCGAGGCGCCGGCGCCCGTCGAGCCCGTGACGCCCGCCGCGCCCGTGCCCGTGTCGCTCGAGGCCGTGCCGGACGAGCCGGAGCCCGTCGACTCCGACCCGGCGGAGCCGGTGCCGGACGAGCCGGTCGCGGACGACGACGCGCCTGTTCCCGTTCCGGAGCTCCCGGTCGGGCTCGCCGCGGTCGCGGCGATCGACCACGCCGCCGACCCCGAGCCGCCCGCGCCCGTTGCGGCCGTGCCGGACCCGGAGCCGCTGCCCGAGCCGGCGCCCGCGCCCGAGCCCGCGGCGCCGTACGTCGGCCTCTCGCCCGCGATCCTCGCCGCGTCCGTCGCGGCCGGCGACGCGCCGGCGGCGCCCGAGCCCGTCGCGGCGCCCGAGCCGGACTCGTGGCTCGCGTCGCCCGAGCTTCCCCCCGAGCCCGAGGCTCCCGTCGTCTCGCCCGCGGCCGCCGCGCTCGCCGCCGAGCCGGAGCTCGCACCGGAGCCCGCACCCGCACCTGCGCCCGCGCTTCCGCCCGAGGCCGAGGTCGCGGTGCCCGCCGCGCCGGAGCCCGTCGCACCCGCGCCCGCGCCCGCCGAGGCCCAGCGCACCGTGTTCCCGCCCGTCCCCGCCGCGGCGCTCACGCCGGTCGTCGAGAAGAAGACGCCCTGGTACAAGAAGGAGATCGGCGGCTCGAAGAAGGCGAAGGCCGACTTCGACGCGATGGACGCCGCCATGCTCGCGGCCGCGGCGTCGCAGAAGAAGACGCCCTGGTACAAGAAGGAGCTCGGCGGGAAGAAGAAGGCGCAGCAGCCGGACGTCGCCGCCGCCGCCGTCCCGGGCGCGGTCGACGTCGCGGCGCTCGCGGCCGTCGAGTCCGCCGCGAAGACGCCCTGGTACAAGAAAGAGCTCGGCGGCGGCAAGAAGAAGAAGAAGCAGCAGGCCGCCGCGGAGGCCGCCGCGCTCGGCGTCGCCGCCGGCGCTGCGACCGCCGTCGCGGTCGAGGCCGCCGAGCCCGCCGAGAAGACGCCCTGGTACAAGAAGCAGCTCGGCGGCAAGAAGAAGGACGCCGCCGTCGCGACCGACTTCTCCGATCTTCCCGATCCGGACGCGCCGTCCGAGCCGTTCTGGAAGAAGCCCGTCTTCACGCTCGCGATGCCGGCGCTCTCGCGCGGCAAGGCCGGCGGCGGCGGCAAGTCGCTGAAGGGCCAGAAGCTCGTCGGCCTGAAGATCGGCGCGTCGCAGATCGCCGCCGCGCGCATCTCGAACAACGGCGTCGCCGAGCTCGAGCAGGTGGCGCGCCAGGCGCTCCCGATGGGGATCGTCGTCGGCGGCGAGCTTCGCGACCCCGACGCGCTGTCCGAGGCGCTGAAGGTCTTCTTCGCGAAGAACAAGCTGCCGAAGAAGGGCGTGCGGCTCGGCATCGCCAACGCGAACCGCATCGGCGTCCGCATCTACCCGGGCCAGTCGGAGGACGACAAGAAGATCGCGAACGCGATGGAGTACCAGGCGCAGAGCCTGCTCAACATCCCGCTCGACGAGGCCGTGCTCGACTGGCAGGTCGTCGACCAGGCCGTCGACCCGGAGGGCGTGACGACGAAGAAGGTCATGCTCGTCGTCGCGTATCGCGATCTCGTCGACCGCTACGTCGACGCGTGCCGCAAGGCCGGGATCTCGCTCGCCGGCGTCGACCTCGAGGCGTTTGCGATGCTGCGCGCGCTCGGCGCTCCGACCGAGCCCGGCGACCGCGGCACCGTGGCCGTCGCGATCGGCTTCGACCGCTCGACGTTCGCCGTCACCGACGGTCGCACATGCGACTTCACGCGCGTGCTCGACTGGGGCGGCTGGTCGCTGAACACGAAGCTCGCCGACGCGTTCAACTCGTCGCCGTCCGAGGTCGAGGCGCTGAAGTGCGCGATCTCCGTCGACGGCAGCGTCGTGCCGGACGGAGTTCCGGCGGAGAGCGTCACGCTGGCCGTCGACGTCGTCAAGCGCGAGCTCCAGTCGTTCGCGCGACAGCTCGTCGAATCGCTCCAGTTCTACCAGAACCAGCCGGGAAGCCTTGCGATCGGCGAGATCGTGATCACCGGCGGGACCGCGCAGATGCCCGGCATCGCGGACGAGCTGCAGCGGCTGATCGGCGTGCCGGTGCGCGTCGGCAACCCGCTCGCGCGGCTGAAGGTCGCGAAGCGCGTCGCCGCGCAGCCGCAGGCGGTCGGCTCGCTCGCGGTCGCAATCGGACTCGGGATCGAGGACTAGGCGATGCGTGCCGTCAACCTCCTCCCGAAGGACGACCTCCATGCGAAGAGCATCAAGAACGAGGACCCGGCGGTCGTCATCGGGTCCGCGCTCGGGCTCATCGTGCTGATCGCGCTCGCCGGCGCCTTCTACATGGCGCACCATGCCGCGAGCGGGGAGCAGGCGAAGCTCAACGCGGCGCGGCTCGAGCTCGGGAAGCTCTCGCTGATCAAGAAGCCCGCCGTCCACGTCCGGAAGCAGACGCGGCCGATCATCCCCGTGCCCGCCGTCACCGGTGAGGAGTCGGCGCTCATGTCGGCGGTCTCGTCGGCGATGTCGACGCGCATCGCGTGGGACCGGATCCTCCGCGAGGTCTCGCTCGTCATCCCCGACGACATCACCGTCAACGGCATCACGATGACGGCGCCGTCGAACGCCCCCGTCGCTCCGGGCAGCACGGAGACGGCCGCGCCGACCGGGCTCGTGATCCAGGGCTCGACGTACTCGCACGACAGCGTCGCGCGGCTGATGTCGCGGCTGATGCTCGTCCCCGACCTCTCGGACGTGTCGCTCTCGAGCAGCACCGCCGACCCGGGGACCGGAAACGTGATCTTCCAGGTCGAGGCGAACGTGAAGGGCGCGCCGCCGCCGATCCTGCCGCCGACGCCGACCGACACGAGCACCGACACGACGTCCTCGGGGTCGAGCTGATGAAGACGACGAAGCTCAACCGGCACGCGACCATCGCGCTCATCGTCGGCGGCGACATCCTGCTGCTCCTGCTCGGCTGGGTCCTGCTCGTCTCGCCGCAGCGCAGCAACGCGGCGTCGATCGCGAAGGCCACGCAGGCGGCCCAGAGCCAGATCGTCGAGGCGCAGAACGCGCTCCAGCAGGCGCAGCATCCGGTGATCCCGAAGCAGCCCGCGATCCGGACGGCGAACCTCTACCAGCTCGCGAAGGCGATGCCGGCGACGACGGACATGCCGGACCTCCTGCTCGAGATCGACGCGATCGCGCGCGACGCGGGCGTCATCGTCGGGCTCGTCTCGCCCGGCCTGCCGCAGCCGGTGACCGGCGAGCCGTACTCGAGCGTCCAGATCCAGCTCAGCTTCTACGGCGACTACTACCAGCTGACCGACCTGCTCTACCGGCTGCGCACGCTCGTCGCGGTGGAAGACGGCCAGCTCGTGACGTCGGGCCGGCTGCTCGCTGTCAGCCAGATCGGGATGACGCCGTTCAAGGGCCGCATCCTGAACACGACGATCACGATCAACGCGTACGTCTACGGCCCGGCCGCCGCGAGCGCCGGCACGACGACGCCGGCGGCCCCGACGTCGACCGACACGACGGGCAGCACCACCTCCTCCACCACGACCACCACCACCACGACCTCCGCGTCGTCCGACGTGGCCCCGTAGCCGGCACGAAAGGAGCAGCAGTGGCCAAGAACAAGGGTGCCGCCGACGCAGCCAAGGCCAAGGCGGCGAAGCAGAAGAAGATGGTGATCGCCCTCTCGGTCGTGTTCGTCCTCGCGATGGCGTACGCGGTCAACACGATGATGGGCATGAACTCGAAGGGCGGCCCGAAGCCGGTCGCCGCGTCGAGCTCCCCGACCTCGACGACGTCCTCGACGACGCCGACCTCGACGCCCAGCACGACGCCGACGACGGCGCCGACCCTCTCGGGCTCCGGCACGCCGACGTCGTCGTCGACCGGGACGTCGGACAGCACGACGACGACGCCGGAGGACACCTCCGGGCTCGTCGCCGTCGTCACGCCGCCGATGGACACCGGCCAGCTCCAGTCGTTCGGCCAGTTCACGAGCAAGGACCCGTTCGACCCGAACGGCCCCGGCACGAAGAAGTCCGGCTCCGGCTCGGGCTCGGGCTCCGGCTCCGGCGGCGGCTCCGGCGGCAGCTCCGGCGGCGGCTCCGGCGGCGGCTCGACGCCGAAGACTCCTCCGGCGCCTCCCTCGGCGCCCGCGACCTCGGCCGTGATCTCGGTCAACGGCACCGCGGAGACGGTCGATGCCGGATCGACGTTCCCCTCGGCGAACCCGCTCTTCCAGCTCGTCTCGGTGACCTCGACGAGCGCGAAGGTCGCGATCGCCGGCGGCTCCTACTCGAGCGGCCAGTCGACGATCACGCTGCAGGTGAACAAGCCGGTGTCGCTCGTGAACACCGCCGACGGCACGAAGTACACGCTGATCCTGCTCCCGCAGGGATCGGCCGCGTCGAGCGGCAGCAGCAGCAGCTCGTCGACGCCGACGACCCCGACCACCCCGACGACCCCGACCACGACGACCCCGACGTCGCCGGGCCCGTAGCGCATGGCCAACTTCGCCTACACCGCGATCAACGCCGAAGGCGCGGAGTTCGACGGCGTCATCAGCGCCGCCGACCTCCCGGGCGCGCGCGAGGTCCTGCGCGGCCGCGGCCTGCTCGCGCGCACGCTGAAGGAGGTCAGCGACGGCGGCGGCATCGGCTCGACGAGCATCTCGTTCGGCAAGGTCGTCAAGCCGAAGTCGCTCCAGATCTTCTCGCACCAGTTCGCGACGATGATCGAGGCGGGCCTCAACGTCGTCGGCGCGCTCGTCATCCTCGAGAACCAGACGACGGACGTCGTCCTCCAGGAGGTCATCGCCTCGCTGCGGCGCGACGTCGAAGGCGGCCTGCTCCTCTCCGAGGCGATGGCGCAGCACCCGAAGGTGTTCTCGCGCCTCTACGTCTCGATGGTCGAGGCGGGCGAGGCGGCGGGCATCCTCGACATCGTCCTCGACCGCGTCGCGTACCAGATCGAGAAGCAGGAGGCGATCCGGCGCCGCGTGAAGGGCGCGATGGTCTACCCGACGATGGTGCTCATCTTCGCGACGCTCGTGCTGATCGGAATGCTGATGTTCCTCGTTCCGATCTTCGTCCACATCTTCGCGTCGCTCGGCGGCCAGCTGCCGACACTGACGCAGTACGTCATGTACGGGTCGAACTTCCTCCGCGCCTACTGGTGGATCGTGATTCCGTCGCTGATCGCCGCGCCGTTCATCTTCAAGAAGTGGAAGTCGACGGAGAGCGGCCGCAAGATCTGGGACCGCATCAAGTTGAAGATCCCGATGAAGATCGGCGACACGGTGCTGAAGGTGACGATGGCACGCTTCGCGCGAACGCTCTCGACCCTCGTCGCCGCGGGCGTCGACATCATCAAGGCGCTCGAGATCACCGGCCAGACGGCCGGCAACTGGGTGATCGAGGATGCGCTCGACAAGGTGCGCGCCTCGGTGCACGAGGGCATCCCGATCGCGCAGCAGCTGATCGAGAACGACATCTTCCCGCCGATGGTCAGCCAGATGGTGAAGATCGGCGAGGAGACGGGAGAGCTCGAGAAGATGCTCTCGAAGATCGCGGACTTCTACGAGGACGAGGTCGACGCGTCCGTCGCGTCACTGACGTCCATCATCGAGCCGATCATGATGATCGGCGTCGGTTGCATGGTCGGCGTGATCATCATCGCGATGTACATGCCGATGTTCAAGATGCTCACGCTCATCAAGTAGGAGCCGGGTAGTTGCACCGGGAGTTGCAGGTAGGGATCTCGCGATCCTCCTGCAAACGGGGCCTTTTCCGGCTGGTCCCCATGAAACGCTTTGTTAGTTGCATCTAGGGGCCTAGGGCGGCGGCTTCTAGTTGCACCTTCGGGCAGTCTGGTTGTCCAGCGTGAGGTCGGCGCGTGTGGCTCGCCGCGTGCCCGCGGGTCGGCGCGCCCGAGTTGGACGCGCCTGGCCCGCGGGCTTGGATGGGTGTGTCTTAGGCTGCGCGCTGGTGTCCACCGGTCGCGCTTTGCGTCGGCCAGTGGGAGCGGCGGGGTCGTTTGATGGTTTCGAGGTGTGCTAGGACGGCTTTGTGCTGGGTTCGGTGGGCGTGGAGCATGAGGAGGGCGCGTGTTCCGAATGCGAGCCATGCCATCGTCTCGAGGGTGTCGAGTTCGTAGATCCGTGGTCGTTTGCTGTCTCGGCCGCCGATCCCGAAGCCCATTTGGAGGCTTGAGAAGGCTGCTTCGGAGGCTGAGTTTCGGGCGGCTTGGAGGGCGTGGCGGAGCGCGAGTTCGCTTGGTCGTTGGGATCGGTGGTGGTGGGGGAGTCGGACGAGGGCGCTTGCGAGTGCGGTTTGGCGTCCGTCGGGGCGGGTCAGGTCGACTTTGACGCTCGCGCGGCCGC
>DATJOZ010000089.1:0-6796 GCA_035506655.1 Gaiellaceae bacterium
GGCCTGCTTCTCGGTCGGCTTGATGTAGTAGTAGATGTTCTCGAAGTCGATCTCGGCGACGTTGCCGCCCCAGTCCGGGAGCGGCCGCGCGAGGAAGTAGTCCAGGCTCTTGTGCCGGAACTTCCGCATCCAGTCGGGCTCGTTCTTGTGCGAGGAGATCGCGTCGACGAGCTCGTGCGAGAGCCCGCGCCCCGACTTGAAGAAGTAGTCCTCGGGGACGTGGAAGCCGTACTTGATCGCGTAGTCGGAGCCGATCCCCTGGACGATCTCGGTCTCTGTCTCGGTCTGTGCCATCACGCGGGCACCCCCTCGTACGGTGCGTAGCCCTCGGCCTCGAGCTTCTTCGCGAGCTCCGGCCCGCCCTCCTCGACGATCTTGCCGCCGACGAAGACGTGGACGAAGTCCGGGGTGATGTAGTCGAGGATCCGCTGGTAGTGCGTGATCACGAGCGCGCCCATCTCCGGGCCGACGAGCTCCTTCACGCCCGTCGCGACGACGCGGAGCGCGTCGATGTCGAGGCCGGAGTCGGTCTCGTCGAGCACCGCCATCCGCGGCTTCAGCATCGCCATCTGGAGGATCTCGACGCGCTTCTTCTCGCCGCCGGAGAAGCCGTCGTTCAGGTAGCGCGACGCGAGCTCGCGGCTGACCTTCAGCCGGTCCATCTGCGCGAGGAGCTCCTTCCGGAACTCCGGGATCGCGATCGGGTCCTCGACGCCGCCGTTCCGCGCCTTCCGCACCGCGTTGATCGCGCTCCGCAGGAAGCTCGTCACGGTGACCCCCGGGATCGCGTGGGGGTACTGGAACGCGAGGAAGAGGCCGCGCTGCGCGCGCTCGTCGGCGCCCATCTCGGTCACGTCCTCGCCGTCGAGGAAGATCCGGCCGCCCGTGATCTCGTAGGCCGGGTGGCCCATGATCGCGTAGGCCAGGGTCGACTTCCCCGAGCCGTTCGGGCCCATGATCGCGTGCACCTGGTTCGTGTCCACCTCGAGATCGACGCCCTTCACGATCTCGGTGCCGTCCTCGAGCGCGACGTGCAGGTTCTCCAGCGTCAGCAGTCCCACGATGCGAAACCTCTGTTCTTCAGGAATTTGCGGGGGCTTTTCAGCCCACCACCACCGGGCCGCATTCTACCGGAGGGGCATCGTCCCCTCGCGGAAGCGGGGGAATACGGCTACCATCGACGCATGGGAAACATCGGGCCTTTGGAGATCGTCGGCCTGCTGCTCCTCGCGCTGCTGCTCTTCGGCGCGAAGCGGCTGCCGGAGATCGGCCGGTCGCTGGGGTCGGGGATGCGGGAGTTCAAGGATTCGGTCAGCGGCGTGAAGAACGACATCACGCCGTCCGAGCTTCCTTCCGCCACCGCGGAGCCCACGCCGGTCGCTCCTCGCGAGCACGACACCGTCTAGGCGGGTCATGAAGCGACTGCCGCGTCGCCTGCAGCACGGCGAGGAGGCGACGCTGGTCGAGCACCTCGAGGAGCTGCGCCAGCGGATGTTCGTCTGCCTCGGCGCCGTCGGCGTGGCCTTCATCGTCACGTTCGCGTTCCACCGGCGGATCCTCGACCTGCTGAACAGCGCGCTCCCGACGCACCTCGGCAAGCCGGTCACCTTCGACGTCTCCGAGCCGCTGATGACGGCGCTCTGGGTCAGCTTCTGGGCGGCCGTCCTCCTCGTGCTGCCGATCCTGCTCTGGCAGGCCTGGGCGTTCTTCGCGCCGGCCTTCGAGCACCAGCAGACGAAGAAGATGTTCTGGTTCGTGATCGCCGCGGCGCTGCTGCTCGTCTGCGGGATCCTCTTCGGGTACTACCTCGCGCTCCCGGCCGCGGTCCACTTCCTCCTCGGCTACGACTCGAGCCAGTTCGACGTCATGGTCCGCGCCCGGAGCTACTACACCTTCGCGGCGATGGTGCTCGTGGCGATGGGGATCGTCTTCGAGCTGCCGATGTTCGTGATCGGGGCGACCCGGCTCGGGATCATCTCGACGAGGACCCTCCGCCGGAGCCGCCGCTACGGCTACTTCATCGTCGCCTGCATCGGGGTCGCCCTCCCGGGCGTCGACCCGATCACGACCCTGATCGAGACGATCCCGCTCTGGATCCTCTACGAGCTCTCGATCTGGGTCTCGGTGCTCCTCGAGAAGCGGGTTCCGAGCACCCTCCAGGCGCCAACGGCCTCCGAGTCCTGATCGGTACCCTGAGCGCTCCATGGCGAGAGCCGCGGTCAAGGCGAAGCAGCAGGCGAAGGCGTCGGCGCAGCCGGCGAAGACCTCGCGCCGGTCGTCGCGCGGCCGCCGGCACGCGAGCGGCGGCAACCCGAACCAGCAGCTCTTCTTCACCCGGATGCGGACGCACGCGAAGTTCGCGTACTTCTTCCTCGCCGTCATCTTCGCGCTGACGTTCGCCTTCGTCGGCGTCGGCTCCGGCTCGAGCGGGCTCCAGGACCTCCTCTCGAACCTGAACCTCTTCCACTCGAGCGGCACGTCGGTCTCGAGCGCGCAGCACGAGATCCAGAAGAAGCCGAACGCCCCGAAGGGCTACCGCGACCTCGCGACCGCGTACGAGAGCAAAGGCGACACCGCCTCCGCCGTCACGGCGCTCCAGCAGTACCTCGCGATCCGGACGAAGGACACGAAGGCGCTCGGCGAGCTCGCCGGCCTCCAGCTCCAGCAGGCGGCCGACTACCAGAACCAGTACGCGAACGCGTACACGGCGGCCCAGCAGGCGGCGCCGAGCGCCCCGTTCGTCCCGGGCGGGAAGCTCGGCAAGGCGCTCGGGACGAATCCGATCGAGTCGGCCCAGTCCTCGAAGATCGGGCTCGCCGCGCAGACGATCTACCAGAGGATGTCGCTCGCCTACACGGACGCGGTCTCGAGCTACACGCAGCTCGCGAAGCTCCAGCCGAAGAACGCGAACGCGCAGTTCCAGCTTGCGAACACGGCGCAGACCGCGGCGCAGATCACCGGGTCGACGTCGTTCAACCTGACGGCCGTCGCGGCGTACAAGGCGTACCTGAAGCTGAACCCGGACTCGTCGACCGCGTCGCAGGTCCGGCAGATCATCAAGTCGCTGCAGACCGGCAAGTAGCCGGCATCGCCCGTCGACCGACTGGTTAGACTCTCGGCCGTGCGCCGGGTCGCTCTCGGAGTTCTCCTCGCCGTCGCGGCCGTGTCGGTCACGGCGGGCTGCGGGACGGGCGGGAAGGCGTCCGCGACCGCGGACCCGCAGAACGGGGAGAAGCTCTTCCAGTCCTCCTGCGGCGGCTGCCACACGCTCGCCGCCGCCGGGACCTCCGGCACGATCGGCCCGAATCTCGACGCGGCGTTCGGGCCGTCCCTGCAGCAGGGCTTCAAGGAGAGCACGATCCAGAACGTCGTCCTGCTCCAGATCCGCGAGGCGTCGAAGCCGATGCCGGACAACCTCGTAAAGGGCCAGAACGCCCAGGACGTCGCCGCGTACGTCGCCTCGGTCGCCGGTCAGGGCGGCGCGACGAAGCCGCCGTCGCAGCTCGGGAACGACGGCAAGGCGATCTTCCAGGCCGAGTGCGCGAGCTGCCACACGCTCGCCGCGGCCGGCGCGACCGGGACGGTCGGCCCGAACCTCGACCAGCTGAAGCCGGCGAAGGCGATCGTGATCCACCAGGTCACGAACGGCGGCGGCGTCATGCCCGCGTTCCAGGGCAAGCTCACGCCGGCCCAGATCGCGGCCGTCGCGGACTACGTCTCGACGAACGCCGGCAAGTAGCGCCGTGATCCGGCGGGCGGTGCCGGGTGATGCCGCTGCGATCGCGGCGGTCCACATCGGGACGTGGCAGGCGGCCTACGAGCACCTCATCGGCGCCGAACGGCTCGCGGGCCTCGACGTGGAGCGCCGTCGCGCATTCTGGGAGCGGGTGCTCACGGACGACGCCTCGATCGGCGACCTCTTCGTTGCCGAGGACGACGTGGGCGTGGCTGCATTCGCGTCCTCCGGGCCGGCGCGGGACGGATCCGGCGACGGCGAGCTCTATGCGATCTACGCGCTGCCGCGCGCATGGGGCGGCGGTGCAGGCCCCGCGCTGATGGAGGCGACGCTCGCCGCGCTGCGTGTGCGCAGCTTCGTGACGGCGCTTCTCTGGGTGTTAGAGGACAACCCGCGTGCGCGGCGGTTCTACGAGCGGACGGGCTGGACGCTCGACACGGACGAGTCGGCGCGCAAGGTCGAGGAGCTTCTCGGCGTCGAGGTCACCGAGGTGCGCTACCGGATCCGCCTCTGACCCAGCGGACGAGCAGCACGACGACGACGACCGCGACGGCGAGGCCGAGCCACGTGTTCAGCCACGACGCCACGGCGATCGCGACCGCGCCGCCGATCACGACGAGGAGGAAGCGGAACGCCTCCGCCTCGCTCCGCAACGGGTTCCGCACGACGGCTCGCTAGAGGATGTAGACCGTCAGGTACACGACGATCCACATCACGTCGACGAAGTGCCAGTAGATCCCGCCGATCTCGACGCCGTGGTGGTGCTCCGCGGAGAAGTGCCCGCGGAAGGCGCGGATCGTCATGAAGAGCAGGATCGAGAGGCCGACGAACACGTGCGCGCCGTGGAGGCCCGTGAGGCAGAAGAAGATCGTCGGGAACGCGCCGTCGCTCGTGTTGAAGCCGATCCGGAGGTACTCGACGACCTGCGTGATGAGGAACGTGAGGCCCATCAGGAACGTCAGCAGGAGGCCGGCCCGCAGCCCCCAGACGTTCCCCTTCTTGATCGACGAGGTCGCCCAGTGGATCGTGAAGCTCGACGTGACGAGGATGCACGTGTTGATGAACGCGACGTAGACGGGGAGCTCGAACGGCGGCGTCGGCCACGGCGTCCCGTTCGCCACGCGCACGAAGAAGTACGCGGTGAAGAAGGCGCCGAAGAGCATGATCTCCGAGCCGATGAACAGGAACATCCCGAGCACGGCCGGCGTGACGCGGGACGAGTAATGCGGCTCGGGCGGATGGCCCTCGTGGTGGCCGTGGTCGAGATGCTCGGCGTGGACGGCCACTAGGCGAGGACCTCCTCGGGGACGTCGACCTCGACGTGCTCGAGCGGGAGCTTCGTGTCCTCCACGAGGCGCTCGACGAGGTGGCGCCGCATCCAGCCGGAGCGCTGGTTCGGGAACGTCGAGACGATCAGCTCGTCGACGCGCTCGTCCTCCATCGTCTGGATCACGGCCGAGTACGGGTCCGGGTGCGCGATCTGGCCGTGGACGTCGAGCCCCTCGGAGCGGAGCATCGTGACGGCGCGCAGGAGCCGCTTCTCCGCGGCGTCGTGGCTCCCCTCGTCGTCGCTCTGCGGCGAGATGATGAGGAAGCTCGCCGGGCTCTTCGCCGCGCGCGCGCGGATCGCGGCGAGCAGCGGCTCGCCGAGGACGGTCTGGTTCGCGACGACGAGGACGTTCGCTTCGCCGTGCTCGGCCGCGAGGTCGACGACGACGTGCTCGAACGGGATGTCGCCGGCTGCCCTCCGCATCCCGTCGACCGCGTTCCGGCGCAGCCAGCCCGACTGCTTCTGCGGATGCGTCGAGACGATGATCTCGTCCGGCTCGAGCTGGTTGATCGCGTCCTGCACCGCCGCGACCGGGTCGGCCTCGACGACGACCCCCGTCGCGGGCACGCCGGCATTCCGCAGCAGGTCGAGCGTCTTGTCGAGCCGGCGGCGCGCCGCCGCGCGCCGCGTGTCGTAGTAGACGACATAGCCCTGGCGCGGCTGGTTGACGGGCGCGACGACGACGACGCGCGTCGGCGCGTCCGCGGCCTTCGCCTCGATCCGGTCGACGAGCGCGTGCGACACGACCGTCTCGTTCGCGACGACGAGGATCGTCCGGGTGCCGTCGGCGTCGGTCAGGTGACCCCCACCTCCTGGCCCTCCTTGCTCGGCGCGAGGATCGCGTGCTTCGCGCCGGGGATCCCGTAGCCGTACGGCGAGCCGACGACCTGCGGGATCTCGTCGAAGTTGAAGATCGGCGGCGGCGAGCTGACCTGCCACTCGAGCGTCATCGCGTGCCACGGGTTCGACGGCGCGATCTCGCCGGAGCGCCAGCTCGTGATCATGTTGTAGAGGAACACGAGCGTCGACGCGCCGAGCCCGAACGACGCGAGCGAGATGAACATGTTCAGGTCGGCGAACTTCGGCGCATAGTCGGCGACGCGGCGCGGCATCCCCTCGGTGCCGAGGATGTGCATCGGGAAGAAGGTGAGGTTGAAGCCGACGAACGTGAGCCAGAAGTGCAGCTTCCCGAGCTTCTCGTCGTACATCTTCCCCGTCATCTTCGGGAACCAGTAGTAGATGCCCGCGAAGATCGTGAAGACGGAGCCGCCGAACAGCACGTAGTGGATGTGCGCGACGACGAAGTACGTCTGGTTCATGTGGATGTCGACCGGGACGGCGCCGAGCATGACGCCCGACAGGCCGCCGATGACGAACATCGACAGGAAGCCGAGCGCGAACAGCATGGGCGTGTTGAAGTGGAGCTTCCCTTCCCACATCGTCGCGAGCCAGCTGAAGATCTTGATCCCGGTCGGCACGGCGATCAGCAGCGTCGTGATCATCATCGGCACGCGCAGCCACGACGCCATGCCGCTGACGAACATGTGATGCGCCCAGACCGAGAAGCCGAGGACGACGATCGCCATCAGCGACAGGGCCATGAGCCGGTAGCCGAAGATCGGCTTCCGGGAGAAGGTGGATATGACCTCGCTCATGATCCCGAAGCCGGGCAGCATCATGATGTAGACGGCCGGGTGTGAGTAGAACCAGAAGATGTGCTGGTACCCCAG
>DATJOZ010000090.1:0-2027 GCA_035506655.1 Gaiellaceae bacterium
TGCTCGTCGCGCGCTGGATCGAGTCGCATCCGCCGCAGAACGACGACGCGTGGCACCCGTATCCGCTCTCGACGCGCGCGGGGAACTGGATCGCCGCGCTGACGCTCGTCCCCGAGCTCGCGTCGCCGGCGCTCTCGGCGAGCCTCTGGCTGCAGCTGCGCCGGCTCGAGGAGAACGTCGAGGACGATGTCCTCGGCAACCACGTGATCCGGAACGCGCGCGCGCTCGTCCTCGGCGGCGCCGCGTTCGACGAGCCGGCGCTGACGCGCCGCGGCATCGACCTGCTGCGCCGCGAGCTCCCGGAGCAGGTGCTCCGCGACGGCGGCCACTACGAGCGGAGCCCCGTCTACCACCTCGTCGTCCTCCGCGACCTGCTCGAGGTGCAGGCCGTCTCGCCGCACTCGTGGCTCGGCGAGGCGATCGACCGGATGCGCGCGTTCGCCGCCGGGCTCGCACGGCCGGACGGCGAGCCGGCGCTCTTCAACGACGGCGGCCTCGAGCAGGCGCCGAGGCTCGAGCTGCCCGAGCCGCCGCCGGGGCTCGTCGTCTTCGAGGACTCCGGCTTCGCCGTCGTCCGCGAGGGGCCGCTGTGGCTCGCGTTCCGGTGCGGCCGCGCGGCGCCGGACTTCCTCCCCGCGCACGCGCACGCGGACGCGTTGTCGTTCCAGCTCTGGTGGCGCGGCCGGCCGGTGCTCGCCGACGCCGGGACGTACACGTACGAGCCGGGACGCGAGCGCGACTGGTTCCGCGGCACGGCCGCGCACTCGACGGTGAAGGTCGACGGCCGCGACCAGTTCCGGCTCTGGGGCGCGTTCCGCTCGGGCCGGCTCCCGGAGGTGAAGCTCCGGTTCGCCCGCGAAGGCGTGCTCGAGGCGAGCGTCCGGCTCGGCCGCCGCAGGCGCCACGTGCGCCGGCTCGAGTGGAGCAGCGGGGACGTCCTCGTCCGCGACCTCGTGAACGGGATCGGGCGCCACCGGATCGAGAGCCGCCTCGTCTGGGCCCCCGGCGCGGCGGGCCTCGCCGAGGTCGCCGTCTACGGCGAGGGCGAGCGCCGCGAGGAGCGCGCCTGGATCTCGGAGCGCTTCGGCGAGCGCGTCGAGACGACCGCCACGACCGTCTTCACAAAGGCCAAACTCCCTGCAGAGCTGGGGTTCCGGGTCCGCTGCCTAGAATGACGGCCCGCATGGAGCTGGACAGGAACAAGCGCGTCGTCGTCACCGGAGCGGGCGGATTCATCGGCGGGCATCTCGTCGGCGAGCTGCGCCGGCGCGGGTTCGCGGACGTCCGCGCCGTCGACATCAAGCCGTCGGACCGCTGGTACCAGAACCACGACGGCGTCGAGGAGCTCCAGGCCGACCTGCGCGAGGCGGCGGCGTGCCGGACGGCGGCCGACGGCGCCGCGACGGTGATCAACCTCGCGTCCGACATGGGCGGAATGGGCTTCATCGAGACGCACAAGGCGGACTGCATGCTCTCGGTGCTGATCAACACGCACATGCTCGTCGCGTCGCGCGACGCGGGCGCCGAGCGCTACCTCTTCGGCTCGTCGGCGTGCGTCTACGCGGCGGAGCACCAGACCGACCCGAACGTCACCGCGCTGAAGGAGAGCGACGCGTACCCCGCGATGCCGGAGGACGGCTACGGCTGGGAGAAGCTCTTCGGCGAGCGCATGTGCCGCCACTTCATGGAGGACTACGGGATCTCCGTGCGCGTGCCGCGGTTCCACAACGTCTACGGCCCGTTCGGCACGTACGACGGCGGCCGCGAGAAGGCGCCGGCCGCGATCTGCCGGAAGGTGATCAAGGCGCAGCTCGACGGGACGAACGCGATCGAGATCTGGGGCGACGGCGGGCAGACGCGCAGCTTCACGTACATCGACGACACGGTCGACGGGATCCTGCGGCTGCTCGAGAGCGAGATGACGGAGCCGATCAACATCGGCTCGTCGCAGCTCGTCACGATCAACGAGCTCGTCGACATCGTCGAGGGCATCGCCGGCGTGAAGCTCGAGCGGCGCTACAAGCTCG
>DATJOZ010000091.1:0-3990 GCA_035506655.1 Gaiellaceae bacterium
GCCGCCGCGATACGCGACCGAGCTTCCGCGTCGACCGACCCACGGGCCACGGTTCGAGTCTCGGGCCGGCGCCTGTGAGAACGCTGAGACCGGGGTTAAGACCCCGTTGAACGCAGCCGCCGCGCGTGGCATAACGAGGGGCAGTGCGTCGCGTCGCCCTCGCCGTCGCAGCCGTCGCCGCCCTGGCCGCCGCGCCGGGCGCGTCCGCGTGGACCACGCTCTCCGGCGGCGTCGTGAACATCGTCGTCCCGTCGATGATCGAGACCCAGGCGGGGACGGAGCTCGTCTCCTTCGACTCGCCGAACGGGAACACGATCTCGGTCTCGCGGAACGGCGGCGCGCCGAAGACGATCGTCACGAACGACCCGATCGCGGGCCGGACGCAGCTGGTCCAGCAGCCGAGCGGCGCGATCCAGCTCTACTTCCCGAACGCGGCGGGCGTCGGCCGGATGACGTCGACGGATGACGGCAACTCGTGGACGGGCCCGATCCAGACGCAGTCGCACACGCTCGGCGGCGTGGACGGCGCGGCGCTGATGCCCGACGGGACGCCGCTCTTCTCGCAGGACGGCACGGGCTTCGTCAACGTCTTCCGCGGGCTCAACGGCGAACAGGTCAAGAACGTCTACACGCGCTGCTGCGGCTACGGCGAGTCGCTCGCGGTCGACACGTCGGGGCTCGTCCAGGTCGCGTTCTACTCCAACGCCGACGCGGACGGCGCGTTCGTCTACGAGGCGCTCGGCGGCGACCTCACGCCCGGGCCGCCGACGGCGCTGAAGCCGACTGCGCCGCACGACGATCGGATCCCGATCGTCTCCGACAAGAGCGGCAACACGTTCATGGCGTGGCCGCCCGGCTACCCGACCGCGACCGCGTTCTCGATCGTCCCGTTCCGCGGCGGCCAGCCGTCGGGCGACGGCGTCACGTTCCACGCGAGCTTCGGCGGCGGCGACCCGCACATGGCGCTCTCGGTCGACGGCTCCGACCGGCTCTGGGCGGTGTGGACCGGCCAGGGCGCGGTCCACGTCGCGCGCTCGCGCACGCACGGGATGGACTTCGGCGCGACGGTGAGCGCGTCGGTGCCGGGCACCGCGTACCAGGTCTCCGCGGTCGGCGTCCCGGGGGATCCAGGCAAGGTCGACGTGATCGTGAACACCGGCACCTCGCTGATCGAGCAGACGCTCCCGCCCGGGCTCTCCGTGAAGCTGACGAAGACCTCGAAGAAGGTCGGCAGGAGGACCGTCGTGACCTGGGTCGCGCAGGCGCTCGACGACGGCTTCGGCGTCGGCGGCGCGACCTTCACGGCCGGCGGCCACACGGCGCACGCCGACGGCTCCGGGAAGGCGAAGCTGACGGGCTTCCCGCGCGGCTCTGTGAAAGCTGCAGCGTCGGGCTACGCCGGCGCCTCTTTCAAGCTGCCCTAGCTGGCTACGATGAGCACATGGCTGTGACGGCCCAGCGCTCACTCGACGCGCGCGCCCTGCGCGCCGACTTCCCGATCTTCGAGCAGCTGATCCACGGGAAGCCGCTCGCGTATCTCGACTCGGCGAACAGCTCACAGAAGCCGCGCCAGGTGATCGACGCGATGTCGGAGTTCTACGAGACGTCGTACGCGAACGTCCACCGCGCCGTCCACGTGCTCGGCGAGCGCGCGACGGCCGGGCTCGAGGGCGCGCGCGACAAGGTCGCCGCGTTCCTCAACGCGCCCGAGTCGCGCGAGGTGATCTTCGTCCGCAACGCGACCGAGGGCCTGAACCTCGTCGCGTACGCCTGGGGGCTCTCGAACCTCGGGCCCGGCGACGCCGTCGTCGTGACGGAGCTCGAGCACCACTCCGTGTTCGTCCCGTTCCAGTACATCGCGCGCCGCCAGGGCGCCGAGTTCGTGATGCTGCCGCTCGACGAGGACGACGAGGTCGACTGGTCCGGGCTCGACGAGATCGCCGCGAAGCACACCGTGAAGGCCGTCGCGACGAACCTCGTCTCCAACTCGCTCGGGACGATCGCCGACCTCGCGCCGGTCGTGCGCTGGGCGCACGAGCAGGGCGCGATCGTCGTCTGCGACGCAGCGCAGGCCGCGCCGCATCTCCGCGTCGACGTGCAGGCGCTCGGCGTCGACTTCCTCGCGATCTCCGGCCACAAGATGTGCGCGCCGAGCGGCATCGGCGCGCTCTGGGGACGCGCCGAGCTGTTCGAGAAGATGGAGCCGTTCCTCCTCGGCGGCCACATGATCAGCTCCGTGCGCTACGAGAAGACGACGTGGGGCGAGCTGCCGCACAAGTTCGAGGCGGGGACGTCGCCGATCGTCGAGGCGGTCGGGCTCGGCGCCGCCGTCGACTATCTCGAGGCCGCGGGTCTGGACCTGATCGAGGCGCACGAGCACGAGCTCGCGGCGTACGCGCTGACGCGGCTCGCCGAGGTCCCCGGGATCACGCTGTACGGGCCGCCGGCCGACCGGCGCGCCGGCGTCGTCTCGTTCAACCTCGACGGGATCCACCCGCACGACGTCGCGCAGATCCTCGACCGGTACGGCGTCGCCATCCGCGCGGGCCACCACTGCTGCCAGCCGCTGATGCACCATCTCGGCGTGCCGGCGACGAACCGCGCGAGCTTCTACCTGTACACGATCCCCGAGGAGATCGACCAGCTCGTCGACGGCCTCCACGGCGTGCGGGAGGTGTTCGCGTGAGTGAATTCGACCAGATGTATCGCGAGGTGATCCTCGACCACTACAAGAACCCGCGCGGGCACGGCACGCTCGACGACGCCGACGCGGAGGCCGACGGGCAGAACCCGCTCTGCGGCGACGAGGTCTCGATCTACGTCGCGTTCGGCGAGGACGGCGAGACGATCGACGAGGTGAAGTTCTCCGGCCGCGGCTGCGCCATCTCGCAGGCTGCGACCTCGATGCTCACGGAGATGGTCGCGGGCCGCACCGCGAGCGAGGTCGCGTCGCTCGACAAGGAGGAGCTGCTCGAGGAGATCGGGATCCCGCTGACGCCGGTGCGCCTCAAGTGCGCGCTGCTCGGGCTGACGACGCTGAAGGTCGCGCTGCACAAGGCGAAGGGCACGCCGCTGCCCGAGGGCCTTGCGGGGTTCGACGAACTGGAACTGACCTAGTGCAGATCGACGTCGCGCCGGCGGACGAGTTCCCGCCCGGCTCGAAGAAGCTCGTCGTCGTCTCCGGCTCGCGGATGGTCGGCGTCTACAACTGCGGCGGCTCGCTCTACGCGATCGAGGACCGCTGCTCGCACGACGACGGCCCGCTCTGCGAGGGCGACTGGGACGAGGAGGCGTGCACCGTCGTGTGCCCGCGCCACGGCTCGGCGTTCGAGCTGTCGAGCGGGCGGCCGCTCTCGCTCCCCGCGTACGAGCCGGTCGAGACGTATCCGGTCTCGGTCGTCGACGGCGTGATCCGCGTCGATGTCGGCTGACCCGAAGCGCTGCTGGGGCACGAGCGACCCGCTCTACGTCGCGTACCACGACGAGGAATGGGGCCGGCCGGTGCGCGACGAGCGCGGGCTCTACGAACGGCTCTGCCTCGAGGGCTTCCAGTCCGGGCTCGCGTGGATCACGATCCTCCGCAAGCGCGAGGCGTTCCGCGCCGCGTTCGCCGGGTTCGACCCGGAGAAGGTCGCGCGGTTCGGCGAGCGCGACGTGACGCGGCTCCTCGGCGACGCCGGCATCGTCCGCCACCGCGGGAAGATCGAGGCGACGATCGCGAACGCGCGCGGCACGCTCGCGCTCCGCGACGAGGGGACGCCGCTGCACGAGCTCGTCTGGTCGTTCCGGCCGGCGCGCTACGGCGTGCCGCGCACGCACGCCGACTGGTTCGCGCAGACGCCCGAGTCGAAGGAGCTCTCGAAGCGGCTGAAGAAGGCCGGCTTCCGCTTCGTCGGCCCGACGACGGTGTGGGCCGGGATGCAGGCCTGCGGCGTCGTCAACGACCATCTGGCCGACTGCTGGGTGCGCGCCGACGTCGAGCGGGAGCGC
>DATJOZ010000092.1:0-20017 GCA_035506655.1 Gaiellaceae bacterium
CGCCTCGACCGCGATCTCGAGGAACTGCTCCGTCGCGGTCGCGCTCACCGTGACGTCGCCGCCCGCCTCGACCGCGGTCGGGTCGCCGATCGACGCGTTCACGTCCTTGTTGACGACGTCGACGATGATCCCGATCCCGACGCCGGCGTCGCCCGTCGAGAGCGCGAGCGCGCCCGCGACGTTCACGATCTTCGTGTCGTCCGATGCGGTGACGGAGACGCTCTGGTCGCTGCCGCCCGCGACCGACTGGTTGACCTGGGCGCCGTCGGCGATCCGCGCGTGCGTCGAGATCGAGAAGACGTCGACGATCACCGAGCCGGTCACCGCCGCGTCGCCGCCGCCCGCCGCGCCCGAGACCGCGACCGAGGAGACCGCCGGGAGCGTCAGCTTCGTGATCGACGTGTCGGGCACGATCGGGTTGAGCGACGAGCTCGCCGTGACGTTCGTCGCCTTCGCCGCGTCGAGATGGGTGACCTGGCCGCCGCCGGTGCCCGAGTCGACGAGCGCCAGCGTCGCGACGTCGTTGAGGACGTTGACCGCGACCGCGCCGCCGACCGCGTCGCCGCCGGTCGACAGACCGCCGGACAGCGCGATGTTCTGGAGGCCGATCGGCGCGGCGGCGGTCACGTCGATCCCCTCGGTCGACGTGAGATGCGCGCCCTTCCCGACCGACGCCGTGGTGTGCATCGACAGCACCTGGACGCCGACCGCCGCGGAGATGCTCGCCGTGTTCTTGCCGCCCGCGGCCGCGATGCCCCAGACGATGAAGTCGTTCTCCTTGCCGGCGGGCGTGACGGCCTCGACGGTGATCCCGCCGGCCGTGACGTGCGTGCCGCCGCCGACGGACGCCGTGTTCGTCACGTCCTCGACGTTGATGCCGACGCCTGCGCCGATGCTCGTGTCGGAGTGCAGGAGGTCGACCGCGGCGCCGATCGCCCGCGCGTTCGCGCCGACGAGGCTCGACGCGCTGACCTTCACCGCGCCGGACGCCGAGATCGTCGGCGCGTGCGTCCCGTCGCCGATCTCCGCGACGTTCGAGTGCCGCGCCCAGTTGAGCGAGACGGCGGCCGCGATCCCGACGCCGCCGCTGTCGCTGTCGCCGCCCTGGCTCGACGTCTGCGAGTTCGCGGAGGTCGTCGAGTCGCTGCCCTGCGGGAGCGAGCCGCCGGTCTTGCCGTTCGTGTTCGGGTTGTTCGTCGTCTGCGCGCTCGTCTCGCTGTCGGCGTTCCGGTCGGAGTCGTCGGCGCCCTTCGCGCTCGCGAACGTCTTCGCCTCGCTCTGCGCGGTCGTGTCGGACGCGACGGTGAGCGAGGCCGCCGTGAGGTCGCGCTCGACGTTCGCCGTCGTCGAGGTCTGCATGACGCTCACCGCGACCGCCGCGCCGACCGCGACGTCCGAGCCCGCGGCCGACGCGTCGGCGGAGAGCTCGGAGTGGAGCTCCTCGGTCGCCTGGACGGTCGCCGCGCCGCTGACGCTCGAGGCGGGGCCGGTGCCGAGGACGGCGTCGGTCGTGTCGTCGACGATCGCGATCGAGACGGACGGGCTGAACGCGTCGCCGCCCGCCGAGCCGGCCTTGTTCTCCGTCGTGACGGTGTGGTGCCGCGCCGCCGTGACGGAGAGCGCCGCGCCGCCGGTGAGCGTCGCGCCGTTCTCGACGGCCGCGTGCGTGACGCCGTCGTCGAGGACGTTGATGCCGACGGAGGCGCCGATCCCGACCTGGCCGCTCTTCGCGGTCGAGTCGCCCTTCGCGGTGTCCTCCTCGTTGCTCTGCGCCTTGACGGTGACGTTGCCGGAGCCCGCGGAGACGCTCGCGCCGCCGCCGACCGTCGCGTCGGTGTGGTTGTGGACGATGTTCAGGCCGAGGGCGCCCGCGAGCGAGAACTTGTCCTTGTCGCCGCCGGCTCCCGACGTCGCCTCGGCGTCGATGTCGTGCTCGGCGAGCCGGAACCAGTCGCCCGTCGACGGGCTCGCCGGGAAGTCGGCGCCGGTCGAGATCGCGCCGGTCGACTGGAGATCCCACGACGACGTGCTGTCCGTCCACTTGTAGACGCCGGGCGCCTTCGCCAGCCGCGCCACCGCCGCACCCGACGCCGGCGTGCCCGTGCAGCCCGTGATGCCCTGGAACTGCGTCGCGGTCTTCGTCGTGTACGCGCACGTGCCGTCGCCGCCGGCGACGGTGAAGGAGCCGGAGCTCGCGAACGCGCTCGTGTCGTTCACGGTCAGCGTCCCGGCGCCGAGGCTCTGGCCCGCGCCGTTCACGATCGTGCCCGTCGTGTCGGTGACGAGCGCCTTGTCGTCCGGCGTGCCGGTGCAGCCCGTGATCCCGGTGAAGCTCGTCGCCGTCTTGCCGGTGTACGTGCACGTCCCGGTGCCGCCGTCGACGGTGAACGTCCCGGCCGACGCGAAGTCGGCGGTGTTCTTGACGGTGAGCGTGCCGCCGGAGAGATCCTGGCTCGCGCCGTCGACGGTCGTCGTCGCAGCGGCCGCCTTCGTCAGCTGGAAGTAGTCGCCGTCGCTCGGCGCCTCCGGGAACGAGTCTCCCTGGTCGATCGTCTGCCACTCGGTGCCGTCGAAGCGCTGGATCCGGTCGTCGCCGTTGACGGTCATCACGGCCTCGACGTCGAGCCCGTTCGAGCTGATCGTCGAGTTGCCCGTCGACGCGTCGTTCGTGATCGACACGGAGTTGACCGCGACGCCGGCGCCGATGCCCGCGCTCCCGGCCTCGGTCTCCTTGCCGACGCCCTTCGCGCTCACGTCGGTGTTCGCGGAGGTCTTGATCGTGACCATGCCGCCCGAGGTGACCGTGATCCCGTCTGCGAGCCAGGCGTGCGAGACGGTCGTCGCGATGTTGATCGCGACCGCGCCGGCGACGGTGACCGTGTTGCTGTCGCCGCTGCCCGAGCCGTTGTTGTCGGAGGTGTCGGCCCGCGCGCCGTCGGTGTTCGACGTCTTCGCCGCGTTGCCGGTGTTGTCCGTCCGCTCGGTGTTCGCGTTCGAGAGCTGGTCGTTCGCCTTGCCGTTGACGTCCTTGCCGGACGTGTCGTCGCCCTTGCCCGCCGCGCCGCTGGCGCTCGCGTCGGCCTCCGTCGCCGTCTCCGACGAGCCGAGCGCGCTGAGGCTGACCGCGCCGGTGGCGGTGACGTTCCGCTGGATCGACGCGGTGACCTCGTCGTCCGGCAGCGCGAGCGCGAGCGCGAGCCCGAGGACGACGTCGCCGGTCGTCGCGCTCCCCTTGGCGGTCGTCGTCGCCTTCGCGGTCTGCGTCGCGGTGAGCGTGACGGCGCCGGTCGCGTCGAGCGCCGTGCCGGAGGTGCCGATCGTCGCGCTCGTCGTGACGGTCGGGAGCGAGATCGCCGCGTCGGCCGCCAGCGAGAAGTCCGAGCCGGAGGCGGCGCTCGTGCCGGCCTCGGCGTAGGCGGTCGCCGTGTCGGAGCCGGTGGCGGAGAGGGTGACGTTCTTGGCGCCCTGGACGATCGCGCCGTTGTCGATGGTCGCGGTGGTCGTGTCGTCGATGCTGAGGATGGCCGCACCGGCACCGACTCCGACCGTCTTCGCGTCCGTGTCGTTCGCCTTCGCCTTGTCGGTCGTCTCGACCGTGGACGTGGCGGTGAGCGAGAGGTCGAATCCGTGGAGCTGGTCGTTCGGCGGCCCGCGGCCGTCGTTCGCGTGGATCTCGGCGTTCGTCGTGACGTCGGCGATCGTGAGGGCGAGCGAGCCGGCGATCCCGAACTTGCCCTTGCCGGCACCGGCGGTCGCCTCGGCATCGAAGCTGTGCTTCTGGTCGCCCGAGAGGTTCCGCATCGTGGCGGCCAGGCTCAGGCCGTGGGAGTCGACGAGCGTGCCGACACCGACCGATGCCTCGTTCACCACGGTCGGGACGTCGATCGCGACGGCGGCGCCGATGTTGAGCGAGCTGCCGTCGACCGCGCTGCCGCTCGCCTTCGCGGTCGAGTCCGTGTTCGCCGAGCTCGAGAGGCTCAGCGCGCCGGTCGTCGAGAACGTCAGGCCGTCCGTGAGCGCGGCGATCGACTTCGAGGTGACCTTCGTGATCGCGGCGGCCGCGGCGACCTCGACGGACGAGCCGCCGCCCTCGCCGCTCGACGCCTTCGGCGTGCTCGAGGTGCCGGAGTCCTTGCCGCTCTCCTTGTTCGACGCGTCGTTCCCGACGGCGAGGTTCGAGTCGGCCTTGCCATTCACGTCCTTGGTCGAGGTGTCGCTGTCCTTGTCCTTCGCACCGGCGGCGCTCGCGGTCGCCTCGGAGTCGGTCATCGACGAGCCGTCCGCCGTGAAGCTCACGGCGCCGGCCGCGGCGAGGTCGCGCTTCAGCTGCGAGTCGACGAGGTGGTTCGCGACCGTCAGCGCGAGCGAGAGGCCGATGCCCGCGTTCCCGCCCTTCACGGCGCCGACGGCCTTCGTCGTCACGGAGGCGTTCTGCGTCGCGTGCGCCGTCAGCCCGCCGGTGAGCGTCGTCGCGGCACCGCTGCCGATCGTCGCGCTCGTCGTCACGTTCGAGATCGAGATCGCGACCTGGGCCGAGAAGACGAGGCTGTCGCTCTTCGCGGCCGCGCCGCCGTTCGCGGTGGTCGTCATCGCGTCCGTGTCGAGCGCGGTCGCGGTGAGGTTCTTCGTCCCGGTCAGCGTCGCGCCGTCGTCGAGGCCCGCCGTCGTCGTGTCGTTGACGACGTTGAGCGCGAACGAGGCGCCGATGCCGGTCGTGCTGCCGTCGCTCGACTGCTTCGCGTCGGCGACCGCGCCGCTCGCGAGGTTCGTCGTGGAGCTGAGCCCGAGGTCGCCGTTCACCGCGACGGGCGTCGGCGTCCGGACGCCGGAGGTGGCGGTGGCCGTGACGACGTTGACGGCGATCGACCCGGCGAAGCCGACGTTCCCGCCGCCCGCGCCCGACGTCGAGTGCGCCGTGTAGGTCGAGCTGCCGGAGCCGGGCGCGACCGTCTCGAGCGTCGTCGACGCGGCGTTGATCGTGACGCGGCCCGCGAGGTACGCGTGCGTCGAGATCACCGGCACGTCGACCGCGACCGCCACGGCGATCCCGGAGCTCGGGTCGTCCGTCGGCATCGCGCCGGCGGGCGTCGTGCTCGTCGTGTCGCTGTACGAGGTGACCGCGCCGACGGTGGCGAGGAGCAGCTCTCCACCGCTCGAATCGCCGCGGTAGATCTTGTAGCCGGTCGCGTTCGGGACGGCCGTCCAGTTGAGCGTGATCTGGTTCGAGCTCCCGCCGCCGGGCACCGTGTAGCTCGCCTCGGGGCCGGGCAGGCTCTCGTGGTACGCCGTCACCGCGCCGCCGTCGGTCGCCGTGCCGGTGCAGCCCGTGATCCCGGTGAACTGCGTCGTCGTGTGGCCGGTGTAGAGGCACGTGCCGGTCGCGCCCGCGACCGTCAGCTCGCCCGTGTCGTCGAAGCCGATCGCGGAGGCGACCGTGAGCGTCCCGCCGGAGAGATCCTGCGAGGCGCCGTTCACCGTCGTCGAGCCGGAGGCGGCGAACGTCGCGCTGACGCGGTAGTAGTACGTCGAGCCGCCGGTCAGGTTCCCGCCGCTCGCGCTCGCGCCCGTGAAGGTCGGCGCGTCCGGCGAGAACTTCACGTTGCCGGCGTTCGCGATCGCCGAGGAGCTCGTCGAGGCGCCCGCGTGGACGACGACGGCGCCGGTGCCGATGTCGAGCGTGTGGTTCGAGCTCTGGTCGTCCGGCGCGATGTACGCGTTCGTCGTCGCGACGAGGACGGTCACGGCGAGCGCGGCCGTGAGGTTCTCGTTCCCGTCCGAGGTCTTCGAGAGCCCGTTGCCCTTGGTGTCGGCCGCGTTCTTCTGCGCATTCGGGTCGCCGTTCGAGTTCTGGTTCGCCGGGTTGTTCGTCGGGTCGTTCGCCTTGGTGTCGTTGCCCTGCGACCCCTTCGGGCTCGAGGTGCCGGACGTCGGCGCCGTGTCGTTCGTGTCGGCCGTGACGGTGAGGTTCTTCGCCGTGACCGGCGTCGTGGCCGTGCTGTCGATGTAGGCCTCGGAGTCGGTGACGACGACGCCGACCGCGATCCCCGCACCCGAGCCCGCCGCCGAGGAGTCGGCGACGGTCGTGATGCTCGAGCTGAGGGACGACGTGATCTTCACGTTGCCGCTCGAGGCCGTGATCGAGCTCGTGTCGGTGAGCTTGCTCGTCGAGTTCGCGACGAGGACGGTCGCGGCGACCGACGAGTCCTTCGCGTCCGCGACCTCCCAGTTCGTCGCGTCCGAGTCCGGCGCGGTCGCGCTGTGGACGTCGTTCTTCGCGTCGTACCGCTTGCCGTTGTACGTGACGACGTCGCCCTTGCTGTACGAGGCGCTTGCGTCCCAGGTGCCCTTGTCCGGGCCGCCGGCGGCGTTCGCGGTCGCGGTCACGTCGACGGAGCTCGCCATCGTCACGTCGCCGGAGGCGGTGATCGACGAGGCGCCGTGGACGTTCACCTCGGCGGTGTAGATGAGCTGGACGGCCGCGTAGTTGATCCCGGCGCTGTTGCCGTTCTGCGTGATGTCGAGCTCGACCTTCGCCTTGTCGGCCGGCGTGCCGGTGCAGCCGGTGATCCCCGTGAAGCTCGTCGCCGTCGTGCCGGTGTAGGTGCAGGTGCCGGTCGCGCCGGCGACGGTGAACGTCCCGGTCGAGTCGAAGCCGGCGGTCGAGGCGACGTTCAGCGTGCCGCCGCCCGGAAGCGTCTGCCCGGCACCGTTCACCGTCGTCGAGAGCGTCCCGGAGACCGCCTCGAAGTCGACGTTGTTCGCGTTCAGCGTCGCCCCGTCGACGTCGATCGAGGCGCCGACGCCGAGGAGCGTCGAGGTCAGCCCGACGAAGCTCTTCCCGTTGCCCTTCGAGATCGCGTTGAAGGTGATGTCGTGGCCGACGCCGCTCCCGACGTCGATCGTGACGCCGGAGTCGACCTTGATCGTCTCCGCGTTGACGGTGAGGCTCGAGCTCGGCACCTGGTAGTTGCCGATGAACTCGACCGTGTCGCCGCCGTCGCCGCCGTTGATCGTCACCGAGCTCGTCCCGGCGATCGTGAACGTCGTGATCTCCCCGAGGGGGAGGCTCGTCAGGATCGAGTCGAAGTTGTCGATCTCGATCGTCCCGGGCGTCGAGCCCGGGCCGACCTTCATCAGGTCGCCGAGCGTGAGGTCCGAGCCGTTGATCGTGACGCTCGCCCCGCTGAGGTGGACGGGCTCGAGGCCCGCGTACGCGATCGTCGCTCCGTCCACCGTGACCGAGCCCGAGCTCTGGCTCGTCGGCGTCGTGCCGAGCTCGTCACCGGCGACCGCCAGCGTGTCGTAGCCGCCCGCGCCGCCGTCGACGCTCTCGACGCTGCCGCCGCGGAGCACGTCGAACGTGTCCTGGTTGTCCGGCGCGCCGACGAGGTGCTCGAAGCCGGCGAAGTCGGCGCCCGCGACCGAGCCGCTGCCGGCTCCGGAGATCGTCCACGTCGTGTCGGCGGCCGGCCCGTTCAGCGTGTCGGAGCCCGCGCCGCCGTCGAGCGAGACGGGAACCGAGAAGCCGCCGGAGACCGTGAACGCGTCGTCGCCCGAGCCGCCGGCGACGCTGACGCTCGCGACGCTCGCGGCGGGCCGGCTCGTCGCGGCGCCGTCGACGGTGACGACGAGGTCGTCGCCGGACGACGCGACGGAGATCGTGTGCGCTGCGCTCGTGCCGGAGAGGTCGATCGCCCATGCAGACGGAGGCGAGGGCCCGCTGCCGGGGTTCGCCGCGGGGTCGGGCGGCGGAGGCGTCGTGCCTGCCGGCGCGCTCGTGCCGGCGCCGGCCGCCGCGGGCCCGTCCGCGGTGCCGCCGCCGGCGCCCGGCTGCGCGCCGGACGTGCCCGAGCTCCCGGAGCCCGCGGGCGCGGTGCCGGCGACCGGCGTCGAGCCGCCTCCGGAGGTCGCGGACCCGCCGGAGGGCGACGCGGACACAGCCCCGGACGTCGAGGGTGCGACGGACGGCTGCGGCGTCGAGACGCTGCCGAGCGACGCGCCGCCCCCGCCGGACGGCGGCGTGACGTCGAGCGTCGGCGACGGGGGCGGCGCCGAGGGCTGCGACACGTCGAGGGGCGGCGGCGTGGGTGCGGTGCCGCCGATGTCCGCTGCGCCGGACGCCGCGGAGATGTCGCCGCTGCCGGCGGACGAGATCGTCCCCGAGCCGCCGGTCACGCCCTGGAGCGAGCGGGCCGGCTTCGCGGGCGCCGCCGGAACGGGCTGCGCGGCCGCCGGGGGCGAGGCCGCGGTCGTGGTGGTCGTCGTGACGTTGACGGGGGTGCCGGCCTCGTCCACGACGACCGGCGCGTTCGCGAGCGCCGACGCCTGCGTCGAGGGCGACGCCGGCGCGGGAGCGCCGAGGGTGTACGAGTCGGTGACGACAGGGACGCGGCGCGGCGTTGCGGGCGCGTGGATCGCCGGGATTGCGGAGACGGGGGCGACGACGGGCGCCGCGTGCAGCTTCGGGACGTTCAGCCGCGCGAACGACTCGTACGGCAGCTTCAGCTCGGGGAGCGGCCCCGCGGTCGAGACGGGCGCGACCGCGGCGCGCGACAGCGCGATCGCGAGCGGCCCGACGTAGATCGTCGCGAGGCTGACGATGCCCGCAGCCGTCAGCCAGATCCGCGCACGCCGCTGCCGAAGTCGGATCAGACTGAAGCTGTCGGCCGCAGCAACGTAAGCCGGAGCTGACGTCGCGTTCCTCCCCCTGTCCAACGCGGTCGCCCGACCCGCGCCCCCTAACAGACGAGGGAAAACCTGACAGACCCGCCGGACGATTGCAAGGGCGGGCACAAGACGCAACATGACGTTCACCTCGCGGCAACCGCGCGCCGGGGTCGTAATCTGCGACTCACATGAGCAGGGCCGTCGAACGGGGCACCGCGGTCTATCAGCGCGGCCGCCTCTGGATCGAGAACGCCGATCCCGCCTCGCGCACGGGCGCGACGGTCGGCTGGGTGCGCCGCTATCAGGCTGCGGACGGCCAGCTCTTCGCCGTGCTGCTCGCGGCGTACGTCTTCCTCACGCTCTTGCCGCTCCTGCTGCTCGAGTCGACCTACGTCTACGACAATCCGCACGCGCTCGCCGACCGCGTCGTGCACCGGCTGACGCTCGAAGGTGCGACCGCGGATCTCCTCCGCACGGTGCTCGTCGGCGCCGGCGGGCACAAGCTCTCCGCCGTCCTGATCGCCGCGGTCAACCTCTTCTTCTTCGGGCTCGGGCTCGGACGCGTGCTCCAGATCGCGCACGCGCGCTCGTGGGGGATCGACCTCCGCAAGAGCGTGATCGCGGACCAGTCGCGCTATCTCGCGGTGCTCGGCGCGCTCGCAGTGCTGACGCTCCTGTTCGTCGTCCAGGCGCACGCGCTCCAGGGGCACCCTTGGTGGATCGCCTGGCTGCTCGACGTCGGCTGGCTCGCCGTCCTGCTCGCGTTCTTCGTGTGGGCGCCGTGGCTCCTGCTCCACAAGCGGATTCCCTGGCGCGACGTGCTGCCGGGCGCGGTCTTCACGCTGCTCGGGCTCGTCGCTCTGCGGCTCGTCTCCGTGCTGCTGCTCGCGCACTGGCTCGAGTGGTACTCGAAGACATACGGGTCGCTCGGGATCGTGATGGCGATCTTCTTCTGGCTCGTCCTCTTCGGGACGGTGCTCGTGCTCGCCGCCGCCCTCTCCCCCGCGCTCGCACACCGCCGCGACCTGCGGCGTGCACGATGATCCGCCCGTGAGCCGTCCCAGGATCAACATCGTCGAGCGCCGGATGGAGGCCGTCCTCTCGCAGCCGCCGTCGGTGCGCAAGGCCGCCGGTGTGATCGTGACGGCGACGGCCTGCGTCGTCGTCGGGGCGGGGGTCCTGATGCGGCTCCTCGATCACACGGAGTACAAGAACGTCTGGGTGGGGATGTGGTGGGCGCTCCAGACCGTGACGACGGTCGGCTACGGCGACGTCACGCCGGCCGACCGCGTCGGCCGCATCGTCGCGTCGTTCGTGATGCTCGAGGGGATCGCGTTCCTCGCGATCGTCACCGCGGTGATCACGTCGAGCTTCGTCTCACGGGCCGCCGCCGAGCGCGCCGCGAAGGAGGCCGCGACCGAGCTGACCTTCGAGCATCAGGTCGACAGACGGTTCGACGAGCTCGCGGAGCGGCTCGACCGGATCGAGCGGACGCTCCGCGAGCTCAGTCACGGCTAGCGACTAGCCGGCCTGCATCTCCTTGTGGACGTGGCGGACGGTGAACGCCACCACGAAGCTGTTGATCCCGCGGAGCAGGGCGAAGAGCCCGATCCACGTGATCAGGAGGACCGACTTCCGCTGGAAGTCGCCCGAGGCCCAGAACGCGAGGCCGATGCAGAGCAGGCCGACGATCAGCCGGATCCACCAGAGGCCCGTCCGGTCGGCGAACGCGGCGATCACGTCGAAGATCCCGACGAACAGGAAGACGAACCCGATGATCGAGGCGATCGCCGTGAACGCGTTCCCCGGATGGACGAACGACATGATCCCGGCGACGATCAGGATCACGGCCAGCAGCGCGTTCAGCGCCTTCCACCACCCGCCGCGCACCGCGAAGACCATCCCGAACTCGAGAACGCCCGCGCACAGGAAGACGATGCCCGCGAGGATCCCGATCGTGTTCACCGACGTGATGTTGAAGCGGAACATGATCAGCGAGAGGCACAGCCAGAGGGTGCCGGTGATCAGGAAGATCCACCACAGGCTCCCGGCCTCGTCCGTGTACATCTCATCTTCGAGCACAACCGTGGTTGACACTGGGTCCAGCCTCCTTCGACGGGTTGTTTTCCGCCGGAGAGTGTGACAAACGGCTCAGACGTTCAGCGCGGCGAGACGGCGCGCGACGCGGGCCGCCGACCGGGCGAGCTCGGCCGCGGCCTCGGCGTCGCCCGCGACGCTCGAGGCGAGCTCCGCGCGGACGCGCTCGGCGAGCGCGGCGACCTCGTCGGCGCAGGCGGCGATCTCCTCCGGAACGGCGACGATCCGGGCGCGCGTCTCGTCGGTGCGGCCGGCCATGAAGGCGGTGTAGGCGGCCGCATCCTCGTCGGCGAGCCCGCCGAGCCGGGCGCCGAGCGCGCGCGCGCGCTCGACGGCGTCGTCGTCGCCCGCGAACCGGGCCGCGAGCTCGGCCAGCGCCGCGGCGAGCGCGCCCGTCAGCGCGGCGGCGGAGCCGCTCGCCGGCGCCGGCGTCTTCGCGCCGAGCGCGTCGAGCAGCTCAGCGACTCGTAGCCCGGTCAGCACGGCGGTAATAGGGGACGTTCTCGGGCGCGAGCGGCGTGTTCCCGAGGATCAGGTCGGCCGAGCGCTCGGCGACCATCATCACCGGCGCGTAGATGTTCCCGTTCGTGACGAAGGGGAAGACGGACGCGTCGACGACCCGGAGGCCGTCGACGCCGCGAACGCGCATCGTCTCCGGGTCGACGACCGGCCCCATCGCGCACGTGCAGCTCGGATGGAGCGCCGTCTCGGCGTCGCGCGCGACCCAGTCGAGGATCTCCTCGTCCGTCTCGATCGCGGGCCCGGGCGAGGTCTCGCCGCCGTCGTACGGCGCGAACGCCGGCTGCCCGAGGATCGCGCGGGCGCAGCGGATCGCCTCGACCCACTCACGCCGGTCCTGCGCCGTCGAGAGGTAGTTGAAGCGGAGCGCGGGATGCACGCGCGGGTCGGTCGAGACGATCTTCACCGAGCCGCGCGCGTCGGAGTACATCGGCCCGACGTGCACCTGGTAGCCGTGCTCCGCGGCCGGTGCCGAGCCGTCGTAGCGGATCGCGAGCGGCAGGAAGTGGAACATGAGGTTCGGGTACGCGACGTCGTCGTTCGAGCGGATGAAGCCGCCGGCCTCGAAGTGGTTCGTCGCGCCCGGCCCGGAGCGGAGGAACAGCCACTCGGCGCCGATGAACGGCCGCTTCCACTTCTTCAGCGACGGCTGCTCCGACACCGGCTGCGTGCACGCGTGCTGGACGTAGACCTCGAGATGGTCCTGGAGGTTCTCGCCGACGCCGGGCACGTGCGCGACGACGTCGATGCCGAGCGACTCGAGGTCGTCGACGTTCCCGACGCCCGAGAGCTGCAGGAGCTGCGGCGAGTTGATCGCGCCGCCGCAGAGGATCACCTCGTCCGCCCGCACGACCTCGCCGCCGACCTCGACCCCGACCGCGCGCGTCCCGTCGAAGACGACGCGGTCGACGAACGCGCCGCACCGCACCTCGAGGTTCGGCCGGCCCATCACCGGGTGGAGGTACGCCCGCGCGGCGCTGAGGCGCCGGCCGCGGTGGATGGTGCGGTCGAAGCGCGCGAATCCCTCCTGCCGCTCGCCGTTCACGTCGTCCGTCAGCGGGTATCCGGCCTGCTGCACCGCCTCGAAGAACGCGTCGAAGAGCGGCCCGTTCGCCGGCCCGCGCTCGAGCACGAGCGGTCCCGAGCCGCCGCGGTACTCGTCCGCGCCCGCGAGGCAGCTCTCCATCCGCTTGAAGTACGGGAGGCAGTGGGCGTAGTCCCAGCTCTCGAGCCCCGGCTCCGCGGCCCAGCGCTCGTAGTCGAGCGGGTTCCCGCGCTGGAAGATCATCCCGTTGATCGAGCTCGACCCGCCGAGCACCTTGCCGCGCGCGTGGTAGATCCGGCGGTCGTGCATGTGCGGCTCCGGCTCCGACTCGTACATCCAGTCGTAGCGCTTGTTCCCGATCGGGAACGCGAGCGCGGCCGGCATGTGGACGTAGACGTCCCAGAGAGCGTCCTTCCGGCCTGCCTCGAGGACGAGGACGCGCGTCGACGGGTCGGCGCTGAGCCGGTTCGCGAGCGCGCACCCGGCCGAGCCGCCGCCGACGATCACGAAGTCGTAGCTCACGCGGCCCGATGCTACGCGGCGGGTACCGTTTGCGTATGCGAGGAAGGGTCGCGCTCGGGGTCTGCGCTCTCGTCGCGGTGCTCGCGATCGGCGGCGGCCGAGAGTCGACCGCCGCTGCGAGTGGGCCGCCTTGCACGCTCTCGTGGAGCGTCGTCCCGAGCGAACAGGTCCCGGGCGGGGGCTTGTTCGGGGTCTCCGCCCTGACGTCGGCCGATGCCTGGGCGGTCGGCGGCGCGTCCGACTGGAGCAGGACACAGCGACCGCCTGCACTGACCGAGCACTGGGACGGCAGGCGGTGGACGGCCGTCCCGAGCCCCAAGGTGGCAGGCGTGCTCGAAAGCGTCGCAATCGCCGCCCACGCCGACGTCTGGGCCGTCGGCGAGCTCGGCAGCTCCACGTCGCGTACCGGCTTCGGCCCGGGGAAGGGCGCGCTGGCCGAGCATTGGGACGGGGCGAAGTGGACACGGATACCCGTCCCGGGCGCACGCCGCCTCTCGGCCGTTGCCGCGACCTCGGGGCACGATGTGTGGGCCGTCGGCTCGGACTCGGCGGGAGCGGCGATCGTCCTGCACTGGACGGGATCGCGCTGGACGCAGGTCCTGCGCCGCCCATCGGCAGAGCTGTTCGACGTCGTGGCGATCTCACCGCGTGATGTCTGGGCGGTCGGCGACGAGACGGACCGACGCTTTCTCGAGCTCCACTGGGACGGCACCCGTTGGTCGTCGTACCTGCAGCCCCCGCCGAACGGCGGCGCCGGGTTGGACTACGAACCCGAGCTGACCGCCGTCGCCGCCTCCGGGCCCACGGACGTATGGGCTGCCGGGAATGCGGCCAGCTCCGGCAACGGGCCGGCGTGGGCGGACACCGTCGTCCTGCGCTGGAACGGCAGGAAGTGGCAAGACGTTGCGGCGGACACGTTGCTCACGTGGGTGGACGACCTCGCGATCCGTGCGGCCGGGGACGTGCTGCTTGCCGGGCTCGCCGGAGACGACGATGGCTACAGCCAGGGCGGCGCCGGCCCCGCGGTTCAGCGTTGGCGGAACAACCGCTGGCAGAGGACAGTGCTCGAAAACGGCGAGCGAATCGAGGGCTTTGCGCCGAACGCCGCCGGAGGCCTCTGGGCGGCGGGCTTCACGGGACGAGGGTTCGACCCGAACAACGGCTTTCCGGCGAAGACCGCGCCGCTGATCATGCGCGCCGTCTGCTCCTGACGTCGCGGCTCACGCGAGCACGACGGTCTGCAGCTCGGTGAACGTCTCCATGGGCGCCGCACCGCCGACGCGGCCGATCCCGCTCGCGGTGCCGGAGCGGCCGCCGAAGGGCAGGTGGCTCTCCCAGTAGTTCGACGAGTCGTTGACGTTGACCCAGCCGGTGCGCGCCGCCTCGGCGAACCGGAGCCCCTTTGCGAGGTCGCGCGTGAAGATCGCGGCGAGGAGGCCGTACGGCGACGCGTTCGTCAGCTCGATCGCCTCCTCGAGCGAGCCGATGGCGACGACCGGCGCGACCGGGCCGAACGTCTCCTCCGTCGCGACGAGTGCGTCGGTCGGGACGCCGTCGAGCACCGTCGCCTGCCAGTAGAGATCCGTCGGGAAGCCGCGTGCGCGCGCGCCGCCCGCGACGACCTCCGCCCCGCGTTCGACCGCGTCGGCGACGTGCTCGTCCATCTTCTCCGCGACGCCGGCGTTGTTCAGCGGGCCCATCGTCGTACCGTCCGCGAACGGGTCGCCGAGGACGACGCGCTCGGTCACGAGCCGCGCGAGCCGCGCGACGAACTCGTCCTTCACGGCGCGGTGGACGAGGAGGCGCTCGCCGGCCGTGCAGCTCTGGCCGGCGCACATGAAGCACGCGGTGACGGCCGCCTCGGCGGCGAGGTCGAGGTCGGCGTCGTCCAGCACGACGACCGGCCCGTTGCCGCCGAGCTCGAGCACCGCGGCCTTGCCGACCGCCGCCTCCGCGACCTTGCGGCCGGTCTCCGTCGAGCCGATGAAGCCGACGCCGTGCGTCCCGGGGCTCCGCGCGATCTCGTCGCCGACGACGGAGCCGGGCCCGGTGACGAGGTTGAAGACGCCCGGCGGTAGGTCGGCCTCGACGACGCACTCGGCAAGCGCGATCCCGGCGACCGCCGTCGTCGACGCGGGCGTCCAGACGACCGTGTTGCCGCACGCGAGCGCGGGCGCGATCAGCTCCGCCGGCATCGTGTACGGCCAGTTCCACGGCGTGATGACGCCGATCGTCCCGCGCGGCCGGCGCACGAGCAGCACGCGCTTCCCCGGCGTGAACGAGTTCGCGAGCCGCCCCTCGAGCCGCTTCCCGTCCTCCGCCGCGTTCCGCCAGTAGAGGACGAGCTCCGCGACCTCGTCGTGCGACTCGTGGAGCGGCTTCCCCTGGTCGAGCGTGAGCGTGCGCGCGAGCTCGTCGGCGCGCCGCTCGATCACGTCCGCGACGCGGTGCATCGCGTCGGCGCGCTCGAACGCGGTCGCGCGTGCCCAGCCGTCCGCCGCGCGGTTCGCGGCCGCGATCGCCGCCTGCGCGTCCTCCCGGCCGCCGCGCGGCACCGCGGCGATCGTCTCGCCGGTCGCGGGCGAGTCCGCGTCGAACGTCTCTCCCGACAGCGCGCCCGTCCACGCGCCGTCGACGAACATGGACGCGTCAGGCACCGCGGGGCGTCTCGTCGTCGAGGACGACGCGCATGAGGTCGCGGATCGACACGATCCCGACCGGCTTCCCCGCATCGACGACGGGAAGGTGCCGGAAGCCGCCGTGGATCATCATCGACGCGGCGTGCGCCGTCGTGTCCGACGGCTCGATCGTCTCCGGCCCGCGCGTCATCCAGGCGCCGACGTACGTCCCCTCGACCTGCCCGAGGGCGACCGCTCGGAGGACGTCGCGCTCCGTGACGATGCCGACCACGCGCTCGCCGTCCATCACGAGCGCGGCGCCGACCGACCGTTCGTGCATCTGCTTCGCCGCCTCGACGAGCGGCATCGTCGCCTCCGCCGTGAGGAGGCCCGTCGTCATCACGTCACCCACCGTTGCCATGTCAGTCCCCCAACTCGGTGCGTCGCCGGTCGACGTAGGCCTTCAGCTCCTCGCGGAGCATCGGGTCGATCTCCGGCTCCTCGTACTCGTCCAGCGTCTTCTTCCAGATCTCGGTCGCGCGCGTCGCGGTGTCGTTCCCGCCCAGGCGGTTCCAGCGCTCGTAGTTCTCCGTCGAGGAGACGAGCGGCCGGTAGAAGCACTCGCGGAACCGCTCGAGCGTGTGCGCCGCGCCGAGGAAGTGGCCGCCCTGCCCCACCTCCTGGTGCGCGGAGTACGCGAGCGTCTCCTCGTTCACCTGCAGCGGCTTGAACACCTCGTGCAGCATCCGCAGCTGCTCGACGTCGACGATGAACTTCTCGTAGCAGGAGACGAGCGCCGACTCGAGCCACCCCGCCGCGTGCATGACGAAGTTCGTCCCGGCGAGGAACGTCGGCCAGAGCGACATCATCGACTCGTACCCCGCCTGCGCGTCGACGACCTGCGACGACGTGAGCGCGCCGCCGCCGCGGAACGGCAGCCCGTAGTGGCGCGCGATCTGCCCGGTGCAGAAGAGCCCGACCGCGGACTCCGGCGTCCCGAAGCTCGGCGACCCCGACTGCATGTCCGTGTTCGAGAGGAACGAGCCGAAGACGACCGGGCAGCCGGGCCGGATCGTCTGCACGAGCGCGATCCCCGCGAGCGCCTCGCCGACCTGCTGCGCGAGCGTCGCCGGCACCGACACGGGCGACATCGCGCCCATCAGCAGGAACGGCGTGATCACCGTCGCCTGGCCCGCACGCGCGTACTCGAGCAGCGCCGCGAGCATCCGGTCGTCGTAGCGGAGCGGCGAGTTCACGTTGATGAGCGAGATGATCGCCGGCGTCCGCTCGAGCGACTCGCGGCCGAACACCATCTCCGCCATTGCGATCGTGTCCGCCGCGTTCGGGCCCGAGGTGACGGAGCCCATGAACGGCTTGTCCGAGAGCGTCAGCAGCGCGAAGACCATGTCGAGGTGGCGCGAGTCGAGCGGCAGGTCGTTCGGCTCGCAGATCGTCCCGCCCGGCGAGTCGAGCTGCGGGAACGCCTGGGCGAGCCGCACGAGGTTCTGGAAGTCGTCGTAGGTCGCGTCGCGCCGCTCGAGGCCCTCGCGCACGAACGGGCAGCCGTAGACCGCGGAGAAGACCATGTGGTCGCCGCCGATGTGGACCGTGCGCTCCGGGTTCCGCGCCTGGAGGTCGAACTCGCGCGGCGCCTTCGCGACCTGCTCGAGGATCCAGTCCGGGTCGAACCTGACGACGTCGCCGTCGACCTCCTGGCCCGCGCCGCGGAGGACGTCGAGCGCCTCGGGATGGAGGAAGTCGATCCCGAGCTCGCTCACGATGCGCCGCCAGCCGCGCTCGATCTCCTCCAGCGCGAACTCGTCGAGGATCTCGTAGCGCGGCATCTCGTTGATCAGCATTCGCGTCCCTTCAGCAGTTTTTCGAGCGCCCGCTCGAGCCCGGCGTCGCCCACCTCGCGCACCTCGAGCGGGAGCCCGAGCCTCTCCGCGGCATTCTCCGCCTCCGCGCGCAGCTCCGGCGTCGGTTCCTGCGCGAGCCAGACGCAGCGCTCGTAGTTCCGGAAGTAGTCGTCGCGGAGCTCCGGGTGCCGGTCGAGCCCGAGCCCGCGCCAGACGACGCGGTCGAAGCTCCGGACGAGGAAGTCCGTGAGGAAGTACGCCGCCGGCTCGTGCTCCGCGCCGTAGACCTCGTAGCAGTGGGCGCCGCCGAGGCGCGGGAAGCCCTCGAGGTCGGCGCCGCAGTGCGCGTACGCGACGACGACGTCGTCCCCGGCGGCCGTCTCCTCGACCGCGGCGCGGATCCGCTCGGGCCGGTTGTGGAGCTCCGGCGGCACGGGCCGCACCTCGAGATCCCAGCCGCGCCGCGCCGCGATCTGCCTCACGTGGAGCGCGAGCGCCCCGCACGCGACGACGACCGTCCGGCCCTGGCCCCTCAGGCCGCGTCCGGTGCCTGGCACCGGACGCGGCCTGTCAGGCCCGTGGCTCGTTGGGACACCCCGCTCTCCGCGGGGCGCGAGGCGGCTTGGCTCCGCGGGTCGACGCGCGAAGACCGACGAAGCATGTCGGTCGCGGCCACGGCCGGTGCCTGGCACCGGCCGTGTCGGTTCGGGACCCATCGTCATCCCGGGAACCGGAGCCGGTCGATGAACAGGTCGTTGAAGTCCTCGCGGCCGGAGAGCTCGACGTACTCGACCTCCTCGAGGACGGCCTGTGCCGCCGCGCGCTCGGTCACCGACAGCGCGGCGATCTTCGCGCCCTCGCCGGCGACGTTCCCGGCGGCGACGATCCGGACGACCGGGAGCTTGGGCACGAGCCCGATCCGCACCGCGCTCGACGCCGTGAGGTACGAGCCGAACGAGCCGCCGAGCAGCACCTGCGAGATCTCCTCCGGCTCGATCCCGAGGTCGCGGCAGAGGATCGACCAGCCGGTCGCGATCGACGCCTTCGCGAACTGGAGCTCGCGCACGTCGCGCTGGGTCAGGTACACGCCCTCGGCGAGATGGAACACGTTCTCCTGGCCGATCTTCCCGAGCCGCTCCGACGAGCCGAGCACGAACCGGCCGGAGTGGTCGAGGATCCCCGCGCCGACGAGCTCCGCGACCGCGTCGACGAGACCCGAGCCGCAGATCCCCGCCGGCTCGACGTCGCCGATCACCGTCAGCTCGATCTCGCCGTCGCGGATCTTCACGCCCTCGATCGCGCCGTCGGCCGCGCGCATCCCGCAGCGGATCTGCGCCGCCTCGAACGCGGGGCCCGCCGGCGCGGCGCACGCGAGCGCCTTGGCGGACGAGCCGAGGACGATCTCCGAGTTCGTCCCGACGTCGACGAAGAGCCGGACGCGCCGGTCGAGCGTCAGCCCGGTCGCGAGGATCCCGGCGACGATGTCCGGCCCGACGTACGCGCCGAGCGCCGGGAAGAGCACGGCCGGCGCGCGCTCGTGGACGCGCAGCCCGAAGTCGGCGGCGCGCGCCTCGGGCAGCGTCCGCGCCGCGATCGTGAACGGCGCCATCGACAGCGGCTCCGGGTCGATCCCGAGCGCGAGCTGGATCATCGTCACGTTCCCGGTGACGACGACCTCGTAGACGCCGGTCGCCGCGACTCCCGCCTCCGCGCAGACCTCGTCGGTGAGCTGCTGCAGCGTCTCGTGCGCCCGCGTCCGCAGGAGCGCGAGCGCGTCGCCGTCCATCATCGTCGCGGAGATCCGCGTGATCACGTCGGCGCCGAACGGCTGCTGCAGGTTGAGGATCGAGCGCACCGCCTTCGGCTGGCCGGTCTCGAGGTCGAGCAGCGTCGCGACGACGGTCGTCGTGCCGAGGTCGAACGCGATCGCGTGGCGCGAGCCGGAGGTGTCGCCGGGCTCGACGTCGGTCAGCACGTCGTCGACGACGACGGCGGTGACCTTCCAGTCCGCCGCGCGGAGCGTCGCGCCGAGCCCGCGGACGACGTCGAGCGGCACCCTCAGCTCGAGGTCGTCCATCGCCGCGAGCACGCGCTCGAGATCCGACGCCTGGTCCTCGAGCGACGGCTCGTCGAGCTCGAGGTAGCGCTTCTGCACGGCGGGCCGCAGGATCACGTGCCGCCCGACGCCGGCGAGCGCCGCCTTCGGGCGCGTCTGGAGCGGCGGGACCTCGACCGTGAGGTCCTCCTGCGCCGGCGCGCGGCACGCGAGCCGCCAGCCGGACTTCAGCTCCTCGACGGAGAACGCGCGCGGGTCGACGGCGCTGAGTCCAGCGTTCCCGGAGACGACGCGCACCTTGCACTTCTTGCAGGTGCCGTGGCCGCCGCAGGTCGAGTCGATCGCGACGCCGTTCCAGCTCGCCGCGTCGAAGATCGTCGTCCCGGCGAGGACGCGCGCTTCCTTGACTGCGTGATCCTCCGCGACCTGGAGAAAGCGGAGCCGGACGCGGTCCTGCGCCGGCGGCTCCGGAAGCTCCTCGACGGCGCTCACGAGGCGGCAGCCGCCTGCTTCTCGCGGTAGCGCCGGATCCACGCCGCGCCCCACTCGTCGCGGCCGAGCAGGAAGTCGGTCGCGCGCACCGCCTCGACGGTCTCGTCGCGGCGCGCGTCCATGATCGCGCTCGTCAGCCCGT
>DATJOZ010000093.1:0-13786 GCA_035506655.1 Gaiellaceae bacterium
CCCGGCGGTCTATGGGCCTCTTCTCGGGACTGACCGGCTTCGGCGGGCGCGACATGGCCGTGGACCTCGGGACGGCGAACACCCTCGTCTACGTTCGCGGACGGGGAATCGTCCTCTCGGAGCCCTCCGTCGTCGCGATCGACCAGCGCTCGGGCGAGGTGCACGCGGTCGGGGTCGAGGCGAAGCGAATGCTGGGGCGAACCCCCGGGACGATCCAGGCTATCCGTCCGCTCAAGGACGGCGTGATCGCCGATTTCGACGTCACGGAGCAGATGCTGCGCCACTTCATCCAGAAGGTGCACCAGCACCGCTTCGCGCATCCGCGCGTCGTCGTCTGCGTTCCCTCGGGCGTGACCGGCGTCGAGAAGCGGGCGGTCGAGGAGGCGACGCTCTCGGCCGGTGCCCGCCAGGCGTACCTGATCGAGGAGCCGATGGCCGCCGCGATCGGCGCCGGGCTCCCGGTGGCCGAGCCGACGGGGAACATGATCGTGGACATCGGCGGCGGCACGACCGAGGTCGCGGTGATCAGCCTCGGCGGCATCGTCGTCTCGCAGTCGCTGCGCGTCGGCGGCGACGAGATGGACGAGGCGATCATCAATCACATCAAGCGTGACTACAAGCTGCTCATCGGCCAGCAGACCGCGGAGGAGATCAAGCTCGAGATCGGCTCTGCGTGGGACATGCGCGAGGAGCTGCAGGCGGAGGTGCGCGGGCGCGACATGCTCACGGGCCTCCCGAAGACGGTGATCCTCGCCTCCGAGGAGATCCGCCGCGCGCTCGACGAGCCGGTGACCCAGATCATCGAGGCGATCAAGTCGACGCTCGACAAGACGCCGCCGGAGCTCGCCGCCGACATCATGGACCGCGGGATCGTGCTCGCCGGCGGAGGCTCCCTCCTGACGGGCCTCGACGAGCGGCTCCGCCACGAGACCCAGATGCCGGTCCACCTCGCCGAGAGCCCGCTCACTTGCGTGGCCGTCGGCTCCGGGCGGAGCCTCGAGGAGTTCGAGGCGATCCACCGCTCGAACAAGGCCCGGGCCCGTTCCCGGAACGGCCGCCGCTACTAGCGCCGTTCGCAACGAGCACGGCCGCCCCGGGCGATGCGCCTCGCCGGGCAGCCCGGTACCCTTGCCCTGTGGCACCCCCGAACCGCACCGCGAGGGTGGCGGTGCTGGGCTCGTCGGTCCAGCGCTCCAAGTCGGGCCAGCGGCCCCCCAGGGGCCGGGCGACGCTGATCCGCCGCCTCGTGCTCGCGATCCTCGTGATCGTGGCGCTCGCGCTCCTCACGATCTCGTTCCGGTCGCCGACCTCCGGCGCGCTCCACGATGCGCAGGGCTACGGCGCCACCGCGCTCCGGCCGTTCCAGACCGCCGCCGAGCGGGTCGCGCAGCCGTTCCGCGACGTCTACGGCTACTTCCACGGGCTGACGTCGGCGAAGTCGCAGAACGAGAAGCTCCGCAAGGAGGTCCGCGAGCTGCGCGCCGAGGCGCTGAAGAACGCGGCCGCCGCCGCGCAGCTCCCCGCGCTCAAGCGCCAGCTCCGCTACGAGGAAGGCCCGACGTACCCGCAGGACTACCGCCCGGTGAACGCGAGCGTGATCTCGTTCCCGTCCGGCCCGTTCAACCAGCAGATTGCGATCGCGGCCGGCTCGCACTCGGGCGTCCGGCTCAACACGCCGGTCATCACCCCCGACGGGCTCGTCGGTCGCGTGACGAACGTCGGACCGAGCAGCTCCGTCGTCACGCTCATCACCGACGCGGACAGCGCCGTCGCGGCGAAGGACCTCTCGACCGGCGTCTCGGGCCTGATCCGCCGCGGACAGGGCGAGTCGCTGATCCTCGACCGCGTCCCGAAGGACCAGGTCGTGCAGAAGGGCGACCGGATCGTCACGCAGGGGACGCGCGACCCGCGCTATCCGGATCTCTATCCGTACGGGATCCCGATCGGCCGCGTGCTCTCCGTCGGCTACAGCGACAACGCGATCTTCGTGCAGGTGCAGGTCGCGCCGTACACGCAGTTCGGGACGTTCTCGTCCGTCATCGCCCTCGTCGCGAAGAAACCGGCCCCGAAGCTGCCGTGAGCGTCGTCGACGGCCTCAAGGCCGCGGCGCTCCTCTTCGTTGCCGCGATCGTCCAGGTTTCGATCCTCACGCAGGTGCACATCCTCCGCGGCGTGCCCGACCTCCTGCTCGTGACGCTCGTCTCCGTCGCACTCCTGCGCGGCGCGATCGTCGGCGCGATCGGCGGCTTCTTCGGCGGGCTCGTCGTCGACACCGCGTCGTTCGGGCAGCTCGGGCTGACGTCGCTGATGCTCACGCTCGCCGGCTACTGGATCGGCCGCTACGGCGAGACGACCGGACGCGACCGCGCGCACGCGCCGTTCCTCTCCGTCCTCGTCGTGACGGTCCTCTACTCGCTCGGGCTGCTCCTCGTGCACTTCGTGCTCGGCGAGCGTGCGCCTGCGGTGCCGGTGCTCGAAGGATTGCTCCCGTCGGTGGCGATGAACCTGATCCTGACGGCGCCGGTCTACGCGCTCGTCCGCCGGCTGCTCCGCCCGATCGACCGGAACGAGCTCTCGACGGAGGTGCGGCTGCTTGGCTAGCACGACGACCGGGCGCTCGGCGTCGCGCCGCTTCATCCCGCGCGAGTCGAGCGTCGTCGAGCCGTACCGGCTGACGCCGAAGCTCGCGCTCCGCATCGCCGTCCTCGGCGGGCTCGTCGCCCTCGTCTTCGGCGCGCTCTTCCTCCGGCTCTGGGCGCTGCAGGTCCTCTCCGGGACGAAGTACGTCGACCAGGCGCGCGCGAACAGCTTCCGGACGGTGCCGATCCAGGCGCCGCGCGGCGTGATCCTCGACCGCAACGGCAACGTGCTCGTCTCGAACGTCGACTCGACCGCCGTCGAGCTCTGGCCCGCCGACCTGCCGAAGAACTACGTCGACCGCTACAACGAGCTCCGCCGCCTCGCGCGCGTGACGCGCGTGCCGCTGTACGAGATCGCCGCGGCGATCAAGCGCCACCAGGGCGACCCGGTGACGCCGGTCGTCGTCCGCGACGGCGTGAAGGAGCCGCTCGTCAACTTCCTCGCGGAGCACACCGCGCAGTTCCCCGGCGTCGAGATGGGCCCGTCGTACATCCGCCACTACCCGTACGGCTCGAGCGCCGCGCAGCTGCTCGGCTACGTCGGCGAGATCTCGAGCGCGCAGCTGAAGACGCTGGCGAAGAAGGGCTACCGCGGCGGCGACGAGATCGGCCAGGCCGGCGTCGAGTCCGCGTACGACACGTATCTCCGCGGGATCGCCGGAGCCGCGCGCATGAACGTCGACTCGCTCGGCCATCCGCGGAGCGAGCTCGAGGTCACGACGCTCTCGAAGCCCGGCCACGCCGTACGGCTGACGCTCGACGTGAAGCTCCAGCAGGCGGCACAGAACGCGCTGCAGTACGGGATCCACCTCGCGCAGGCGAACGGCCAGTGGGCGGCGCGCGGCGGCGCGATCGTCGCGATGGACCCGCGGGACGGCTCGATCCTCGCGCTCGCGTCGTCGCCGTCGTACAACCCGTCGGTCTACGCGGGCCGCGTGACGACGAAGGAGCTGAACGCGGAGGGCCTCACCGCGAAGACCGCGGCGCAGAAGAACTACCCGTCGCTCGACCGCGCGCTGCAGGGGACGTATCCGCCCGGCTCCGTCTTCAAGCCGGTCACCGCGCTCGCCGCGATGCAGGAGCACATCCTCTCGCCGTACTCGACGCTGCCGTGCACCGGGACGTACTCCGCGCCCGAGGACCGCTCGCACCGCACGTTCCACAACTGGGACCCGAACGTGAACCAGCAGATGAACCTGCCGACCGCGCTCGCGTACTCGTGCGACACGTACTTCTACCAACTCGGCAACGACTTCTACGAGCTCCCCGGCGCGCGCGGCCAGCCGCTGCAGAAGTGGGCGTCGCTCTTCGGCTTCGGCGCGGCGACCGGCACCGACGCCGGCCCCGAGTCCGACGGGCTCGTGCCGACGATCGCGTGGCGGCACGCGCGCTTCACGCGCAGGACCGACCCGTGCTGCTGGCAGGTCGACCGGCTCTGGAAGCCGGGCAACTCGATCCAGCTCGCGATCGGCCAGGGCGACCTCCTCGTCACGCCGCTCCAGATGGCGCGCTTCTACGCGCTGCTCGCGAACGGCGGGAAGCTCGTCACGCCGCACGTGCTGATGGACGTCGAGAACCCGAACGGGACGGCCGTGCCGGTGCCCGCGATCCCCGCGCCGCACGGCGTCGGCATCGACCCGGCCGCGCTCCAGGTCGTGCAGCAGGGGCTCTACGAGGGCACGCACATGCCGTTCGGGACGTCGAACGCCGTCTTCGGCAACTTCCCCGTCTCGATCTCCGGCAAGACGGGGACGGCGGAGAAGGTCGTCTCGCTTCCGGGCTACCTCGGCGTCCAGAACCAGTCGTGGTGGTGCGGCTGGGGGCCGTCGGACGCGGCGAGGCTCGTCGTCTGCGCCGTGATCGAGAACGGCGGCCACGGCGGGACGGCGGCGGCGCCGGCCGCCGCGCAGGTGTTCGCGAAGTACTTCCACGTCAAGGTCAAGCAGGCCGGCCCGATCCACTCCGACTGATGCTCGAGTACGCCGGATCCCAACGCACGGGGCTGCGCGACAGGCGCGCGGAGGGCCCGACGATCGTCGAGGTCGTCCGGTCGGTCGACTGGATCCTGCTCGCGGGCGTCGCCGGGCTCGTCGTGGTCGGGCTCTGGGGGATCGCCGGCGTGACGAAGTTCGACGTGAAGGGGCAGCCGTCGTACTTCCTCGACCGGCAGATGCTCTACGCCGCCGTCGGCGCGGTCGCGCTCGTCGTGACGACGCTGATCGACCCGGACTTCTACCGCCGCTACTGGCGCGCGATCTTCATCGGGACGATCGGGCTGATCGCGATCGTGCTCGTCGCCGGCCGCGCGGCGCGCGGCTCGACGCGCTGGATCAACCTCGGCTACTTCACGTTCCAGCCGTCCGAGTTCGGGAAGGTGCTGTTCGTGCTCGCGCTCGCCGGCTTCATCGCCGAGAGCGCGCGCCGGCTGAACGAGTTCTCGACGACGCTGAAGGTGCTCGGGCTCGGCATCGTCCCCGTCGTCCTCGTGTTCGCGCAGCCCGACCTCGGCACCGCGCTCGTCTACCTCGCCGCGCTCGCGGCGATGCTCTTCGTCGCGGGGACGCCGTGGAAGCACCTGCTCCTGATCGGCGGCGTCGGGGTGCTGCTCGCGGTCGGGGTGCTCTGGGCGGGCCCCGCCGTCGGCGTCGACTTCCTCAAGGGCTACCAGAAGGAGCGCCTCACCTGCTTCACGCACCCGTCGACGTGCTCGGCCGCGGCGGGCTACAACCTCCAGCAGTCGATCGCGGCCGTCGGCTCGGGCGAGGTGCGCGGCCGCGGCGTGTTCGGCGGCACGCAGACGCGCCTCGACTTCCTGCCCGAGCACCACACCGACTTCGTGTTCGCGTCGTTCAGCGAGCAGCGCGGCTTCGTCGGCGCGTCGATCCTGCTCGCGCTGTATCTGCTCGTGCTGTGGCGCGGCCTTCGCGTCGTCACCGTCGCGCGCGACCTCTACTCCGCGGTGGTCGCCGGCGGGATCGTCGTCGGGCTGCTCTTCCAGCTCTTCGTCAACGTCGGGATGACGATGGGGATCGCGCCGATCACCGGCATCCCGCTGCCGTTCGTCTCGGTCGGCGGCTCGTCGATGATCTCGAACCTCGCGGCGATGGGCGTGCTCCTCGCCGTGTACGCGCGCGGGCGCATGTCGCGCGCGGGCCGCAGATGATGAAGCTGCCGATCAACCCCGTCTCGGTGCGGAAGACGATGGCGCAGGTCGACGCGTCCGGCGCGCGGCCGCGGTCGCTCGCGGTCGGCGGCGCGCGCGAGCTCGCCGCGGTGCTCCGCCGGGAGCTCGCCCGCGGCGCGTCGCCCGGCGCGGTGCGCGACTCGGACGACCCGGCGGGCGCATCCGTCTACGTCCACGTCCTCGGGCGCGACCCGGGGGAGGAGGACGAGCGCGCGCTCCGTCGCGCCCGGACGGCGCGCGTGCCGATCGTCGTCGTCGCGGCCGGCGCGTCGCTCGAGGACCAGTCGCTCCCGTTCGTGATGGCGACGGACATCGTCCACGTCGGCGCCGGCGCGGGGTTCCCGGTCGACGACATCGCGCGGACGATCGCCGAGCGGCTGCGCGAGGAGGCGGCGCCGCTCGCCGCCGGCGTGCCCGCGCTGCGCGGCCCGGTCTCCGACCAGATCGTGAAGGCGTTCGCGCGGAAGAACGCGATCGTCGCCGCGGTCGTCTTCATCCCCGGCGCCGACCTGCCGGTGCTGACGCTGAACCAGATCCGGATGGTGCTGCGGCTCGGCCAGGTGCACGGGCGGAAGACGAGCCGCGAGCTGATCCCGGAGGTCGGGGCGACGCTCGCCGCCGGCCTCGGCTTCCGCACGATCGCGCGGCAGCTCCTCGACTTCATCCCGGTGGCCGGCTGGGCCGTGAAGAGCGCCGTCGCCTACACGGGGACGCGGGCGCTCGGCGAGGCGGCGGTCCTGCGGCTCGCCGACCGGGACGGGGAGGCTACGCGGCCGCCGGACGGAGCTTCGCGCGGCGGGCCTTGATCGCGCGCATCCGCTGGGTCAGCCGGGCCCAGGCCCACGGCTCGACCTCGCGGTAGCGCGTCTCGGACTGCCCTCGCGTCGCCTCGAGGTACTCGAACCACGCGTCGGCCTCCTCGATGAGGAGCAGCTCCTCGGCCTCCTGCTTCCCCGTCACTCCGATCCTCCCGGGTCGTGGATGGGCCGGATCGTAGGTCCGGGGTCGGACGGACGGACGACGCCGCCGGAAGCCGCTGCTACGCTGGGCCCGAGGCTCATGCCCATGTCTTCCACCATCAACCATCCGCGCGCGCGCCGCCCGGCCGGGCTCCGGCCCCTGGGTGTCGCTGCCGCGCGCCATTCCGAAGGAGTTTTCGCTTGCCCTGGTTCCGCCGACGGAAGAACGCTTCCGACGACACCGCCGCCGCGCCGAGCGCCGCGGCCCCTCAAGTCTCCGAGGCTCGTCCAGAGCCCGTAGCCGAACCGCCGGCCGCGCCTCGCGCGGCCGACGCAACCGACCCGACCGACCCCACGAAGCCGAAGCGCCGGCGCGGCAGCCGCGGCGGGCGCGGGCGCAAGAAGCCCGGCGAGGGCCCCGCCGCCGACGCGGCGGACAAGCCTGAGAGCGCCGACAAGCCCGCGAAGGCCGCGAAGCCCGCGCGCAAGCAGCCCGAGCGCAAGCAGCCCGAGCGCAAGGCCGTCTCCCAGCGCCAGGAGCGCCGCCAGAACCAGCCGCGGCGCCGCCAGGCGCCGCGCCGCGCGCCGCTCCCGGCCGCGAAGCGCGAGCTGATCGTCTCCGTCGACGTCGGCGAGCAGCGCGTCGCCGTCCTCGAGGACGGCAAGGTCGCCGAGGTCTACCTCGAGCGCGCCGACCGCCGCTCGATCGCGGGGAACATCTACCTCGGCCAGGTCGACAACGTCCTGCCGGGGATGGAGGCCGCGTTCGTCGAGATCGGCCTCGAGAAGAACGGCTTCCTCTACGTCGACGAGATCGTCGGCCCCGAGCTCGAGAAGGGCCACGGCCGCAAGATCCAGGACCTGATCAGCAAGGGCCAGACGATCCTCGTCCAGGCGGTGAAGGACCCGATGAAGACGAAGGGCGCGCGGCTGACGACGCAGATCTCGCTGCCGGGCCGCTTCGTCGTGTTCGTCCCGCAGGGCGAAGGGCTCGGCGTCTCGCGCCGGCTCGAGGACGACGAGCGCGGGCGCCTGAAGGAGATCCTGCGCGGCCTCGACGTGAAGGAGGGCGGGATCATCGTCCGCACCGCCGCCGAGGGCGCGTCCGCCGAGGACATCGAGCGCGACCTCGTCTTCCTCCAGCGGCTGTGGCGCTCGATCCAGGCGAAGGCGAAGACGGCGTCCGCGCCGGAGCTCGTCTACCAGGAGGCGGAGCTGCCGCTGCGCGTCACGCGCGACCTCTTCACCGGCGACTTCGAGAAGGCGTACGTCGACAACGACCAGGCGTACAAGCGCATCACCGGCTACCTGAAGAAGACGTCGCCGCACATGGTCGAGCGCGTCATCCGCTACAAGGAGAAGGCGCCGCTGATGGACGAGTTCGGCGTCGAGCAGGAGATCAAGTCGACGCTCTCGCGCCGCGTCGACCTCCCGTCCGGCGGCTACCTGATCTTCGACTACGCGGAGGCGTTCACCGTCATCGACGTGAACACCGGCCGGTTCGTCGGCTCGCGCGGCAAGAACGCCAGCGGCCGGCTCGAGGACACGATCACGAAGAACAACCTCGAGGCCGTCAAGGAGGTCGTGCGCCAGCTCCGGCTGCGCGACATCGGCGGGATCATCGTCATCGACTTCATCGACATGGCGAACCCGAAGAACCGCGCCACCGTCGAGGAGGCGCTGCGCTCGGAGCTCGAGCGCGACCGGACGAAGACGTACGTCGTCGAGATCTCGCCGCTCGGCCTCGTCGAGATGACGCGGCAGAACGTCACCGACGGCCCGCGCGAGGTGATGACGCGCAAGTGCCCGACGTGCGGCGGCGACGGGATCGTGTACTCCGAGGCGTCGGCGGCGATCGACGTCGAGCGGCGCCTGCGGGCGCTCGCGGCGGGGTCGCGCAGCCAGGCGTTCCGGGTCGAGCTCGCGGACGGGATCGCGAGCGCGCTCGTCGGCCCCGGCGCGCGGCGGCTCGTCGAGCTCGAGGCGCTGACGAAGCGGCGCTTCTTCCTCGACGGGAAGCCGAACATGCACCTCGACCACTTCGTCGTCCTCGCGGAGGGGAAGCTCGCCGACCTCGCTCCGGCGGCGCCGTTCACGGAGGGCGCGGAGATCCAGCTCGAGCTCGTCGAGGTGGACAAGCACGACGCGGCGGCGGCGTCCGGGAAGGTCGAGGGGTTCGACATCGTCGTCGCGGACGCGGCGACGCAGGTCGGGAAGAAGCCGAAGGTCAGGATCGAGCGCGTGCTCGACGGCGTCGCGTACGCGACGCTCGTCCGGCGCGCCGGCAAGAAGCCGCCGGAGCCGCTGACGGCGGAGGCGGAGGCGGAGAAGCCGACGCGGAAGCCGCCCGCGCGGAAGACCGCGGCGGCCGGCGAGGCGGTCGTCGTGGATGACGAGGCGGTCGTCGAGGAGCCGGAGGTCGTCGAGGAGGAGCCGGCGGCCGAGGGCGAGGAGACGGCAGAGGCGGCCGCGGCTTCCGCGAAGAAGAAGACACGCCGCGGCTCGCGCGGCGGCCGGAACCGGAAGAAGCCGGCGGCGGCTGCCGTGGCGGCGGACGGCGAGGCGCCGGCGGAGGCGGAGCCCGAGGCAGAGGCCGAGGCCGCCGGGGAGCCGCGCGCCGTCACGATCCACGTTCCCGGCGACGATCTCGGCCGCGAGGCCGAGGCGGAGGAGACGCCGGAGCCGGCCGAGGCGCCCGCCGACGGCGAGGCCGCCGACGGCGCCGCGCCGAAGAAGAAGAAGACGCGCCGCGGCTCGCGCGGCGGCCGCAAGCGGAAGAAGCCCGCCGCCGCGACGAACGGCGCCGGGCCTGACGCAGAAGCCGACGCCGGCGCGGAGGCGCCCGAGCCCGAGGCCGTCCCGGCCGAGCCCGAGCCGGAGCCCGAGGCCGTCCCGGAGCCCGAGGCGGTGGAGGAGCCGGACGCCGAGCCGGAGCCCTCGCCGAACGGCGATCCGGGCGACGAGTGGGGCTACGTGCCGATGTCGGAGTGGGGCGACGAGTTCGACTCGCCGCGCCGGTAGCGGCCCGTATTTCGCTACACTGCGCCGGTTCGCGGCCCTTCCGGCCGCGTTTTCCACGCCTATGACCTACACGCCGTGAGCTACGCAGTCATCACCGTCGGTGGCAAGCAGTACCGCGTCCAGGAGGGCGAGCGGCTGCTCGTCGACCGCCTCGCGACCGACGAGGGCAAGACGTTCAACCCGCGCGTCCTGCTCGTCGGCGGGAACGGCGCGCCCGACCTCGAGCCGACCCTCACCGTCACCGCGCGCGTCGTCGGCCACGAGCTCGGCAAGAAGATCCGGATCGGCAAGTACAAGAAGCGCACCGGCTACCGGCTCCACAACGGCTACCGCAGCCGCCTGACGCGGATCGAGATCGAGTCGATCGGCGGCGCGAAGAAGGCCGCGGCGAAGAAGGAGACCGCCGCGCCGAAGGAGACCCCCGCGCCGAAGGCCGCCGTGGAACCCGCGCCGAAGGCCGAGGCCGCGCCGAGGCCGAAGCCCGCCGCCGCGCCGAAGGCCGAGGCCGCCGCGCCCGCGCGCGTCGCGCATCCGCCGAAGGGCTACGAGGAGCTGACCGTCGCGCAGATCGCCGCGGACGCTCCCGGCTGGCGCAGGCCGAACCTCGAGGCCGCGCTCGAGTACGAGCGCGCCAACGCGAACCGCAAGGGCGCGATTGCCGCGCTGGAGAGCGCGCTCGCAGACAAGGAGAGCCACTAGTGGCACACAAGAAGGGACTCGGCTCGTCGCGGAACGGCCGCGACTCGAACCCGCAGATGCTCGGCGTGAAGATGTTCGCCGGCCAGGACGTGACCTCCGGGATGATCCTCGTCCGCCAGCGCGGCACGCGCTTCCGCCCGGGTCCGGGCGCCGGCATCGGCAAGGACGACACGATCTTCGCGATGCGCGACGGCGTCGTCGCGTTCCGGACGAGCGGCGACAGGCGCTTCGTCTCGGTCGTCGACGCGTAGCCTCTTCGCGCGGGAGACGCGCACGTGTTCCACGACAAGGCTCGCTTGACCGTGATCGCCGGTCGCGGCGGCGACGGCTCGATCCACTTCCGCCGCGAGAAGTACGTGCCGAAGGGCGGCCCGGACGGCGGCGACGGCGGCGACGGCGGCGATGTCGTGCTCGTCGCGGACCCGCGGCGTCGCGACCTCTCGGGCTTCCGCCCGAACCAGAAGCTCCGCGCGGGGAAGGGCGGCCCCGGCGGCGGGCGGCTCTCGCACGGCGCACGCGGCGAGGACGCGGTGCTCCACGTCCCCGTCGGCACGCAGGTGCTCGACCCGGAGGAGCGGCTCGTCGCCGACCTCGCACAACCCGGCGCGCGCGTCGTCGTCGCGAAGGGCGGGCTCGGCGGCCGCGGCAACAAGACGTTCGCCGCGCCGACGCGGCAGACGCCGCGCTTCGCCGAGGTCGGCTGGCCGGGCGAGGAGGGCGAGATCGAGCTGCGGCTGAAGCTCGTCGCCGACGCGGCACTCGTCGGCCTGCCGAACGCCGGCAAGTCGTCGCTCCTCACGCGCATCTCGAACGCGCGGCCGAAGGTCGCCGAGTATCCGTTCACGACGCTCGCGCCGGTCCTCGGCACCGTCGAGTCGTCGGACGGCCGGCAGCTCGTCGTCGCCGACGTGCCCGGCCTGATCGAGGGCGCGAGCGAGGGCGTCGGGCTCGGTCACGAGTTCCTCGCGCACCTCGAGCGCGCGCGGCTGCTGCTGCACGTGATCGACGCGTCGGAGGGCGACGCGGACGACCGCTGGCGCGCGATCGACGCGGAGCTCTCCGCGTACGGCGCCGGGCTCGACCTCCGGCCGCAGGTCGTGGTGCTGAACAAGATCGACCTGCTGCAGGAGCCGCCGTCGTTCGGCGTCGAGGACGAGCGGATCCTCCGCGTCCTCCGCGTGTCCGCCGCGACCGGCGCCGGGATCGACGACCTCCGCCGCACGCTCTACGAGCTCGTCCCGGAAGACGTGCCCGTGGCGCCGCCGGACGAGGACGAGCTCGTCGACTTCCTCGTCTACAAGCCGCAGCCGGCGCGCCGTGCGTTCCGCGTCTTCCGCACGGAGCACGGATTCCGCGTCACCGGCCGCGCGCCCGAGCCGGCGGAGCTCGAGGCGATCCTCCGCGCCGCCGGCGTCCGTGAGGGCGACGAGGTCGAGGTCGGCGACGAGACGCTGGAGTGGTCGTGACGACGGCCGCGCTCTACGACGTGCACGGCAATCTCCCCGCGCTCGAGGCGGTGCTCGCCGAGGCCGGCGGCGCCGACGCGATCGTGTTCGGCGGCGACCTGATCTGGGGCGCGTGGCCGCGCGAGTGCCTCGAGCGCGCGCTGTCGCTCGGCGACCGCGCGCGCTTCGTCCTCGGCAACACCGACCGGATGGCGCTCACGAGCGACGACGAGTCCTCGGTGTGGGTCAGGGAGCGTCTGAGCGAGGAGCAGCGCGAGCTCGTGCGCGCGTGGCCGCCGACGCTCGAGCTCGACGGCGTCCTCCACTGCCACGCGACACCGCGCTCCGACGAGGAGATCGTCTTCCCCATCTCGTCCGAGGTGCGGTGGGCGGAGGTGCTCGAGGGCGTCGAGGCGAGCGTCGTCGTCTGCGGTCACACGCACATCCAGTTCGACGAGGTGCACGCCGGGCGGCGCGTCGTCAACCCCGGCAGCGTCGGGAACGCGACCGACCGCGCGACCGCGTGCTGGGCGATCGTCGGCCCGCAGATCGAGCTCCGCACGACGGACTACGACACCGTCGCGGCGGCCGCCGCGATGCGCGCGACCGGCTTCCCGCGCACGGACTTCGCCGACGAGCTGATCGAGCCGCGGACGCGCGAGAGCCTGTACGAGCTCTTCGGGGACGGATCGTGACGACCGCGCTCTACGGCGGCGCGTTCGACCCGCCGCATCTCGGGCACGTCGAGGTCGTACGCGTCGTGAAGGCGACACTCGACGTCGACGAGCTGATCGTGCTCGTGTCGGAGGCGCCGGGGCACAAGGAGGTTCACGCCTCCGCCGGCGACCGGCTCGCGCTCGCGCGCGCGGCGTTCCCGGACGAGAACGTGCGGCTCGACCCGTACGCGCGCACGGTCGACCTGCTGCGCGCCGAGCCGTTCGACGACCCGCTCGTCGTGGTCGGCGCCGACCAGTTCCAGGACTTCCTCTCGTGGAAGGAGCCGGAGCAGGTCCTCGCGCTCGCGCGGCTCGCGGTCGCGACGCGCCCCGGCTTCCCGCGCGATCACCTCGACGAGGTGCTCGTCCGGCTCGAGCATCCCGGGCGGGTCTCGTTCTTCGAGATCGCCCCGATCCCGGCCGCGTCGACCGACGTCCGCGCGCTCGCCGCCGCCGGCGAGCCGCTCGACGGCCTCGTCCCGCCCGCCGTCGCGGAGCTGATCCGGGCCCGGGGGCTGTACAGCCGCTGAGCCCGGCTACACTGAGGCCAAGCGACGACCGAGGAAACGAATCCCGCTCTGACCCCGCTCGAACAAGCCCGCCGCATCGCCGCTCTCGCGCTCGAGAAGCTGGCGGAGGACGTCGTGATCCTCGACATGCGGCCGGTGTGCACCTTCACCGACTACTTCGTGATCTGCACGGGCCGCAACCCGCGGCAGACCGCCGCGATCTGGGACGAGGTGCACGGGAAGCTGAAGCAGGACGAGCGCCTGATCCCGCGGACGGTCGACGGGACGCAGGAGGGGAGCTGGATCCTCGCCGACTACCTCGACGTCGTCCTCCACGTCTTCACGCCCGAGGCCCGGACGTACTACCGGCTCGAGGAGCTCTGGAACGACGTCCCGGAGGTCGAGGTCGAGGCCGCCGCGGTCTGACGCCGGCCTGTGGAAAACCTCGGGGACTCCCCGGGGACGCGGGGGAAAATCTGTGGAGAAGCCTGTGGACAACCGGCGCCGGGCCGGGCCCGGAGCTACAATCCGCATCCCCAGGGGCCATAGCTCAGCTGGGAGAGCGTCTGGCTGGCAGCCAGAAGGTCGCCGGTTCGAGCCCGGCTGGCTCCATC
>DATJOZ010000094.1:0-17818 GCA_035506655.1 Gaiellaceae bacterium
GCAGGACGGGCGCGTAGCGCTGCGCGAGCTGCACCTCGGGCGTCGCGGCCACGGCACGGCCCGCCACGGCGAGCGCGGCGAGCGCGACGACGACACAGGCGCGTCTCACGACCCGCATTCTCCGGTCGTCGGCGGACGGCCTAGCCGCCCTGCAGCTTCAAGAGCTCCGTGTCGATGCGCGCCTCGAGCCGGGAGATCTCGTCGAGCCGGCGGGAGTACGCGGCTACGGCCGCCGCCTCCGCGTTCGCGCCGTTGAGCTCCTCCACACCGCCCTCGAGCGCCTCGAGGCGAAGCGAGAGCCCCTGCGCCGCCGCACGGTCGCCGCGCCGGAGCGCCCGCGCGAGCCGCGTCGAGAGGGCCACGGACTTCTTCAGGTGCGACACCCGGCTCTGGTAGAGCGGCGCGAGCACCGCCGGCGGGTCGAGGCCCGCAAGCGCGGCGAGCTCGGCGCGGCTGCGCGCGGCGTAGCGCTCGAGAATCGCGGCCTCGCCGGCGGGCTTCTTCGCGGTGCGGAGCCCGTTGCTCAGCTCCTTGTGGGCCGCGACGAACGGCGCGCTCGTCCGCTCGAACCGCGGCAGGAACGCGGCCATCTGCGTCAGCTGGTGCGCGACGAGCGCGTCGTCCCCGAAGAGGCGGAGCAGATCGCCCCGGATCTTCGCCGCGGCCGGCGGCGCGTCGATCGCGGCGACGCGGTCGCGGAGGCTGAGGATCGCGATCTCGGCCGCGTGGAGCCGCGCGGCGCGCGGGAGCGTCCTCCCGGCCTGGAGGCTCCGGTACGCGGCGTTGACGCTCGCGACCTCGGCGACCATCGAGCGGTCGATCCGGTTCACCTCGTCGAGGTACGTCGTCACCGCCTTCTGCTGTGACGACGAGTGCCCACCGCACCCGGCGGCGAGGAGCGCGAGGACTGCGACGAGCGCGACGCCTGCCTTCACGCGCCGCAGGGTATCGCTAGAGGCCGGCTTCGATCGCGCGCGCGTAGGCGACGAGCTGCGCGCCGAGCGCCGGGTCGACCTGGCGAAGCGCGACGGCGATGTTCACGGCGAGGGCGAAGGCCTCGAGCGTGAGCCGCGCCACGGTCGGGTTGTGCGCTGCGATCGCGGCCTGCGCGAGCACGACGAGCGCGAGCAGCGGCGCGCGGACGCCGGGCGCGATCTTCCCGCTCGAGACGCCCGCGTTGATGACGTTCGTGAGGCTGGTCGTCGTCGCGCGGACGGAGAACGTGACCGTCTTCGTCGCCGTGTTCCCGCGGCCGTCGGTCGCAGTGATGACGATGGTGTGCGTCCCGACCGACAGCGTGCCGGTGTTGATCGTCGAGCCGTTCGCGATCGTCGTGCCGTCGAGCTTCGCGCTCTGGCTCGCGATGCCGCTCACCGCGTCGGTGGCCGTGTAGCTGAAGGCGACGCTCGTGCCGGCGTCGTACGTCGCACCGCTGATCGGCGATGTGACGGTGATCGTCGGCGGCGTCGTGTCCTGCACCTTCACGGTGAAGGTCGCGGTCGTCACGTTTCCGGCGAGGTCGGTGACGGTGAGCGTGACGGTCGTCGTGCCGATCGCGAAGGTCGAGCCGTTCGCGCGGCTGTAGGCGAGGGTCGTCGTCGTCGCGTCGGTGACGGTCGGCGCCGGATAGGTCACCGCGGCGCCGGCGGAGCTCGTCGCCTCGACGGTGACGTTCGGCGCGACGACGGTCGGCTTCGTCTTGTCGTAGACGACGGTGAGCGTCGAGGTCGAGGTGTTGCCGGCGACGTCGGTCGCGGTCTCCGTCAGGTGGAACGTGCCGTCGGCCAACGGCGAGAAGGTCGCGTGCCACACGCCGTGCGGGTCGGAGGTGGTCGTGTTCGTCGTGCCGGCGCCGTCGCTCGCGAAGGTGTACGTCGTCTGCTCGTTCCCGGTGTTGCCGGAGAAGTGCCAGGTACCGACGTTCGTGACGTTGTCCGTGTTGCTCGAGCCGCTGTCCTCGGTCGCGGGCAGGTCGAGCAGCGGCGCATCCGGCGCGATCGAGTCGTAGGTGATCGACAGCGAGTTCGAGACCGCGCTCACGTTGCCCGCCAGATCCTCATACGTGGCCGTATAGGTCCAGACACCCTGCGGGCCACCCGCAGCGTCCGGATAGAAGTACTCCCCACCCTGACCACCGCTCGAATCGGTGAAGTAGCTGTACGTCACGTTGCGACCGGTCGGCGCGATCTCGTTCGCATGCACGATCGCCTGCTCACCCGCCGCGTTCGCGAAGAAATGCCACACCCCGACATTCGTGATGTTGTCGATGTTGCTGTACCCGGAGTCCTCACTCGCCGGCAGATCCAGCACCGGCGCATCCGGAGCGATCGAGTCGAAGGTGATCGCGAGCGTGTTCGACACCGCGGACGTGTTCCCGGCGACGTCGGTATAGGTCGCCGTATACGTCCAGACGCCCTGCCGATTGTCCGCACCGAAGCCGCCGCCGCTGTCCGGGAAGTAGTAGCAATGACACGCACTCGTCGGATCCCCAGCCCACAGCGTCGTGATCGTCCGCGTGTTCGGCGCGACCTCCGTGACCGCCGTCGTCACGTCCTCCGACGGGCTCGACGGGAAGAACAACCACGTCGACACATTCGTGACGTTGTCGGTGCTCGAATAACCCGAGTCCTCGCTCGCCGGGAGATCGAGCACCGGAGCGTCCGGCGCCGTGTAGTCGGTCGTGATCGTGATCGAACCCGGCGCCGACACGTTCCCCGCCAGATCGACCAGATAGCCCGTGAACGTCCGCGTGCCCTCCAGCAGCTCGAACCCGTTACAGCTCGAGTCGAGCACCACCGCCGAGCAGCTCCGGAACGACCAAGCCGGCGAGCCCGTCACGACGTCGTACGCCGTGTTCCCCGTCAGCGACGACGTCAGCGACGCATACCACAGCGCCTCCGTCGCCGACCCGGACAGATCGACGAACGGCGAGTTCGTGATGTCGTCCGCGTTGCTCGCACCCGAGTCCTCGCTCGCCGGGAGATCCAGCACCGGCGCGGTGGGAGCGACCGTGTCGATCGTCACCGCGAGCGTCGCCGACGGGTCGCTTGGCGTGCCGTCGGCGGCGTACTGCTGCGCGTACACGGAGTGCAGCCCGTCGGCGAGCGGCGACGCGACCTGGATCAGCGCGTAACCGGTCGCGTCGGCGTACGCCGAACCGAGCTCGACAGACGACTCGAGCACCGCGACCCGGAGCAGCGGGAGCCCGAGGACCGAGAAGCGCGGCGACGCGACGTTCGTCAGGGCGTCGCTGTTCGAGACGCCCGAGTCGTCGGCCGCGAGGAGCTGCGGCGCGCTCGGGGACGGCGGCGTGTTCTGGTTCGTCGTGAAGTCGAGCTCCTGCGTCTGCGGCGCCTCGGCGTTCCCGGCGTTGTCGATCGACCAGAACGTGAGCTGCAGGCGGCAGATGTGCTGCGCCTTCGTGACCGGACCGACGCATTGCAGGGTGAACGGCGCGACGTACGCCTGGATCGCACCGCCGTCGACCGAGTAGAGGATCTGCGCGACGCCCGAGCCGCCCGCGTCGTCGGCCGTGAGCGTGAAGAGCGTGAACTGACTGTACGGCGAGCTGTTGCTCGTCGTGAGCGTCGTCGTCGCAGGCGTCGTGTCGACGACGACGTCGAGGTACGAGGTGCCGCCGTAGTTCCCGGCCGCGTCGTACGCCTGCACCGAGAGGTGATGCACGCCCGGATCCATCGCCGCCTCTCGGATCGAGAACGCGCCGGTTGCGTCGGCCTGCGACTCGACCGCCGTCGGATCCGGATCGACGAAGTGGACGTAGCCGTTCGGCTCGGTCGAGCCGGTGAACGTCACGTCGGTGTGGCTCGTCGTGTTCGCACCGGCGCCGGTCACGTCCGCGGCCGACATCGCGAATCCGAACGGCGCGGCGGGCGGCGTCGTGTCGATCGTCACCTCGAGCTGCGCCGAGAGCGGCCCGGCGACGCCGCCGGAGTACGCCCGCGTCTGGATGGTGTGGATGCCGTCCGCGAGCGGCGTCTGCGGCTGCAGCGTCGCGAGCCCGGTCGCGTCGGCGAACTCGGTGTCGACGACGACGCCGTCGACGAGGAGCTGCACCTGCGCGTTCGCCGGCGCGGTCGTCTGCATGTGCGGCTGCGGCGCGTTCGTGATGTTGTCGGTGTTCGACACGCCGGAGTCGTCCGCTGCGACGAGATCCGGCGCCGACGTCGTCTCGAGCCCGCCGTAGTGCGACAGCAGCGGCACGACCGGATGGAGCACGTGCGACTCGCCGTCTGGATTCGTGTCGGTCGGCCCGAAGTCGGTCTCGATCGAGTAGTAGTAGACGACCGGGCTCGCGAGCGTGCCCTGCGTCGAGTGGTCGACATAGCTGTACGACGCGCTGCCGGTGTCGCCGACGCTCGCGAGGATGTCGTCCGCGGCGACCCAGTTGTACCGGTCGGTGCTCCGATAGATCCGATAGTCCTGCGCGCCGGCGATCCCCGACCACGTGATGATCGCGCCGCCGGTTCCGGGCCCGCCCGGATAGTCCCCGACCGTCGCCGTGCCGAGCCCGTGCGTCACCGCGTCGAGGTCGGCGTTCGTCAGGCCCTGCCCGAGGTTCGGGTCGATCTGGACGGTCGCGTGGAAGTCCGCGTTGCCGCCGGTGTGCTCGACGAACGACTGCTGCAGGTCGACCGGCGCGCCGAACGGCGGGATCAGCACGTATTGGCCGTACACCGTCTGACCCGGGTCGATCTGCACCCAGCTGTACTCGAGCTGGTCGCCCCAGCCGAGGAGGATCGGCCGCGTGTACGGGCCGGCCGCCGGCTCGCCGACGCCCTGGACGCCGACGACGCCGGTGCCGATCGTGAGCATCGTGTCGGTCGACGACGTCGCCGTCGAGCCCGTGATGTCCTGGAGACTCAGCGTCGCGAGGTACACCGGAACCGGCGTCGTGTTCTTCAGTCCGATGCGGATCACGAACGGGACCGCAGAGCGCTCGAGCTCGGGCGGCGGGTTGACGCCGGGCGCCCACTTCGCGGCGGTCGGGCACGAGTTGTTGCCGCACGGATAGTCGATCGGCGCCGGCGCAATCGCCTGCGGCGGCACGTCGAACGTCATCTTGATCGCGTCCTGCCCGTACACGTGGAACGGGTCGCGCGCCTGGAAGTCCATCGAGATCGGCTGGTCGACCGGCATCAGCGTCGTCGTCAGGTGAACGGCCTCGGTGTAGTCGCCGGTGTGGTCGCCGCGGATGATCCAGTCGGTCGACGCGTCGGTGCCGCCCGGGATGTCGCCGAGCTGGTGGACGTACGACTGCGGCTGCCCGTTCAGGTTCGGCAGGCCGATCCCGTCGAGCTCCGACAGCGTCGCCGTCGTGTCCGTCAGCACCCATTGCGGATCGGCCGTGTTGACGACGTGGAAGTGGACGTCGAAGAACTCCTTCAGGAACGTCGCGCTGCCCGGGATGACGAAGTACGCGAACGGGCGGACGTTCGCGGGGCCGGGCATCGACTTGACGTAGATCCCGCCGCCGCCCGGCACCGGGACGTAGCAGCCGAATTGCGCGGTGCACGCGACGCCGCCGCCGCCTCCGCCTCCGCCGCAGCAACCGCCGCCGCCCCCGCCGCCGCCGCCGCCGAGCGGCGAGCCCACGCCGTTGAAGAGCAGCGTCACCGGCGGCAGGCTCACGTCGAGTCCGATGTGCGCGGTGAACTGGTAGATGTTCTGGTTCGCCGGGTCGTTCACGTCGACGCCCGCCGCGAGGATCTGCTGCAGGTTCAGCCGCGTCACCGTCACCTCGCCGACGATGAACTGCGTGTTCTGGAGCAGCACGACGTTGTCGAGGGCGCCGACGCCGGCGGTGACCTGCTGCGTGACCGGCTTGTAGCCGTCCTTGTAGACGTACGCGACGTACGTGCCCGGGTCGAGCGCGAACTGCGCGCGGCCGGAGCCGTTCGTCGTCTTCTTCACCTGCGTGTTCGCGTCGACCTGGATCAGCACGGTCACGCCGGAGAGCGGCTGCAGCGAGTTCTTGTCCTCGACGACGACCTTCGCGAAGCTGCCCGGCGTCGTCGAGAGCACGTGGTACTGGAGCGAGATCGGGCCGACGTCCCCGGGCGCCGCGACGAACGGCGCGTCGACCGAGTCCGGCGCCGTCGCGTTCGGCAGGTCGGGGACGGAGACGGTGTTGTCGCCGAGCCCGATCGTGAACCGCGCGACGCCGTACGCGTCGGTGATCCCGCCGGAGACGAACGCGCCGGCCGCCGTGACCTCGATCCCGGAGAGCGGGTTGCCGGCCTGATCGGTGACGTTCACCGTGAGGATCCCGCTGCCGAACACGAATGTGCCGGCGTCGGTGTTCTGCCCCGAGGCGACGTGCACGGTCTGTGCGGGCGGCGTCACGTAGCCGAACACGCCGTTCAGCGCGACGGCATTGTCGCCCGGCGCGGCCTCCGCGCTGAACGAGCCGTCCGCGCCGGTCGTCGTCGTGAAGCTGTTGCCGTTCGGGCCGGTGACGAAGACCTGGATCCCGGGCATCGGGTCGCCGAGCAGGTCGACCGCGACGCCGGAGACCGAGCCGACCGCCTGGTAGACGAACGTGCCGACATCGGCGGTCGCACCGAGCGCGAGCGGCGCCTGCACGACGCTCGCCGGCCGCGCGAGACCCGGCAGCGAGCCGGCCGCGACGAGGATCGTCGTGCTCGGCGCGACGTTCGCGGAGAAGCGCCCGTTCGCGTCCGTCGTGACGATCTGTCCGAGCCCGGCCTGCACGAGGATCGGCGCGTTCGCGAGCGGCAGCCCGTCCGGCCCGACCGCGCCGCCCGTGATGAACGAGTTGCCGTACTGGAAGAGGCCTGCGTCGGTCGTGACGCCGGACGCGACGTCGAGGATCTTCGGGTCGGGCGACGGCGAGACGTAGCCGGGCACCGCGAACGAGAGGATCTTCACGCCGGTGCCCGACGGGGCGAGGAAGCTGAACGTTCCGCGCACGGCCGGGTCGCTCGAGTCGGAGCTCGTCGTGTAGGTCGTGTCGCCGTTCGCGCCGGTCGCGACGATGGGCACGCCGCCGATCCCGTTCCCTGCCGTGTCGACGGTCCGGCCGGTCACGGTGCCGTCGAGCGGGTAGAGGAAGTCGAGCGCGAGCGCGCCGCCGCTGTCGAGGTGGAGCCCCGCGGTCGCGGACGGGTCGGGCCGCGTGTGGTTCGCGGCGAAGCCCGGCGTGAGGTCGAAGCTCGTGCCGGGGCCGGCCGGGACCTCGATCGAGTACGAGCCGTCGGCGCCGCTCGTGACGCTCCCGACCGTGCCGAGGTAGATCGTGACGTTCGGCACCGGGTTCCCGCCGGGCTCGACCGTGTGCCCGCTCACCTGGCCGTCGAGCGAGTAGTAGAGGCCGACCGTCCGCGTCTCCCCCGCCGCCAGCGCGCTGAGCGTCACCGGCAGCTCCGGCGTGTAGTGCGCGAGCGTTGCGAGCTGGACCGAGATGTCCCCGGTCGGCACGGTGAACGAGAACGTCCCGTCGGGCGCGGACGTCGCGGAGGCGACGATGTAGCCGTTCTGCACCGCGTAGATGCCGGCGCCTCCGAGCGGCGCGCCGTTCGCGGTGACCGTCCCGTCTACGCGCGCGTCGCTGTAGACGATCGGCGCGGCGAGCGCGTACACGCCGCCCGTCAGGCCGGTCACCGTCACCGTGCCCGGCGACGTCATGTTCGGGACGGACTGCCCGAAGAGGAACTGCGTCCCGTTGTGGACGTGGATCGCAAAGTTGCCCGACGCGTCGCTGAAGGCCTGGTTGTAGAAGCCGGTGCCGTCGGAGACGACGACCTGGACGCCGGAAAGCGGGTTCGCGAACGAGTCCTGGATGTGACCGGTGACGACGGTGCTCGTGTAGTGGAACGCAGGCAGCGTCATCGGCGTGCCGGCGGCGACGGTGACTCCCACCTGGTTCGCCGGCGTCGTGAAGCCCGGCATCGAGCCCGGGTACGCCGTGTCGATCCCGGCCGGCGCCGAGATCACGCACGTGCCGTCGGCGCCCGTGACGCAGCTCGCCTGGGTCGAGCCGCCGCTCCCGTCGTTCCGCATCACGATCGTGACGCCCGCGAGCCCGGCGCCGAGCGCGTCGTCCACCGCCGACACCGTCACCTGAGCGTCGCGCTCGTAGACGAACGCCGCCGTCGCATTCGACGAGCTCAGGTCGACGATCGGCGGCGGCGGCAGCGGCGTCGTGTAGCCGGTCGCCGCGAGCGGGATCACGCCGAACTGTCCGGGCGGCGCGCCGAGCGCGACACGGCCGTCCGAGCCTGTGTACCCGTAGACCGTGTAGACCGAGCCGTCGGTCAGCTCGAGCCCGACGCCCTGAATCGGGTGCGAGAGGTCGTCCGTCACGGTGACCGTGACGAGGAAGTGCGTGTACGTGAAGTCGTAGTTCGAGCAGTCCACGGCGCCGGCCGGTGCGCAGTCGCTCGGCACGCTGAGGTCGCGGATCGGCTCGTTCTTGTAGCCGTAGACGGACGTCGCGGCGACCTGGTACTCGGCCGCGGGCACGTACGCGTCGTAGCGGCCCGAGGCGTCCACCGTGAACCGCTGGTTCACGTGCTGGAGCCCGAGCGGCGTCGGCGCGTCGCCGGAGAACCCGATCTGCGCGCCCGGCACCGGCGCCCCGAAGTTGTCGAGCAGGTACCCCGAGACGTGGACGTACGACGTGTAGAGGAGGTCGTAGCCGGTGACTGCCTGGGCCGGACCCAGGGTGATCGACGCGGGCGGCGCCGGGTTCGGCCCAGGCGTGACGTGATTCGCCACCGGATCGCCGTAGACGCGGTAGTCCGCGCCGTGCTGGACGTAGAGGGTGTAGGTGCCGTCGGCGGCGGTGGTCGTGTTGGCGACGGTCGCTGCGCCCTGCTGGGCGTGCACGCCGACCCCGCCGAGGCTCGCGCCGTTCGTGTCGGTCAGGCGGCCGGAGATCGTCGCGTAGTTGACGAGCGTGATCGTCCCCACGTCGACGGTCCCGCCCGGCAGGCCGTACTCGCCGAGCGCGATTCCCGTCAGCGGCGCCGCGGGCTCGTAGCGCGCGACCGTGCCGACGGAGATCGAGTAGGTCGGTCCGGAGGGCGACGTCGGCGGCCCGCGGATCGACCATGAGCCGTCCGATGCGGTCGCGACGGAGAAGTTCAGTCCGCCGATCTGCGCGGTGACGACGGCGCCCGGAACCGCGTGCGCGAACGAGTCGAGCACGAAGCCCTGGATCAGTCCGTAGCGGCGGTATGACGCGCTCGCGGTCGTCGTCGTGTTCGTCGCGATCGTGACGCCGGACTGCGGCGGCGGCGAGACGTACTGCTGCACCGCGCCGAACGAGACGGCGTAGGCGTCGGGAGTGAGCGAGAGCGAGTAGTGGCCGTCGGGCCCGGTCGTCGCGTAGCGCGTCGGCCCGCCCGTCGTCGAGACGACGGTGACGAGGACGTTGCCGAGCCCGGCACCCGAGACGTCGTCCGTGAGATAGCCGTCGAGCGTCCCGAGGTGGACGTAGACGAGCGGCGACCCGGTGATGTCGCCCGTGCCGGCCGGGACGCTGCGCGCGGCGGGAACGGTCCAGCCGGCGAGCGGCGCCGCGTACACGGTCGTCCCGCCCGGAGGAGTCCGCAGCGTCGCGGTCTTCCCGTCGGCGCCGAACGTCGCGTAGTCGTAGCCGCCGGCGAACGTGTCGTACGCGTAGAGGGTCGGCGACGCGCCGGTGCCGTCCGCATGCACGGCGTTGCCGCTCGCGTCGGTCGCGAGCAGCGTGATCGTGCGGTACGGATCCGCCTCGAAGCCCATCGTCGTGTCGGTCGCGCTCGAGATCGTCACCGTCGAGTAGCCGAGCGGCGTGACGACGTTCGTCGCGCGGTCGACGGAGATCGTGTGGTTCCCCTTCGGGAGCGGGATCGCGTACGAGCCGTCGGCCCCCGTCACCGCGGTCGCGCCGGTGTCCGCGCGCACCGTCAGCCCCGCCATCGGATTCCCGCTCGCGTCGAGGACGAAGCCGACCGCTCGGCCCCACACGAAGTAGACGAGGTTGCCGACGTTCGTCGTCGCGCCCGGCGAGATGGTCGTGCTCACCGCCGCCGGCTGGTCGTAGCCGTAGAGCTGAGTGGTCTGGATGGTCGCCGCGCCGGGCGCCGCGCTGATGTGGAAGTGCCCGGTGGCCGAGTCGGTCGCCGTGTAGCCCCCGTAGCCGTAGCCGTTGACGACGAGCACGAGGTAGACCGCGACCGGGTGGCCGGAGTTGTCGACCGTGTACCCGTCCACCGCGCCGTAGCGCGCGTAGACGAACGGCGAGAGCGTCAGGTCCTGCCCCTCGCCGATCGAGAACAGGACCGGGGCGGGCGTCACGTAGCCGCTGAGGGTCTGCGGCGACACGGAGTAGGACCCGGGCGCGATGAAGAGATCGAAGCCGCCGGACGCGCCGGCCGTCGGGCACGACACGCCGCCGATGCAGATCGTCGCGCCGACCGGCGCGCCCGCGTCGTCCTGCGCCGAGACGAAGAGGTGCGCACGCTTCAGGTACGTCAGCGTCACGCTTCCCTGCGCGTGCACGGGAACGACGGTGCTCACCGCGGCGGGCGTCACGTACCCGGCCTTGTCGCTCGGGTACACGCCGTAGTTCCCCGGCGTCAGGCTCGTGAAGACGGCGTGGCCGTTCGCGCCCGTCGTCGCGTAGACCCAGCAGTCGGCCCCGCAGAGCGCGATCTGAATGCCGGCGAGCGGGCTGCCGAGCGAGTCGACGGCGTAGACGTCGAGCGAGCCGTTCGTGTCGTAGACGAAGTTCGCGGTGCCCGGCGTGCCCTGCAGGACGTCGACGGTGGCGGACGCCGGCGCCTCCGGCTGGTACCCGGCGAGCGTGTCCTGCGCGTAGATCCCCCACATCCCGACCGGGACGCTGAGCACGTAGCTCCCGTCCGCCTGCGACGTCGCCGTGTACTGCCGGAGGTACCCGCCGCCGACCGGGTCGTAGTACGTGAACGAGATCACCTCGCCGGCGAGCGGCGCGCCCGTGTCCGTCGTGACCGTGCCGGTGACGGTGCCGTTCGGCAGGTAGTCGTAGTTCACCGTCTGCGTCGCGCCCTGCGCGATCGTGAAGGGGCCGATCGCGTCCGCGACCGAGTAGCCCGGGACGAACCGCTGCGGGACGAGCGAGTGGCTGCCGGCCGGCGCGTTCAGCGAGTACGTGCCGTCGGCCGCGGTCGTCGTGCAGTCGCCGACGTCGTCGCAGACCTGGACGCCGGCGAGCGGTGCGCCGCCGCCCGTGATCGTCCCCTGGAACGAGCCGACGACGGAGTAGACGAAGCTCGCCTGCCCCGGCGAGCCGACCGCGGTCGTCACGGTCACCGGGCCGAGATGCCCGTACGGGTTGATCACCGGCGGCGTGATGACGTAGGTGCCCGGGGCGACGTCGACGGAGTAGCTCCCATAGCTCGGCTCGACGCTGTAGATCGCCGGCGGCCCGGGCACGTGCAGCGGCGTCGCGTAGAGGAAGTAATGCTGGTGCTCGGAGCCCGGGTACGGGCCGTAGTCCGACGAGACGTGCGACACGGTGCCGCTGTAGACGACCGACGAGTCCCAGGTCCAGGGGTCGCCGTCGCCGTAGGTCGACGCGCCCGCGGGCACCGAGTCGTCGACCCAGGTGACCGGCGCCGTCGTGTCGGAGGTGAGGACGGTGTCGTCGAACCACACGTGGCCGCCGACGAGCGTGAACGCCATCCCGTCGACGTCGCCGCCCGCGAGCCCGACCGCCGCGGCCGGGACGTCGAGCTCCACCCACGCGCCCGTCGCCGGCAGGTCGCCGAGCCGCAGCCGCGACACGGTGCCGTCGGCGCCCCAGCCGAGGTCGTTCGCGCCCCAGTACGCCCGATGCTCCCACGAGCCGTCGGTCGTGTGGAACTGGAACATGATCTCCTGCGGCGGCGACGCGGGATCGACGTACACCTGGGTCGAGAAGACGGCGTGCGGGTCGGGCTGTCCCGTCAACGTCACGTAGCCGCACTGGTAGCCGTAGTAGAAGCAGTAGTAGTCCGGGTAGTCGAGGAGCGTGTTCCCGTTCGAGTCCGTGAGCGTCCCGTAGATGTAGGCGCGGGCGCTCCACGTGAACGTCTGCGAGAACGGCGCGCCCTGCGGGACGCTCAGCGTCGTGTTCGTCGGATTCGCGAAGTGCGTGAAGCTGCTGACGTAGTACCCGTAGAGCGTCCCCGGCGCGATCTGCACCGGCGACGCGGCGCCGCCGCCGTACGGTGCGTTGACGGAGAAGTAGTAGCTGTTCCCCCAGTGGTCGTATGAGTAGCCCTGGACGTACGGATAGCCCGGGAGCGTGCCCACGTCCGCGACGAGCTGCGCGTTGAACGTGACCCAGTGGATGTACTCGAAGTCGACGCCCGTCGTCGACGCGCCCGCGACCGGCTGCACCGCGACGTACGTGCTCGTCGAATGCGCGTCGCCTCCGCAGCCATATCCGCTCGGGCAGGAGCTGAGATAGATGTACGACCAGCCTCCGACCTGCACCGGCAGCGTGTAGCTGCCGTCGGCCGCGGTGGACGTCGAGAAGTAGAGCGAGTATCCGGCCGCGTTGTACGTCTGCGTGTAGAGGCCGACCGAGAACCCGAGCGGGTTGCCGTTCTCGTCGAGGACGCGGCCGGTGACCGAGCTCAGCGCGGTGAACGTGAAGTCGTACCCCGAGGTGGACGCCGGGGGGTCGTACTGGGAGTAGCTCGTCGGGCTCGGCAGGCCGAAGCCCGTCGGCGCGCCGTTGACCTGGATCTGGACGTAGCTCCCCGTGCCGTACGGGGCCTCGAACGAGTACGTCGTCGTGCCGGGGTCAACCGTCGTCGAGCCCGTGTAGTAGTGGTCGGACGAGTAGCCGCTCGAGTAGTAGAGCGAGTCGTAGCCCGAGAAGCTGAGCGTGACCGGAGCCGGCGCGCCCCCGACGAAGGTCAGATTCCCGCTCAGGACGGAGAGCGCGGTGTACGCGAAGTCGACGCCCGGCGTGTCGGCGGCGGGAGCGACGACGACCGCGGCGGACGCCGCCGGCGTCATGTAGTGCGGGACCTGATGCGCCGTGACGACGACGGCCGCGCGCGCCGGGGCCGAGAGGTGATACGTCCCGTCCGCGCCGCTCGTCGCGGTCGTGTGGAACGTGCCCGCGTTGTAGTAGTAGCCGTAGGTCGTGCAGTAGTTGGAGTACCCCGGCTGGCAGTTCGCCCAGTAGGCCGTGTCGTCGGTCGAGACCGTCGCACCGGCGATCGGCCCGCCCGTCGACGCGTCCGTCACCGTGCCGTCGACCCACCCGTTGCGGACGAGCACGAGCGGCGCCAGCGTGAGCGTCTGCCCGTCCTGCACCGTGCCGTCGGAGTACGAGCCGGCGCCCGACGAGAGCTTCGTGTAGCCGACGTGCCCGTACGGCTCGACGGTGTGGTACGTCGCGCTCGGGTTGTCGAGCGAGAACGTGTAGACGCCGTTCGCGTCGGTGTAGGTCGAGGCGGAGACGCCGTAGCCGTAGGTGTCGAGCGCGACCTGGAAGTTCGGGAGCGGCGTGCCCGCGTCGTCGACGAGGACGCCGGTGACGACCGCGGCCTGCGCGTAGAAGAAGTTCCACGTCGTGACCGAGCCGCTGGACGGATAGAAGGTCGCCTGGGCCGGCGTGATGTACCCGACGATCGGCTGCGGGCGGAGCCGGACGTACTCGCTCGAGTAGTACGAGTTGAAGACGCCGGACGGGTCGACGAAGACGGCGTAGCTCCCGTCGGCCGCCGTCGTCGCGGCCGGGTAGGTCTGCACCGTGTACGAGTAGCCGTAGTACCAGTAGTAGTAGATCTTGTCGGCCGCGATCACGGCGCCCGCGAGCGGGCCGGCGCTCGTCGTCACGACTCCCGTGATCTCGGCCTGCGTGAACGTCAGCGTCCCCGCGTCGTACGAGCCCGCGACCCCGGAGAAGTAGACGGTGCCGGAGGAGCCGAAGGTCCCGTCGCTCGCGGGGTCGCCGTAGATGTAGCCGTCGCCGCCCGCGCCGAGGACGCTCCACGACCCGTCCGCGGCGACGATCGTCGTGACCTGGTCGCCGGAGTACGAGTAGACGTGGATCGTCGCGCCCGCGGCCGGGTTGCCGAGGGCAGTGAACGCCTGCCCTGAGAAGGTCGTCGTGTACGGCTGGTACTGCGCGTCGAACGTGTACGTCTGTCCCGGCGCGATGGTGAGATCGGAGAGCTGCCCCGGCCGCGCGTAGCCGGGCTCGGACGTCGGGAAGCCGATCGACCCGTAGTCGATCGTGCAGTCGCCGGTCGCGTCGCACGAGTCGTTCGCGTCGTTGACGCGAAGCCAGGCGCGGTACTCGCCGAGCGAGTTCGTGTACACGGACTCGCACTGCCAGCCGCAGGCGTCGACCTCGACGCCCGTGGCCGGGTTGCCGGTGTCCGAGAACGTGACCGTTCCCTCGACGACGCCGGCCGGCTCGTAGACGAGGTCGACGTTCGCGAGGCCCGCAACCGGGTCGAGCGTCGACGGGTCGATGGACATCCGATCGCACGGCGTCGTGTAGCCCGGCAGCGACTGGCACGAGAAGTTCAGGTTGTCGAACGCGCGGATCCAGATCGGCGCGCCGGACGAGCCGTCGACCCAGACCGTGTACGTGCCGTCCGGGTTGACGAGCGCGTACGTCGACGGGTCCTCCTCGCTCTGTCCGAAGTCGGCCTCGACGATCCCGCCGGTGACCGGTGTCCCATCGGCCGTGCGGACCGTGCCCGAGATCGGCGTCGGCGCCTTCGTGTACACGACCGTCTGCGCCGTAAGGTCGCTCCCGTCGTCCGGGTTCGGCGGCACGACGTAGAAGCAGCACGTGTTCGGCCCGTAGTAGCCGCCGAACGGGCTCGACGTCGGATGGACGTACAGCGACGACAGGTCGGCCGGCGCGCGGACGACGTAGGTGCCGTCCGAGCCGGTCAGGAGGTCGAACGGCTGGTAGAAGGAGTCGTTGCGCGAGTACATGTAGCCGGTGATCTCGATACCGCCGATCCCGACGTTCTCGCCGTCGACCACGAGGCCGGTGATCTGCCGCGGCATCAGCGTCTCGGTCAGGTCCTGCGTCCCGTCGCCCGTCGCGTTGAACGTGTACTCGTGGAGGGCCGACGTGTAGTTGCTCTCGATCCCGGCGGTGTAGTAGCCCGTGAGGTCGTCGGCCCGGAGATCCCAATAGCCGAAGTCGCCGCCGATCGTGTACGAGCCGTCTGCGCCCGACGTGACGGTGGAGTAGTTGTTCGAGACGGAGACGCCGGCGAGCGGGTTCCCGTCCTGGTCGAGCACGAAGCCGGTGTACGTCACGCCCCACGGGATCGCGACGAGGTCTCCCTCGTACGTCGCGAGCCCGGTCGTCGTGTCGACCACGTCCGCCTCGGGACTCTTGTAGCCGGGGATGTCCGCCGTGACGCTCCAGCTCGCGCGCGTGACGCCGAGGGAGTACTCGCCGTTCGCGTCGGTCACCGCCCGGACGTTGAAGCCGGTGTCCGAGCTCGCCGTCACCGTCGCGCCGGCGATCCCGCTCCCGTCGGGCGCGGAGACGGTGCCGACTATCGTCGCCTCGACGACCGGGACGCCGAACGCGAGATCCGAGGTCGAGTACGCGGCGACGTAGGTGCTGAAGTGCGGGATGTACGCGGTGACCGTGTGGTTCGCCGCGTCGACGACCGAGTCGAGGCGCTGCACCGCACCGGACGGGTCGACGTAGTAGATGCTCGGCACGCCGAGCTTCGAGTTCGGGTCGTACGAGATCGTCAGCTGCGGCAGCGCGCCGAAGTGGTCGACGCTCACGCCGGACGCATCGACGGCCCGGAGGTCGTACGCCGCCGAGGCGGCGGAGATCGACGCCGGCAGCGTGACCGTCGCGACGTCGACGACGACGTCCGTGTCGCTCGAGACGCTGCCCGCAGCGAACGTCACCGTCGCGTTCGCATCGGCGCTCGTCGCGCTTCCTCCGGATGTGGGCGTGATCGTCGCCGGCGGCGGTGCGCGCGGGCCTCCCCCGCCGCTCGCTGCGCCGCCCGAGCCGGAGCCACCCGACGCGCCGCCCGAGCTCGAGCCGGACGATGTGCCGCCGCCGGCGCTGCCGCCCGACGTCGTGCCCGAGGTCCCGCCCGATCCTGCTGCGCCGCCGCCCGTCGTGCCGGAGCCGCCGCTCGGGAGCACCGGCGGCGGGGGCGGCGGCGGGTTCGGGTTCGTCACCGGCGGGGGGATCGTCGGCAGCGGATCGGGAGACGGAACGACCGTCGGCGTCGGCGCCGCGGAGATGAGCGTCCCGGACGGAGGCGGCGGATCGGGGATCGCGACGGGGGGAGGAGGCGGCGGGTCGGGAGGCGTCGTGTCCTGGAGCCGGCGGATCGTGCTCGGCACCGGCGGCTGCTGCGGCTCGACGGGCGTCGTCGGGTCGGTCGCGGCCGTCGCGCCGGGCGTCGTCGTCTGCTGCATCTCCGGCCCGATCGAGACGGGCGTCGCCCCGATCGTCGACACGACCGTCGGCGCGTTCGCGAGCGGGTCCGCCGCGCGTGCGTGCTGCGACGCGGCCGGCGGGACCATCGAGTAGCTGTCGGCGACGACGGGAACGTGCCGCACGCGCGTCGCGCGGTGCGCCGGACGCGCGGCGCGAACGGCCGCCGCACTCTGCAGCGCGACGGAGTTCGTCGCCTGCTCGCCCGACGCGACGTTGCCGGTCGCGACCGCGGGCGCGCGCAGCTGCGGGAACGCGAAGCTCGGGAGCGAGAGCGAGACGTACGTCGTCGGGCGCGCGGCCGGCGCGAGCAAACCCGCGACGAGCGGCGCTGCATACAACAGGACGAGGTTGAGCATCGCCGCGACGACGATCGACTTGCCGACGGCGCCCCGGCGCGCGGAGAAGAACCCGAACGGGTTGTCCAACGGTGGCGTTGCCGCACGTGCCCCCAACGTCTCTCCTACCCCTCGATCCCCGCAGGGAACGTCGCACAGTCGTTGTCACCCGTGCAATAGGCCGAGGGACCCATCTTCGAAAGACGCCAAGGTCGGAATGCGATCGATCGCGCCTTGAACGGCGCCGCGAACGGCGGTACGCTCGCGCATCGACTTCGGAAGAGGGCGGTGCGATGCGCAGGCTGGCCATCCCCTCTGCGGCGATCGTCGGATTCGTTCTCTGGCCCGCGACGGCGTCGGCCGCGACGCCTGCGCCCGACGCCCCGTTCATCGACACGTCGCACCCGGTGTGGTTCGTCTTCATCATCGCGGGGCTCTTCACGGCGCTTCTCTTCGCTCTCGTCTTGTACGACCGCGTCGCCGCGAACAAGTGGCGCAAGGGCGAGTACGCGAAGTTCGCGAAGATGCTGCTCGGCGACAGCGAGAAGGACGGGCTGAAGCGGCCGCTGACCACGAAGGACGTCGACACCCTTCTCCGGCGGATCGGCGAGCCGCCGAAGTCGCAGACCGGCCTCACCCGAACGCTGCTCGCCCTCGGCCTCCTCGCGCTGATCGCGATCGCGCTGACCGCGCTCCTCGTCAGCGACGCGAAGAGCGCGCCCGACATCCTGAAGACCGTGATCGTCGCGCTCACCTCGTCGCTCACGACGATCCTCGGCTTCTACTTCGGCGCGAAGACGGCGACCGAGGCGGCGTCGCCCACGGACTCCGTGCCGAGCGACGGCGGCGACCTCGGGACCGACGAGACGTCCCCGCCCTCCCCGTAAGCCCGCGTACGATCGGCGGGTGCTCTCCGACGCGGAGATCCTCGCCGAGCTCGAGCAGACGGGCCAGCCCGGCCTGACGGTCGGCGTCACCGACCGCGACGCGACGATCGCGATCGGGACGTACGGCCTCGCCGAGGTCG
>DATJOZ010000095.1:0-12029 GCA_035506655.1 Gaiellaceae bacterium
GAGCCCGACTGGATGCGGAAGTTCCGGCACAAGAGCCTGGACTACTTCCTCGCGCGGCCGCTCCCGGACTGGGGCGGCAACGTCGCCGAGATCGACTTCGAGAACATCTACTACTACATCAAGCCGACCGAGAAGCAGGCCGAGTCGTGGGAGGACCTGCCGGCCGACATCAAGGACACGTGGGACAAGCTCGGGATCCCGGAGGCGGAGAAGAAGTACCTCGCCGGCGTCGGCGCGCAGTACGAGTCCGAGGTCGTCTACCACAAGCTCCAGGAGGACCTGACGAAGAAGGGCGTCCTCTTCCTCGACATGGACTCGGGCCTGCGCGAGCACGAGGACCTCGTGAAGCAGTACTTCGGCACGATCATCCCGCAGAACGACAACAAGTTCGCGGCGCTGAACTCGGCCGTCTGGTCGGGCGGCTCGTTCATCTACGTGCCGCCGGGCGTCTCGATCGACATGCCGCTCCAGGCGTACTTCCGCATCAACGCGGAGAACATGGGCCAGTTCGAGCGGACGCTCATCATCGTCGACGAGGGCGCGTACGTGCACTACGTCGAGGGCTGCACGGCGCCGATCTACTCGACCGACTCGCTCCACAGCGCGGTCGTCGAGATCGTCGTGAAGAAGGGCGGCCGCTGCCGCTACACGACGATCCAGAACTGGTCGAACAACGTCTACAACCTCGTCACGAAGCGCGCCGTCGCGCACCAGGACGCGACGATGGAGTGGGTCGACGGGAACCTCGGCTCGAAGCTGACGATGAAGTACCCGGCGATCTGGCTCATGGGCGAGCGCGCGCACGGCGAGGTGCTGTCGATCGCGTTCGCCGGCAAGGGCCAGCACCAGGACGCCGGCGGCAAGTGCGTCCACGTCGCGCCGAACACGAGCTCCGTCATCACGTCGAAGTCGATCTCGAAGGACGGCGGGCGCGCCGGCTACCGCGGCCTGCTCCAGGTCGACGCGAAGGCGCGCGGCTCGAAGTCGAAGGTCGTGTGCGACGCGCTGATCCTCGACGAGGAGTCGCGCTCCGACACGTACCCGTACATGAAGATCGAGGCGGACGAGGTCGACATCGGCCACGAGGCGACCGTCTCGAAGATCGGCGAGGAGCAGCTCTTCTACCTCATGTCGCGCGGGCTCTCGGAGGCCGAGGCGAGCGCGATGATCGTGTCCGGCTTCGTCGAGCCGATCACGAAGGAGCTGCCGCTCGAGTACGCCGTCGAGATGAACCGCCTGATCCAGCTCCAGATGGAGGGGTCGGTTGGCTAGAGCAGCGGCCGCCGCGGCCTACGCGAAGCTGCCGATCCCGGACACGACCGAAGAGCACTGGCGCTTCACCGATCTGGCCGGGTTCGACCCGGAGTCGTTCGCGGGCGCCGCGTCGGCGGAGATCGAGACGATGCTCGACCTCGACGTCGCCGGCCACGCGACGGTGACGGCGGACGGGATCGAGATCGCGAAGGCGCCGGACGGCGTCCGGTTCGAGCCGCTGCCGGAGGACTTCGACCGGCTCTACTCGCTCGTCGGCTGGACGGAGAAGTTCGCCGCGCACAACGCGGCGATGTGGGCCAACGGCCTCCTCGTCGTCGTCCCGAAGGGTGTCGTCCTCGAGCAGCCGCTCTACGTCCGCGTCGCGGTCACGGGCCAGACGTTCTGGCGGCTCGTCGTCGTCGCGGAGGAGGGCTCGAACGCCTCGATCATCGAGGAGTACGCCTCGCCGGCCGCCGACACCGAGGCGTACTCGAACGCCGTCTCGGAGCTCTTCGTCGAGCAGGGCGCGAAGCTCGAGTACGTGTCGCTCCAGAACCTCTCGAAGGAGTCGTGGCACTTCGCGACGCACCACGCGCGCGTCGAGCGCGACGCGGAGCTCGACTGGGTCGCCGGCGGCTTCGGCTCGAAGAAGGGCAAGGTCCGGATCCAGAACGACCTCAACGGCCCGGGCGCGACGTCGCGGGTCACCGGCGCGTACTTCGCCGACGGCGACCAGCACATCGACTACGACACGTTCCAGGAGCACATCGCGCCGAACTGCGAGAGCGACTTCGCCTTCAAGGGCGCGCTCCGCGACCACGCGACGGCAGTGTGGCGCGGAATGATCCGCGTCGAGCCGGACGCGCAGAAGACGAACGCGTACCAGGAGTGCCGCAACCTCATGCTCTCGCCGACGGCGCACGCGGTGCCGATCCCCGGGCTCGAGATCATGGCGAACGACGTGCGCTGCACCCACGGAGCGACCGTGAGCCGCGTCGACCGCGAGCAGCTCTTCTACCTCATGGCGCGCGGCCTGCCGCGGGCCGAGGCGGAGCGGATGGTCGTGCGCGGCTTCTTCCAGGACGTGCTCGACCGGATCGAGCTCGAGCCGGTGCGCGACGCCGTCACCGCCGCGCTCGAGGCGCGGATCCCGCAGGTCTAGCCGAGCCCGACCGCTTCACGGCAGGGGTCGTGGGGCTCCCGCTCAGCCGTTGCCGGCGTCGTCGCCTTCGGGCCGGGTCGGACATTTCTGAACCGGCATCGTGAGCGCGAGAACGTTGTCCAGGACCTCCTCGGGCGGGCTGTCCTGCACGCTCGGGGGCCGCATCGACTCCAGGGTGAAGACCTCGGGGGTGCCGAAGTAGGGAATGACGGCTGTCGAGGACGACTCGAACGACTTGTCGAGCTGTGCCATGAACGAACAGCCGGTGCCCGCGACCGTGCCGACGTCGAACTCCTTCAGGGAGTGGTCCCCGCTGACGGTGATGCGGACGCCGACGTTCCCCTCGGCGTGACTGAGAACACGGGTGGTGAAGCGGCGTACGAGCACCACGAAGGCGTACGTCACGGTGCTCGCCGGCGTCTTCGGCACGCCGACCGCGATGACCGCCGACGAGTTGCCGAAGGCGGAGTCGTTGAGGACGTGGACTGTCGGAGTTCCCCTGCCTCCCTTGACGCGAACGGTGAAGGAGACGGCCTCGGCCTGCTGCGGCGCCGGCACCGGGACCTGGACGGTGACGCCGCTCGCGCGAGCATGCATCGGCGCCGCGTTCGCGGTCGTCGCCACCGCCGCAACGGCGAGCAGCGCGGACACGAGAAGCACCTGGCGCCCCACGCCGCGACCGTACCAACCGGAGCTCGGTCGCTTCAAGTGCGCAAGCCTGTGCGTCTAGCCGGCGCTCTTCACGGTCGCGGTCACGTGGCCCGTCGCGCCGCGCAGCGTGAACGTGTGCGAGTGCTTCGTGCCGGCGACCTTCGCGGTCGCGGTCCTCTTGCCGACGTGGAGCGTGACCTTCCAGGAGGGCGCCTTGCCCTTCCAGAGCACCGTGTAGTGCGGCGCCTTCACGACGACGAAGATCGAGGACGCGGACTTCGAGCCGGACCCGCCCGACGAGCTGCCGCCGCCCGAGCCGCCCGACGAGCCGCCGCCCGAGCCGCCGCCGCTCCCGCCGGAGCCGCCCCCGGAGCCGCCGCCCGAGCCGCCGCCCGAGCCGCCGCCGGAGCCGCCGCCCGACGACGACGCCTTCGACGGCGGCGGCGCGAGCGCGAGCGTCTCGAAGTCGCCCTCGGCGACGACCGCCGGGTTCGTGCCGTCCGGCGCCATCGTCCAGAGCTCGTCCGTGTCGGCGTCGTTCGGGTCGACCGGCGTGTCCTGGTTGTCGTCGGCGTTCTGGCTCGACGCGTCGCGCGAGAAGACGATCGCGCTGCCGTCGGCGAGAAAGCTCGGCCAGTAGTCGCTGTCGGAGGTGAGCTGGTTCGCGGAGCCGCCCGCAACGGACGCCGTGAAGATGCCCGGGTTGTCGAACGCGCCGGCGTACGCGATCGTCCTGCCGTCGGGCGAGAACGAGAGCCGGCCGCCGTTGAAGAGGTTCGCGTTGACGTCCGTCGCGAGCTCGCGCACCTGGCCGCCGGCAACGGGCTGGATCTCGAGGCCGACCGTCTCGTTGCCGTTCGCGTCGGTGTCGTCGCGGACGAACGCGACCTGCGTCTCGTCCGGTGAGAGCTGCGGGAGCGAGTCGCTCGCGCTGTCCGGTGTGTTGACGATCTCCTTCGGCGTGCCGCCGCCGACCGGCACGGTGTAGATCCCCGGGTCGAGCGTGTCGGAGGCGCCCTGCGCGACGGAGAAGACGACCTGCTTCCCGTCCGGCGAGATCGAGCCGTCCTGCGCGCCGTCCGTCCCCGAGATCGGCGCCGGCGTCCCGCCCGCGGCCGGCACGAGCGCGAGCTGCTGCGAGTCGCCCGACGAGAGCGCGAGCACCTGCTTCCCGTCCGGCGAGATCGAGAGCGTCGCGAGCGACGCCGAGCCGTCGTTCGACCAGATCTGGCTCTCGCCCGCGGCGGCCGCGGTGTTCACGAACGCGTCGCCGTTCAGGTTCGAGTAGGCGATCCCCTGCGACGCGTCGAGCCGCGCGGGCAGGGCCGAAGGCGCGAGAACGGCCGCAGCAGCGAGGACACCCGCCGCGAGGGCGAGGAGGACGGACGAGCGCACGGTCACGTGATAGCACCGCCGCAGCGCGACCGAATCCCCCGCGGGCACGCTTAACCAAGGATTTACCCTGGCCGCGGGCGGCGAATCCGCCCCAGCCCCTCACCCCGAACTTACCTTTAGGTGGGACAATCCGAGGCCCAGCGACCCAGGGAGGACTCCGTGTCGGAGCAGGCGAAGAGCTCGGCGCTGTCGCCGAGTGAGATCAGCGAGCGGCTCGAGCAGGCCCTCTTCGAGATTCGACGGGTGATCGCGGGCCAGGACGCAATGCTCGAGCGCGTGCTCGTCTGCCTGCTCGCCCAGGGGCACCTCCTGATCGAGGGCGTGCCGGGCCTCGCGAAGACGCTCACGATCAAGACGACCGCCGGCGTGCTCGGCGGCTCGTTCGCGCGCGTCCAGTTCACGCCGGACCTCGTCCCGTCCGACCTCGTCGGGACGCGGATCTACCGGCCCGACGAGGGCTCGTTCGACACGGAGCTCGGCCCGGTCTTCTGCAACTTCCTCCTCGCGGACGAGATCAACCGCGCGCCGGCGAAGGTGCAGTCGGCGCTGCTCGAGGTGATGCAGGAGCGGCAGGTGACGATCGCGCACACGACGTATCCGGTGCCGTCCCCGTTCCTCGTGATGGCGACGCAGAACCCGATCGAGTCCGAGGGGACCTACCCGCTGCCCGAGGCGCAGGTCGACCGGTTCATGCTGAAGATCCTCATCGACTACCCGGAGCACGACGAGGAGCTGACGATCGTGCAGCGGCAGCTCGTCGAGCCGCCGGAGCTCCGCGAGGCGCTGTCGCTCGACGACCTCCGCGAGCTGCAGAAGGCCGTCTTCGACGTGTACGTCGACCCGGCGCTCGTCAGCTACGCGGTCGGGCTCGCGACCGCGACGCGGGTGCCGGAGCAGTCCGGGCTCGGCGACCTCCGCGACTACATCTCGTTCGGTGCGAGCCCGCGCGGGCCGATCAGCGTCACGCAGGCGTCGCGCGCGCTCGCGCTCCTCCGCGGCCGCGACTACGCGACGGCCGAGGACGTGCGCGCGCTCGCGAAGGACGCGCTGCGCCACCGCCTCGTCCTCAGCTACCAGGCCCTTGCGGAGGGCGTGTCGCCGGATGCGATCCTCGACCGGGTGCTGGCGGCGGTGCCGGTGCCGGAGGTGAGCCTGGCGCGTCCGAGCGCCGCATGAACGTCACGCCGCTGCTCGGGAAGGGGACGCCCGAGCGGCCGGGCCCCGGCCCGCTGCCGATCGAGCTGCTCCGCGCGCTGCAGATCGAGATCGGCCGCCGGATGGAGGGCATGCTCGCCGGCGACTACCGCTCGTCGCGCTACGGCATCGGCGTCGAGCTGGCGCAGGTGCGCCCGTACATCCCCGGCGACGACGTGCGCCGGATGGAGTGGGCCGTCACGGCGCGCACCGGCATCCCGCACGTGCGCGTCGACCTCGCCGAGCGCGTGCTCGTCACGTGGCTCGTCCTCGACACGTCGGCCTCGATGCAGTTCGGCACCGGCGAGCGGCGGAAGTCGGACGTCGCCGACGGCGTCGCCGTCGCGACCGGGCACGTCGCGACGCGGCGCGGCAACCGGCTCGGGATCGTCACGTTCGGCGACTCCGCGCCGAAGGTGGTCCCGCCGGCGCAGGGGCGCCACGGGCTGATCGGGCTGCTCGCGACGCTCGCGCGCGAGCCGGAGCAGGCGGCGCGCGTCGGCGCGACGTCGCTCGGTGCCGCGCTCTCGCGGACGAACGCGCTCGCGCGCCAGCGCGGGATCGTCGTCGTCGTCTCGGACTTCCGCGGCCCGCTCGACTGGCGGAAGCCGCTGCTCGACCTGATGAGCCGCCACGAGATCCTCGCGATCGAGGTTCGCGACCCGCGCGAGCAGGAGCTGCCCGACGTCGGCGAGATCTGGCTCGTCGACCCGGAGACGGGCCGGCAGATGCGCGTCGACACGCGGAGCAAGTCGCTGCGCGACCGGTTCGCCGCCGCCGCGGCCGAGGAGCGGAGCGGCGTCGCGCGCGTCCTCTCGTCGCTCGGCGTCCCGCACGTCGTGCTCTCGACGTCCGGCGACTGGCTGCGCACCTACGCGACGTTCCTCGGCGGGCGCCGGTGAGCTTCGCGCGCCCGCTCGCGCTCGTCGCGCTCGTCGCCGTCCCGCTGCTCGTCGCTGCGTGGATCTGGTACGAGCGGCGACGCCGTTCCGAGGCGTCGCGCTTCACGAGCCTCGCGCTCCTGCCGAACCTCGTCGAGCGGTCGCCGGGCCGGCTCCGGCTCGTCCCGCCGATCCTCTTCCTGCTCGCGCTCACGGCGATGATCGTCGGCGCGGCGCGGCCGCACGCCACGATCAAGGTGCCGCGGCACGAGGCGACGGTCGTCCTCGCGATCGACGTGTCGCGCTCGATGAACGCGGCGGACGTGCTCCCGACGCGGCTCGACGCGGCGAAGGCGGCGGCGAACGCGTTCCTCGACAAGGTGCCCGGCACCTACAGCGTCGCGCTCGTCGCATTCGGCAGCCGCGCGTACGTCGCAGTGCCGCCGACGCTCGACCGCTCGATCGTCCGCGCCGGGCTCGCCGACCTCACGCCCGGCCAGGGCACGGCGATCGGCGACGCCGTCCAGCTCTCCGCGGAGCTCGGCCTGCGTCAGCGCGCGAAGGACGGCACGGTCCCGCCGACGTCGGTGCTGCTCCTCTCGGACGGGACGCGCGACGGCGGGCGTGTGTCGACCGAGACAGCGGAGAAGAAGGCGAGGGCGCTGCACGTGCCGGTGTCGACGGTGCTCGTCGGAACGGCGCAGGGCGTGATCACGCAGCAGCTCGTCGGCGGGTACACGGAGCAGATCCGCGTGCCGCCGAGCCCGGGGACGCTCCAGCAGATCGCGGGCGCGACGGGAGGCCAGTTCTTCCGCGCGCGGACGAGCACGGAGCTCGCGACGGTGTACAAGCACCTCGCGACACGCGTCGGGCACACGACGGAGAACCGCGAGATGACGGACGCCTTCGCCGCCGGCGCGATCGTGTTGCTGCTGGTCGGCGGCGCGCTGTCGGCGTTCTGGTTCCGGAGGGTCCCGTGAAGGTTGCGCTCGTCATCGCGCTCGTCGCCTGCGCCGCGGCGCTCGCCGCCGCTCCGGCGGGCGCGACGAACGAGTGCCGCGGGCTGCAGGTCTGCGTGCCGATCTCCGGGCCGTGGGTGCTGACCGACGCACGGTCGGAGGTGCGCTATCAGCTCGCGTGCCCGAAGCGGTTCGTCGTCGGCGGGCTCGACGCCGAGCTGAGCGTGCGCGGGATCGCGATCAGCTTCCTCGGCTCGCTCGGCAGCCCGGTCAACCCCGGCGTCACGACGTCGACGGGCGCGGTGTTCCTCGGCCGGGTCGTGCGGAGCGGCATCGCCGGCGCGAGCTTCCGGCCGCACGTCGGCTGCATCCCGGCGTCCGGCGGCGGCGAGCGCACACCGACGGCGTACCACGCGTTCCCGCCCTCGAAGCCGGCGCTGCCGGAGATGACGGAGATCCCGGTGCGCTCCGGCACGCACCGCTACGTCCGGAGCTGCAAGGCCGGCGAGCGTCTCGTCGGCGCGACGCACGCGATCGCGTTCTACACCGACACGCCGCCCGCGCGCTCCCTCGCGTCGAGCATCTCCGCGACGCAGTCGGTGCGGAGCGGCCGGCTCCACCTCGTGGTGCGGGCGAGCCCCGCCGCGGCCGAGGTGAAGTCCGTCGTCCAGGTCGACCTGAGCTGCGTGACGGTCGGATGACGTTCGGCAGCCCGTACCTCCTGCTCTCCCTGCTCGCGATCCCGCTGGCGGTCTTCATCTGGTGGCTCTCCGAGCGGCGCCGGATGAAGTACGCGGTGACCTACACGAACCTCGACGTCCTCGCGACCGTCGTCGGCAAGCGCCGCCTGCGACGGCTCGTTCCCGCGGTGCTGTTCCTCGCGGCGATCGCGGCGCTCTGCGTCGGCCTCGCGCGGCCGAAGGTGAGCACGATGGTCCCGAGCGACAACGCGACGGTCGTCCTCGTGCTCGACGTGTCCGGCTCGATGGAGGCGAACGACGTGAAGCCGACGCGCCTCGCCGCGGCGCAGAAGGCGATCAACCTGTTCCTCGACAAGGTGCCGAGCCGGCTGAAGGTCGGGCTCATCCTGTTCGCCGGCGAGGCGGACGTCGCGACGCCGCCGACGACCGACCACGAGCTCGTGCGCGAGGCGGTCGCCGACGCCGGAGCGTTCAACGGCTTTGGCGGGACCGCGATCGGCGACGCGCTCGCGGCCGCCGTGCAGCTCGGCCTGAAGTCGGCGGGCATCCAGGGCTCGAGCTCGCTCGCGGCGGTGCGCACCGTTGCGCCGGCGAACTCGCCGGCGAGCTCGCTCGTGTCGATCCTCTTCCTCTCCGACGGCCACCAGACGCGCGGGATCCTCCAGCCGCTCGAGGGCGCCGCGCGCGCGAAGAAGGCCGGCATCCCCGTCTTCACCGTCGCGCTCGGGACGAAGAACGGGAAGATCACGAACTTCCCGACGACGCCGTACAACCAGACCGGAGGCGGCGGCGGCTTCGCGCTTCCCGGCCAGTTCGGCGCCGGCCGCCTGTTCGGCCTCCAGCCCGACCCGACGACGCTCCGCGCGATCGCGAAGCTGACGGGCGGCGAGTTCTTCCGCGCCAACTCGGCCGGGTCGGTGCAGGCCGCGTACTCGAAGCTCGGCTCGAGCATCGGCCGCAAGCCGGGCCACACGGAGATCACGTCCGGCTTCCTCGCGGGCGCCGCCGTGCTCCTCCTCTTCGCGGGCATCCTCGGCGCGCTCTGGGCGCCGCGCCTTCCCTGAGTGGGGGAACCCAGGGTTCCCCCACTGGCCCCCTCCTTCGGCGCTGGTGGTGGTTCTGGTCTGCGCTCCCGCCGGGAGCGTGGTCCCGGCTCCGCGGTCGTTTCGTCGTGCACCCTGAGCGATCTCGGCGTGCTGGCTGTCCCGCGCGGCTCGTGGTGCTGGCGCATCCCGAGCACGCTTAGGTTCGGCCTCCGTCTAAGAGCGGGCTTCGCCCAGCCCTTAGCCTCCGGCCTCTTGCCGCATCGAGCTCCGGGCGGCAGAGGCCGGAGGGCAACGCCGCCCGCAGGGCGCGTTGGACGGAGGCGGACTCAGCGTGCTCGGGATGGCCGCAAGGCCACCACGAGCCGCGCGGCACCGCGAAGCCGCCCACATCAATCTGCGTGCACTGCGCTCGACCCGCGAAGGCGAGACCGCGCTCTCGCCGTAGCGCCACAACCAAACGCCACGCGAGCCGAAGGAGGGGTCCCCTAGGGGAACCCTGGGTTCCCCTAGGACCTGACGAGAGGCTTGTACTTGATGCGGTGCGGCTCGAGCGCCTCGGGGCCGCGGGTCTCCTTGACCCACTCGGCGTAGTCGCCCCAGGTTCCCTCGAACCACGTCGTCTGGCTGTCGCCCTCGAACGCGAGGACGTGCGTCGCGACGCGGTCGAGGAACCAGCGGTCGTGCGTGATCACGACGGCGCAGCCGGCGAAGTCGACGAGCGCCTCCTCGAGCGCGCGCAGCGTGTCGACGTCGAGGTCGTTCGTCGGCTCGTCGAGGAGCAGGACGTTGCCGCCGCTTCGCAGGAGCTTCGCGAGATGGACGCGGTTCCGCTCGCCGCCCGAGAGGTCGCCGACGCGCTTCTGCTGGTCGCCGCCCCTGAAGTTGAACCACGAGACGTACTGGCGCGAGTTCACCTCGCGCCTGCCGAGCTCGATCGTGTCGTGGCCGCCGCTGATCTCCTTCCACACCGTCGACGCGGGGTCGAGGTCGGCGCGCGACTGGTCGACGTACGCGAGCTGCACCGTGTCGCCGACCCGGAGCGATCCCGCGTCCGGCGACTCCTCGCCCGCGATCATCCGGAAGAGCGTCGTCTTGCCCGCGCCGTTCGGCCCGATCACGCCGACGATCCCGGCCGGCGGGAGCGAGAACGTCAGGTCCTCGACGAGCAGCCGGTCGCCGAAGCCCTTCTGGACGCCGGCCGCCTCGATCACGACGTCGCCGAGCCGCGGCCCCGGCGGGATGTGGATCTCGACCTTGTCGAGCTTGACGTTCTGCTCCTCGTTGTAGAGCCGCTCGTACGCGGCGAGGCGCGCCTTCGACTTGTCGTGCCGCGCGCGCGGGCTCATCCGCACCCACTCGAGCTCGCGCGCGAGCGTGCGACGGCGCGCCGACTCGGTCTTCTCCTCGATTGCGAGCCGCTCCTGCTTCTGCTCGAGCCACGACGAGTAGTTGCCCTGGAACGGGATCCCGCGGCCGCGGTCGAGCTCGAGGATCCAGCCGGCGACGTTGTCGAGGAAGTAGCGGTCGTGCGTCACGGCGACGACGGTTCCCTTGTAGTCGGCGAGGAAGCGCTCGAGCCACGCGACCGACTCCGCGTCGAGGTGGTTCGTCGGCTCGTCGAGCAGCAGGAGGTCCGGCGACGAGAGCAGCAGCCGGCAGAGCGCGACGCGGCGCCGCTCGCCGCCGGAGAGCGTCGTGACGTCGCGGTCGCCGTCCGGCACGCGCAGCGCGTCCATCGCATGGTCGAGGTGCGCGTCGAGCTGCCACGCGTCGGCGCGGTCGATCGCGTCCTGCACCGTCGCCTGCTCCGCGAGCAGCGCGTCGAAGTCCGCGTCCGGCTCTGCAAACTTCGCGGAGATCTCGTTGAAGCGGTCGAGGAGGTCGCGCAGCGCGCGGACGCCGTCCTCGACGTTGCCGCGCACGTCCTTCGCGGGGTCGAGCTCGGGCTCCTGCTCGAGCAGGCCGACCGTCGCGCCCGGCGTGAGCTCCGCGACGCCGGACGACGGCTCCTCCTTCCCCGCCATGATCCGGAGCAGCGTCGACTTTCCGGCGCCGTTCGGCCCGAGCACGCCGATCTTCGCCCCCGGGAAGAACGAGAGCGAGATGTTCGCCAGCACCTGGCGGTCCGGACCGTAGAACTTGTCGGCCCGGTACATCGTGTAGATGAACTCCACGGGCCGTACCGTACTTGCGCGCGGCGGCGGCTAGTCGTGCTTCAGGTTCGAGAGCGCCTGGTCGAGCTTCTTCTTCTCGGCGCCCTTGAAGCCCGACGCGACGACGATGACGTTGCCGTCGTGGACGCGGACGATCGGCGGGTCGCCGGAGAGCCACTGCGACAGCGGCACGACCTTCAGCGCCTTCGCGGCGTGCGCGTCGGTGTCGAAGACCCACGCGACGACGCCGGTGTAGTTCGTCGTCTGGCTCAGCCCGGCGTCGATCGTGTCGCGGAGCGAGCTCGTGTTCAGCTTCCCGGGGAGGAAGACCGCCTGGCCGTTCACGTACGGGTTGAACGTCTGCTCGGACGTGAACGGGATCCCGGCGTCGTAGAACGCCTTCGCGAGCGAGCGGGGCGTGTGGCTCTGGGCCGGCGTCGAGGAGCTGCCGCCGCCGCAGCCCGCGGCTGCGAGGACGAGCGCTCCGGCGAGCGCGATGAGCGAGAGGCGGCGCACCGCGCCAGGGTACCGGCGCATCCGTGAGGATCGGTTAAGGAGCGAAGGCGTAGACGCCGTTCGTGCCGCCGCCCGCGATCACGACCCGGTTTCCGACGGTGGTCGCGGTCGGGTCGG
>DATJOZ010000096.1:0-6646 GCA_035506655.1 Gaiellaceae bacterium
CCCGCGACCTGGCTGTCGACCGTGTCGCCCGAGTGGTGGTCCGGCGAGTCCTCGCCCGGCGCGCCGGCCGCCGACGCCTTCGCGTTCGCCTCGGAGTGCGAGGAGCCGAACGCGGCGAACGAGACGGAGCCGCCGGCGGTGATGTTCCGGAGCGTCGTCGACTCGACCGTGTGCGTCGCGAGCGTCAGCGCGAGCGCGAGCCCGACCGACGCCGTGCCGCCGTGCGTGTCGCCCTCGGCGCTCGTCACCGCCGACGCGGTCATCGAGGCCTGCGCATCGAGGTTCCCGGAGATGCTCAGCGCGTTCCCGCCCGAGCCGATGTCCGCCTTCGAGGTCACGTTCGAGATCACGATCGCGATGCCCGGCGCGATCCCGACCTTCGGCGACGACGCGCCCATCTTCGCCTGGGTCGTCATCAGGTGCGTGTCGCTCGCCCGCATCGTGAGGTTGCGCCCGCCGGTCAGCGTCGCACCGTTCTCGAGGCCCGCGTACGCCGTGTCATTGACGATCGCGAGCGCGAACGAGACGCCGACGCCGACGCTCGCGCCGCCCGCGCCGGTGTTCGCCATCAATGCGTTCGTCGTCGTCGAGCTGTTCGACGCCGCGCCGAGGCTCACGTCGCCGGTGCCGGCGTTGACGACCGCGCCGTTGCGGATCCCGCCGAACGTGTCGACCGTGACGAAGCTCAGCGCGACGGAGCCTGCGACGCCGACCTGGCCGCCGCTCGCGCCCGCGGTCGTCTCGGCGCTGAACGTGCTCGTCGTGTCGGCGCCGACGGTGGTCTCCGACGCGTCCGCGGTGAAGCCGTTGGACGTGATCGTCGAGCCGCCCTCGGCCGCCGCCTCGTTCGTGACGTTCGCGAGCGTGATCGCGACGCCCGCGCCGACCGTGACGCCCGAGCCGCCGAAGAGCACGGCGCTGCCGTCGCCCTTCGAGCCGGCGTCCGAGTTCGCCGAGCTCTTCAGCGTCACGGCGCCGCCGGCGACGATCGTGATCCCGGTCGGGATGAACGCGCGGGACGAGCTGTTCGAGATCACGATGCCGACCGCCGCCGCGACGCTCACGCCGCCGCTCGAGGTCGACGCGCTCGGCGTCGAGCCCGCGCCGCCCGAGCCGTGGCCGGGACCGGCCGCCGAGTCGGCGTACGAGCGCTGCCCCGCGACCTGGCTGTCGACCGTGTCGCCCGAGTGGTGGTCCGGCGAGTCCTCGCCCGGCGCGCCCGCCGCCGACGCGGCCGCATTCGCCTCGCTGTGCGACGAGCCGAGCGCCTGGAACGAGACCGTCGTCCCGGCGGTGATGCTCCGGAGCGTCGTCGACTCGACCGTGTGCGTCGCGAGCGTCAGCGCGAGCGAGACGCCGACCGCGGCGGTGCTGCCGCCGGTCGCCGCGCCGGCCGCGGACGTGATCGCCGACGCCGTCATCCGCGCCGTCGCGTCGACCTTGCCGGAGACCGTGAGCAGCGAGCCGGTGCCGATGTCGGCTTTCGACGTGACGTTGGAGATCGCGACGGCGATCGACGGGACGACCGCGATCGGGCCCGCGGCGCCCGTCTGCGACATCGTCGTCATCGCGTGCTGCCCGTTCGCGGAGAGCACGAGATCGTGCGCGTTCGTCAGGACGCCGGTGTCCTCGATCCCGGCGAACGTCGTGTCGTTCACGATCGAGAGCGCGAACGAGATCCCGAGCCCGAAGCTCGAGCCGCCGATCGTCCCGCCCATCGCCTTCACGGTCGAGACGCTCGACGACGCGGCCGAGAGCGAGACGTCGCCGCCGCCGGCGTCGACCGTCGCGCCGGAGCGGATCGCGCCCGTCGTGTCGACGTTCACGAAGTTCAGTGCGACGGAGCCCGCGACGCCGATCGAGCCGCCGCCCGCACCGGACGTCGCCTCGGCGCCGAACCGGCTCGTCGTGTCCCCGGCGACGTTCGTCTCCGACGCGCCGGCCGTGAGCCCGACCGAGGTGACGACCGCGCCGGTCTCGACGGCCGCCTCGTTCGTCACGTTCGCGAGGTTCACCGCGACGCCCGCGCCGATCGAGACGCCGGAGCCGCCGGTCGCCGCGCTGCCGTCCGCGGTCGCCTTCGCGTCGGTGTTCGCCGAGCTCAGGAGCGTCACGAGCCCGCCCGCGGTGACGTGGATGCCGCCGGGGACGAACGCGCGCGACGAGCTGTTCGAGATGTTGATCCCGACCGCGGCGGCGACGCTCACACCGCCGCTCGAGGTCGACGCGCTCGGCGTCGAGCCCGCGCCGCCCGAGCCGTGGCCCGCGCCGGCGACGCCGTCGGCGTAGCTGCGCTGGCCGGAGACCTGCTGGTCGACGCCGTTCGACGGCGTGCTGCCCGTCTGCTGTGGCGCGCCGGCGGCCGACGCCTTCGCGTTCCCCTCGGACGCGGAACCGCCCAACGCGCGGAACGCGACGGTCGTGCCCGCGGTGACGTCGCGATGCGTCGTCGACTCGACCGTGTGCGTCGCGAGCGTCAGGCCGAGCGAGACGCCGATCGCGGCGGTGCTGCCGCCGGTCGCAGCGCCCATCGCGGTCGTGACGACGGACGCCGTCATCTGCGCCGTCGCGTCGAGCTTCCCGGTGAGCGTGAGCAGCGCGCCCGCGCCGATGTCGGCCTGCGACGTGACGTTCGAGATCGAGATGGCGATCGACGGGACGATCGCGATCGGGCCGGCGGCGCCGGTCTGCGAGGTCGTCGTCATCGCGTCCTGGTCGTTCGTGCCGAGGACGAGGTCGTGGCCGCTCGTGAGGACGCCGGTGTCCTCGATCCCGGCGAACGTCGTGTCGTTCACGATCGAGAGCGCGAACGAGATCCCGAGCCCGAAGCTCGAGCCGCCGATCGTCCCGCCCATCGCGGCGACGGTCGAGACGCTCGTCGAGGCCGCGGTGAGCGACGAGTCGCCGCCGGCGACGTCGACGGTCGCGCCGGAGCGGATCGCCGCTGCCGTGTCGAGGTTGACGATGTTGATCGAGACGGAGCCCGCGACGCCGATCGAGCCGCCGCCCGCACCCGACGTCGACGCGGCGCCGAAGCGGTCGGTCGCGTCGCCGGCGAGCGTCGTCATCGACGCGTCGGCGACGAGACCGTGCGACGCGACGACGGCGCCGGACTCGACGACCGCCTCGTTCGTCACGTTCGCGAGGTTCACCGCGACGCCCGCGCCGATCGCGATGCCGGAGCTCGACGTGGACGCCGAGCCGTCGCCCATCGCCTTCCCGTCGGAGTTGACGGACGTCTTGAGCGTCAGCGTGCCGCCCGCGGTGACGTGGACGCCGCCCGGCACGAACGCGCGCGACGAGCTGTTCGAGATGTTCACGCCGACCGCGGCCGCGACGCTGACGCCGCCGTCCGAGGTCGAGGCGCTCGGCGTCGAGCCCGCGCCGCCCGAGCCGTGGCCCGCGCCCGCGGTCGAGTCGGCAAAGTTGCGCTGCCCGGCGACCTGGCCGTCGACGCCGCCCGGATCCTGGCCCGCCGAGCCCTGCGCCGGCGCACCGGACGCAGACGCGGTCGCGTCGGACTCCGACGCCGACGCGCCGAGCGCCTGGAAGCTCACGAAGCCGGCCGCGGTGACGTCGCGATGCGTCGTCGACTCGACGGTGTGCGTCGCGAGCGTCAGCGCGAGCGCGACGCCGATCGCCGCCGTCGCGCCGTTCGCCGAGCCGTCGGCCGTCGTGGTCGCCGACGCGGTCAGCTCGGCCTTCGCGTCGAGGTTCCCGGTCAGGGTCACGATCGCGCCGGTCCCGATGTCGGCCTTCGAGGTGACGTTGGAGATCGCGATCGCGATCGACGGGACGATCGTCACGCCGCCGCCGGCCGCGCCGGTCTGCGCCGTCGTCGTCATCGCGTGCGAGCCGGCCGCGTGGAGCGTGAGGTCGTCGCCGCCGGTGAGGAGCGAGCCGTCCTCGAGCCCGGCGAAGGTCGTGTCGTTCACGATCGAGAGCGCGACGGAGATCCCGAGGCCGAAGTCGGAGCCGCCCGTGTGGCCGCCCGGGAGCGCCGTGACGGTCGTGACGGAGTCGGACGTCGCGGTCAGCGTGACGTCGCCGGCGACGATCGTCCCGCCGGAGCGGATCGCCGCGGTCGTGTTGACGTTGACGATCGCGATCGAGAGTGAGCCCGCGACGCCGACCGAGCCGCCCCCGGCGCCCGAGGTCGACGCGGCGCCGAAGCGGTGCGTCGTGTCGCCGCCGACGTTCGTCATCCCGGCCGAGGCGCTCACGCTCGCGGCGGTGAGCGTCCCGCCGCTCTCGACGACCGCCTCGTTCGTGACGTTCGCGAGCGTGATCGCCACGCCGGCGCCGATCGCGACGCCGGAGCTCGAGGTCGACGCCGAGCCGTCCGCGGACGACTTCGCGTCCGTGTTCGCCGTCGTCGCGAGCGTCGCCGCGCCGGCGGCCGTGACGTGGACGCCGGTCGGGACGTACGCGCGCGAGGAGCTCGTCGCGATGTCGATCCCGACGGCGGCCGCGACGGAGACCTGGCCCTGCGAGGTCGACGCGCTCGGGGTCGTGCCCGCGCCGCCGGAGTCGTGGCCCGCGCCGGCGACGCCGTCGGCGTGGCTGCGCTCGCCGGCGACCTGCGAGTCGACCGTCGGGCTCGGCGAGGAGCTCGCGTCCGGCGCGCCGGCGGACGATGCGACGGCGTTCGCCTCGGTCGTCGAGGAGCCGAGTGCCTGGAACGACACCGTCGTCCCGGCCGAGACGTCGCGGTGCGTCGTCGCCTCGACGGTGTGCGTCGCGAGCGTCAGCCCGAGCGCGACGCCGACCGCCGCCGAGCCGCCCGCGGCCGAGCCGGACGCGGTCGTGATCGCGGAGGCCGTGAGCTGCGCGTTCGCGTCGAACTTCCCGGAGAGCGTCAGGAGCGCGCCCGTCCCGATCGTCGCGGCGCTCGAGACGTTCGAGATCGCGACGGCGACCGACGCGGCGATCGAGACGCCGCCGCCGGACGCGCCGGTCTGCGACATCGTCGTCGTCGCGTGCTTCCCGTTCGCCGCGAGGACGAGGTCGTGCGTGCTCGGGAGGATGGCGCCGTTGTCGACCGTCGCGAGCGTCGTGTCGTTCACGATGCTCAGCGCGACCGCCGCGCCCAGGCCGAAGGACGAGCCGCCGCCGCCGATGCCGTTCGGCAGCGCCTTCACCGTGCTGACCGAGTCGGACGATGCGGACAGCGCGATGTCGCCGGTGCTTGCGTCGACGGTCGGCGGACCCCGGATCGGGTCGGAGCGGAGCGATGCGCTCGTCGAGATGTTCGCGATCTCGAGCGCGAGCGAGCCGGCGACGCCGACGTTGCCGCCGCCGCCGCCCGACGAGGCCTGCGCGCCGAGCTCGTGCTTCGAGTTGCCGCCGACCGACGGGCCGCTCATGCCCGCGGTGACGACGACGCCGTGCGAGATCGTGTGCGCGCCGCCGTCGATCGACGCGAGGTTCGTGATGTTCGCGAGCGTGATCGCGACACCGGCGCCGATCGCCGCCGCGCCGCCGCTCGACGCCGAGCCGTCGGCGGTCGAGCTCGCGTCGGTGTCCGCCGACGAGGACAGCGTGAGCGTGCCGCCGGCGACGATGTTCAGCCCGGCCGGGATCGAGGCGCGGGAGGTCGAGTTCGCGATCGTGATCCCGACCGCCGCTGCGACGCTGACGCCGCCCTGGCTCGTCGACGCGCTCGGCGTGCCCGCGCCGCCGGAGCCGTGGCCCGCCGGAGCGACGGCGTCGGCGTGACCGCGCTCGGTCGTGACCTGGCCGTCGACGCCGCCGGTCGGTGCGCCGGAGCTTCCGTCGGCGGGCGCGCCGGACGCGGACGCCGTCGCGCTCGTCGAGGTCGCCGAGTGGCCGAGCGCCTGGAACGAGATCGTCGTGCCGGCGGTGAGGTCGCGGTTCGTCACCGACTCGACGCTGTGGTTCGAGATGCCGAGCGCGAGCGCGACGCCGACCGCGGCGCTGCCGCCGGTCGAGTCGCCGGACGCGGTCGTCGTCGAGGACGCGTTCTCCGTCGCGGTCGCGTCGACCTTGCCGCCGACGGTCGTCGCGCCGCCGGTGCCGAGATCCGCCGCGCTCGAGACGTTCGAGATCGAGACGGCGACGGCCGGAGCGAGCGCGACCTTCGGGCTCGCGGCGCCGGTCGTCGCCTGCGTCGTCAGCGCGTCGACGGACGCAGCGCTCAGCGTCAGGTCGTGCGCGCCGGTCAGCGTCGACCCGTTCTCGAGACCCGCGAAGGTCGTGTCGTTGACGATCGCGAGCGCGAACGACGCGCCGATGCCGATCGTCGAGCCGGAGCCGCCGCTCGCGTGCTTCGGCTTCGCCGTGACGAGCGACTCGGTCGACGACGCGCCGGTGAGCGAGACGTCGCCGCCGCCCGCCGCCACGACGCCCGTCGGCGCGATCGAGGCGGTCGTCGTGAGGTTCGCGATCTCGATCGCGACCGCGCCGGCGAAGCCGACCTTGCCGCCCCCGCCGCCCGCGATCGCCGCCGCGCCGAGGCTGTTCTTCTCGCCCGCGCCGTTCATCGACGCCTCGACCGCGACGCCGTTCGCGGTCGCGTTGCCGGAGATCGTCGCGACGTTCGAGACGGTGGCGAGCGTGATCGCGACGGCCGCGCCGATCGCGAGCGTGCCGCCGGAGCTCGCGTTGCCGTCCGCGGAGCTCGACG
>DATJOZ010000097.1:0-9114 GCA_035506655.1 Gaiellaceae bacterium
GCGCGCTGAAGCTCCCGTAGCACGACGGTGCCAGGCACCGTCGTGTTTTCCACCGTGTCCACAGAATCCACAGCGGGTGGAAACGTGCCCGCGGGAGGCGGATACTCGACGCGACCTCGGCTTCCCCTCTCCCCCGGGGAACGACACCGCGGCGGTCCTGGGTCGAGGCATACCGGATGCCCGGGCCCGCGGTCGCCTTCCGCGGGATCCGGGCATCCTTCGAGAATCAGCCAGAGCCATCAGTCCCCCACTGACTCTCGTTAGCGACCTTACGAGAAGTGGTCCGCTCGGCAAGGTGTGTGCGCACCACGGGTCGCGGGCCTCGGGGACGAGTGGTGCGGTGAATCCGGCCTGTCGCGCGTCTGACACGGCGCATGTCGCGCGGGCGGACGACGCGCGCGCCGGCCGCTCCTAGCCTCGGGCCATGCACGTCGGACTCACCCTCGATTCACGGAAGGAGGCCGAGATGACGCCTTCGACCCTCATGCGGCTCGCCCTCACACTCGTCGCGCTCGCCCTCGCACTCGTCGCGCTTCCGGCCGCCGGCCTCGGCAAGACGGAGCCCATCTTCAAGCAGGCCTCCCGCCAGGCCGGCCCGGGCGCGAACGCCTTCGACGCGTCGGGTGGCTACTACGACCCGCAGCGGACCATCTACGTCCCGAGCGGGCGCGCACTCGCCTCGGCGGGCGTCCGGTACGTCCCGCAGCGCAGCATCTACGTCCCCGGGACGAAGATCCCGGAGTGAGGTGCACGACCGGTAGCGGCCCTCGCGGCCGCTATCGGTCGACGCGCGCCCGCACGCGCGGGATCACCTCGGTGCCGTAGAGCTCGACGGCGCGCATCAGCAGCGCGTGCGGCATCGCGCCGTTCGCGTACTTGAGGTCGAAGCGGCTGAGGCCGAGCGCCTCGACGGTGCGCGCGATCTTCGCCGCGACCGTCTCCGGCGAGCCGCAGAACACGGCGCCGTGGTCGACCTCCGACTCGAACTGCTCGCGCGTCGCCGGCGGCCAGCCGCGTTCCGCGCCGATCCGGTCGCGCTGCTCCTTGAAGTACGGGTAGAGCAGCTCGCGCGCCTCCGCGTCGTCGTCCGCGACGAAGCCGGGCGAGTGGACGCCGATCGGGAGCTCCGGCTGCTCGAACTCCGCGAGCGCGCGCCGGTAGAGGTCGGCGTACGGCGCGAAGCGCTCCGGCGGCCCGCCGATGATCGCGAGCATCAGCCCGAAGCCGTACCGCGCGGCGCGGACGACCGACTCGGGCGTCCCGCCGACGCCGATCCACGTGCGGAGCCGGCCGGTCTCGGTCTTCGGGTGGACGTCCGCGTTCTCGAGCGGCGCCCGCGTCGTGCCGCTCCACGAGAACGGTGCCTCGCCGCGCACCGCCGCGAAGAGGTCGAGCTTCTCCTCGAACAGCCGCTCGTAGTCCGCGAGGTCGTAGCCGAAGAGCGGGAACGACTCGGTGAAGGAGCCGCGCCCGAGCGTGATCTCGGCGCGGCCGCGCGAGATCGCGTCGAGCGTCGCGAACCGCTCGTAGATCCGGATCGGGTCGTCCGAGCTGAGCACCGTGACGGCGGTCCCGAGGACGATCCGCTCCGTGCGCGCCGCGATCGCCGCGAGCACGACCTCCGGCGCGGTGACGGAGAAGTCCGCGCGGTGATGCTCGCCGAGCCCGAAGGCGTCGACGCCGACCCGGTCCGCGAGCACGCCCTGCTCGACGACGTCGCGGAGCACCTCGGCGCTCGAGAGCCGCCGGCCGTCCCCGTCGACGGTCACGTCCCCGAAGGTGTCGAGCCCGAGCTCGATCTGCGCGACCGACATCCGGCCAGGCTACGAGAATCGCCTCTGCCATGTCCCAGGAAGACGTCAGGTCGCTCGTCGACCGGTACCGCGCGGGCTGGTTCGGGCACGACGTGGACGCGATCATGGCCGTCGTCACCGACGACGTCGTGTTCCACAACGTGACGACCGGTGATCGCGTCGAGGGCGCGGCCGCATTTCGGGCGCACGTCGCCGGGATCCACGAGCGCTGGCCCGACCTCGCCTTCGAGGAGCACGCGCTCTACGTCGCCGACGACGCCGGCGTCGCCGAGTGGACGGCCCGCGCGACCGCTCCGGACGGCCGCCGTCTCGAGTGGGACGGGCTCGACGTGATCAACTGCCGGGACGGCCTGATCTGCCGCAACGCCGTGTACTCGTCAGGCCACGCGCCGCGCGTGCTCGACTCCTGAGACCGCGGTGGCCGACAGATCGGGGCGAACCCTGACCGGCGCGGGCGGCCGAGAGACCGCTATGCGGATGAGAGGACTTGAACCTCCACGGGGTTGCCCCCACACGGACCTGAACCGTGCGCGTCTACCAATTCCGCCACATCCGCGGGCCCGGGAAGTCTAGCGGCGGTTCTTATTCATTCCGTAACCGGCGGCCCGTACCATTCGCCGCCTGCGCCGGGTCGCCCTCGTCCTCGTCGGACTCTCCACCCTCGTCGCGCTTCCTGCGGCGGCCGGAGGGGCCGCGGCACGGCCGGGTGACACGGACGGGCTCGTCGAGGTCGTCGTCACCCTCCCGCAGCCCTCGCTCTCGCAGGCGGTCTTCGGCGGCCGGCTCCTCGCGGCCCGCGCGACGACGCGGCACGGGCGCGCGCGCCGGCTCGACCTCCGCGCCGCGGCGAGCGTCTCGTACGTCCGCACCCTCGCCTCCGAGCAGGACGCGGTCCTGACCCGGATCCGGACGGCGATCCCGGAGGCGACGGTCCACTGGCGCTACTCCGTCGTCCTCAACGGGATGGCCGTCGTCGTGCCGCGGTCGCAGCTCGCGACGCTGAAGTCGATCCCGGGCGCGACCGTCTGGCCGTCCGTCACGTACCACGCGCTCGACGCGCAGCTGAACCGGACGCCGGCGCTGATCGGCGCGACGCAGGTCTGGGGGCCGACGCTCTCGACGGCGGGCCAGGGGGTCAAGATCGGGATCATCGACGACGGGATCGACCAGGCGCACCCGTTCTTCGACCCGACGGGCTACACGTACCCGGCCGGCTTCCCGAAGGGGAACACGGCGTACACGACGCCGAAGGTGATCGTCGCGCGCGCATTCGCGCCGGCGAGCGAGACGTGGAAGTACGGGTCGACGCCGTTCGACCCGGAGTACTCCGACCACGCGACGCACGTCGCGGGCATCGCGGCCGGCGACCACGGCACGATCGCGAACAGCGCACGCGGCCGCGTCACCGTCTCCGGGATCGCGCCCGCCGCGTATCTCGGCAACTACAAGGTGCTGACCGTGCCGACGACGGAGTACGGGCTCGACGGCAACTCGCCGGAGATCGCCGCGGGGATCGAGCAGGCCGTGAAGGACGGCATGGACGTGATCAACCTCTCGCTCGGCGAACCCGAGGTCGAGCCGAGCCGCGACATCGTCGTCAAGGCGATCGACGATGCGGCCGACGCGGGCGTCGTCCCGGTCATCGCGGCGGGGAACGACTTCCAGGACTCCGGGCGCGGCTCGATCGGCAGCCCGGGAACCGCGCCCGAGGCGATCACCGTCGCCGCGTCGAGCGAGGGCTCCGCGAGCTCACCGGCGGACGAGATCGCGAGCTTCTCGTCCGGCGGGCCGACGCCGATCTCGCTGCAGATGAAGCCGGACGTGACGGCGCCGGGCGAGTCGATCCTCTCGTCGGTGCCGCCGCCGCAGACGTGGGACATCTGGGACGGCACGAGCATGGCGACGCCGCACGTCGCCGGCGCGGCCGCGCTCCTGAAGCAGCGGCATCCGACGTGGACGGTGGAGCAGATCAAGTCGGCGCTCGAGTCGACCGGCGTCCCGGTGCACGTGCAGGACACGCTCACGGAGGTGCCGTCGACGCGCGAGGGCGGCGGGCGGATCGAGATCCCGACCGCGGACAACCCGCTGATCTTCACCGATCCGACCGGGCTCTCGTTCGGGCTCGTGAAGCGCTCGAGCTCGGTGGCGCGCCCGCTCGCGACGACGGACGCGGGCGGCGGCCCCGGCGTCTGGACGGTCGCGCTCGCGCCGCAGTCGACGCCGCGCGGCGCGACGCTCGCGCTCGCCTCGCCGACGATCGTCGCCGGCGCGACGGAGACCGTGACCGTGACGACGACCGCGGACGCGGCCGAGGGCGAGGCGACGGGCTTCGTCACGCTCACGCGCGGCACGGACGTGCGCCGCGTTCCGTACTGGTTCCGCGTCGAGGCGCCGCAGCTCGCAGGCGACCCGCACACGACGATCTCCGCGCCGGGCGTCTACCACGGCAGCACCGCGGGCAAGGCGTCGCGGGTCTCGTCGTACCGCTACCCGGACCGCGGCGTCGCCGGTGTCCCGACCGACCTCTCCGGGCCGGAGCAGGTCTTCCGCTTCGACCTGACGCGGAACGTCGCGAACTTCGGCGCCGTCGTCGTCGCGCACGGGCCGGGCGTGACCGTCTCGCCGCGCATCGTCCGCGACGACGACGAGAACCGGCTCGTCGGCTACGCGGCGCTCCCGGCGATGATCAACCCGTATGTCGGAACACCGGTGCCGTACCCCGTCGTCGGCGCGATCCTCCCGGCCCCCGGCGAGTACGAGCTCGTCTTCGACACGCCCTCGGACGGGCGGCCCGGCGCGTACACGTTCCGCTTCTGGGTGAACGACACGACGCCGCCCGCGCTGCGGCTCCTCACGCGCAGCGTCCCACACGGCGCGTTCCTCCGCGTCGCGGTGACCGACAGCCAGTCGGGCGTCGACCCCAAGTCGCTCACGGCGACGCTCGACGGCGCGCGTGCGCGCGTCACCTGGCGCGCCGGCGTCGCCTACGTCGCGACCGCGCGCGCGACGCGCGGCCGGCATCGGCTCAGCATCTCCGCCTCCGACTACGAGGAGGCGAAGAACATGGAGGACGTCGGGCCGGTCCTCCCGAACACGCGGACGCTTCGGACCACCGTCACGGTCCGCTAGCGGTTCGGCCGGTCCTTCTCCTCGATCGTCGGCAGCTGTGCGAGGTCGCGCTCGACGCTCGCGGCGAAGTCGTCCGCGTCGTTCGGCACGACGTGGAACGCGGCCTTCCGCTTCTCGCGCTCCCGGCGGCGGCGGGCGTCGGGGCCGACCCGGGCCTCCAGCCTCCGCCCCAGCCGGGGCCATTCCGCCCCGATCACCACTGCGATCGCCAGGACGAGCAAGGCGATGTACACCCAAGACACGGCTCGATAGTAGCTCAGGAGGAGTAAACCGTTCCGCCCCTCCTGCCGATAGAGGCGGCATGACCGGTCACTGGCTCCTCGTCTACGGGCTCGTGTGGGCGACCCTCATGCGGGCGCTCCTCGTCCGGGCCAAGGTGCTGCCGGCCACATGCGCGCGTTGCGGCCGCGTGTTCGAGCGCAGAGCGCTCGGCGAGCAGGTGTGCCGCTGCACCCACGCCCAGTCCCAGTAGGGAAGCCCGCACCACGGGCTAACCGACCCGTGGTAACGGCGTCTCCACTCTGCGACAATCGCGCTTCTGGCGTGACCGAGCCGAAGACTCTGGAGGGGTGACAGATGGGTAGGCGAATGAAGGTCGGGTTCCTGGCCGCCCTCGCGGTGGCCTTGATCGTCGTTGCAGCGGCAGGCGCGTCCCTCACGGGGAAGCACGCGACCACGACGCTCGTGTTCGGGGCGTCGGCGGATCCCGTGATCCTCGACGGGCCGCTCGTGTCGGACGGTGAGTCGCTCCGTCCGATCAGCTTGATCTTCCAGGGGCTCGTCAGCCTCAAGCCCGGCACGACGACGATCGTGCCGCAGCTGGCGACGAGCTGGACGACGTCGAAGAACGGCCTCGTCTGGACGTTCAACCTGCGCAACGGCGTGAAGTTCCAGGACGGGACGGCGTTCAACGCGAAGGCCGTCTGCTTCAACTTCAACCGGTGGTACAACTTCCCCGGCCCGCTGCAGACCGACGCGGTGACGTACTACTGGAACACCGTGTTCGGCGGCTTCGCGCATCCCGCGCAGGGCAGCCCAGGGCCGGACAAGAGCCTGTACCGCAGCTGCAAGGCGGTCGGGTCGTCGCAGGCCGTGATCACGCTGACGCGCAAGTCGGGCGGCTTCCTCGGCGCGCTCGCGCTGTCCGTGTTCGGGATGGCGAGCCCCGCGGCGCTCGTGAAGTACCAGGCGGACGCGGGCACGGTGACCGCCGACGGCGTCTTCCAGCCGACCGGCACGTTCGGGACGCAGCATCCGATCGGGACCGGCCCGTACATGTTCAAGTCGTGGAAGATCGGCGACAAGCTCGTGCTCGTGAAGAACCCGACGTACTGGGGCAAGCCGAGCGACCCGCCGTGGTCGCGGTCGGCGAAGATCGACCAGCTGATCTTCGTCCCGATCCCCGACAACGCGGCGCGCCTGCAGGCGCTCCAGACGGGCGAGATCCAGGGCTACGACAACGTCGCGCCGCAGGACATCGCGACCGTCCGCTCCAACAGCGGCCTGAAGATCGTCAACCGCCCGCCGTTCAACGTCGCGTACGTCGGGATCAACCAGTCGCAGCCGCCGTTCGACAAGCTGGCGGTGCGGCAGGCGCTCGCGTACGGCCTCGACCGCGCGAGCGTCGTCAACGCGTTCTACGCGGGCCGCGGGCAGACGACGAACCAGTTCCTGCCGCCGCAGCTCTTCGGCTACGCGAAGTCGGGCGTGCCGGACTATCCGTACAACCCGACGAAGGCGAAGCAGCTCCTGCAGTCGGCGGGGCTCACGCTGCCCGTCAAGATCGACTTCTGGTATCCGACGAACGTGTCGCGGCCGTACATGCCGGACCCGTCGCGGAACTTCCAGGCGTTCCAGGCGAGCCTCGAGAACTCGGGCTTCAAGGTCGTCCCGCACAGCGCGCCGTGGCGGCCGGATTACGTCGCGACCGTGCAGAGCGGCGGCGCGCAGGTGTTCCTGCTCGGGTGGACCGGTGACTGGGGCGATCCGAGCAACTTCCTGAACGTGCACTTCGGCTCCCAGACGCAGGAGTTCGGGTTCAACAACCCGTCGCTCTTCGCGCTGCTGAAGAAGGCCGACGCGGAGACGGACATCGAGAAGCGGACGGCGCTCTACCAGCAGGCGAGCGTCGCCGTCATGAAGTTCCTGCCCGTCGTCCCGTACGTGCACTCGACCCCGGCCCTGGCGTTCAAGAGCAACGTCAAGGGCTTCATCGCGAGCCCGGTCGGCCTCGACCCGTTCTGGCTCGCAACGGTCTCGTAAGGGAAGAAAGGAAAGCCATCACGCAGCCGGCGGACTGAATCGATGCTTCGGTTCATCGTCCGCCGGCTGCTCCTGCTCGTCCCGATCCTCCTCGGGCTCTCGATCCTGATCTTCCTCTGGATCCGGGCGCTGCCCGGCGGCCCGGCGCAGGCCCTGCTCGGCGAGCGCGCGACGCCGCAGGCGGTGCAGCAGATCCGGCACCAGCTCGGGCTCGACAAGCCGATCTACGAGCAGTATTGGGCGTACGTCAGGACGACCGCCTCGGGCAACCTCGGCATCAGCATCGCGTCGCGGCGGCCGGTGACGACCGAGATCCGCGAGCGGTTCCCCGCGACGATCGAGCTGACCGTCGCGGCGATGATCTTCGCGCTCTCGATCGGGCTGCCGCTCGGCTTCTACGCGGCGAAGCGGCACGGCAGCGCGTTCGACCACTTATCCCTCGTCGGCTCGCTGATCGGGATCTCGATCCCGATCTTCTTCCTCGCGATCATCCTCAAATACATCTTCTCGGTGCGTCTCGGCTGGCTCCCGAGCATCGGCCGCCAGGACGTGCTGATCAACGCCGACCACCCGACGGGGTTCTACGTCCTCGACGGGATCGTGACCGGGAACTGGAACGCCGCGTGGGACGCGGTGAAGCATCTGATCCTCCCCGCGATCGCGCTCGGCTCGATCCCGCTCGCGATCATCGCGCGCATCACGCGCGCGTCCGCGCTCGACGTGCAGAACGAGGACTACGTGCGCACGGCGCGCGCGAAGGGGCTGTCGCCGGGCATCGTCGACCGCCGCCACGTGATGCGGAACGCGCTCCTCCCGGTCGCGACGATCATCGGGCTCCAGGTCGGCCTCCTGCTCGGCGGCGCCGTGCTGACGGAGACGGTGTTCGCGATCCCGGGCATGGGCTCGTGGATCGCCCAGGCGATCTTCAACCGCGACTACCCCGTGATCCAGGGCGGCGTGCTCTTCCTCGCGATCGTCTTCGTCTTCGTGAACCTCATCGTCGACCTCTCGTACGGGCTCTTGAACCCGAGGATCCGCGTCTCGTGAGCATCGCGGAGATCGAGGGCCAGACCTTCACGCTCGAGACGCCGACCGGCGGGCTCTGGCACGAGGCGTGGCGGCGGCTGCGGCACGACAAGGGCGCAATCGTCGGCTTCTGCTTCGTCGCGGCGTTCGTCCTCTGCGCGATCCTCGCGCCGTGGATCGCGCCGTACGGCCCGCTCGAGCAGAACCTCTCGCTCGTCGCGCACGGTTGCTGCACGGGGCCGACGTCGGCGCACTGGTTCGGCGTCGACCAGCTCGGCCGCGACGAGCTCTCGCGGATCCTCTGGGGCGCGCGCTATTCGCTCGTGATCGGCGTCGTCGCCGTCACCGTCGGGCTCACGATCGGCTCGCTGCTCGGCGCGACCGCGGGCTACTTCGGCGGCGTCCTCGGCAACGTGATCATGCGGCTGATGGACATCATGCTCGCGATCCCGGGGCTGCTCCTCGCGATCGGGATCGTCGCCGTGCTCGGCCCGGGGCTGTTCCAGATCATGATCGCGGTCGGCGTCACGAGCATCCCGATCTTCGCCCGGCTGATGCGCGGCTCGATCCTCGCGCAGCGCGAGAACGACTTCGTGCTCGCGGCACGCTCGGTCGGCGTGCCGCGCCGGTCGATCCTCGGCGCGCACATCCTCCCGAACGCGATCTCGCCGGTGATCGTGCAGGCGACGCTGGCGCTCGCGACGGCGATCATCGACGTCGCGGGGCTCGCGTTCCTCGGCCTCGGCGACCCGGACCCGTCGCGTCCCGAGTGGGGCGCGATGCTCACGAACACGAACGAGTACCTCCAGGTCGCGCCGTTCCTCGCGATCATCCCGGGGATCGCGATCGTGATCAGCGCGCTCGGCTTCAACATGATCGGCGA
>DATJOZ010000098.1:0-2216 GCA_035506655.1 Gaiellaceae bacterium
ACGTCGCACGCGGCCCGGAGCGGGCCGACGGCGGTTGCGGCGAACTCGGCGAGCTACACCGATCAGGTCGGCGACGCCACCGGCGGTGCGCCGGACATCAGCGGCATCACCGTGACGAGCGACGCGACCGGGATCGTCACGTTCACCGTCACGACGGGCGGGTTCGGCTCGCCCACCGACGTCGAGGTCAACCTCGACACCGACCGGAACAGTGCGACGGGCGACCAGGACGGCACGGAGGTGTCCCTGGCGGCGATGAAGATCGGGTCGATGGTCGTGCCCGGCGAGGTGAAGTGGGTCAACGGCGCCTGGACCGAGGTGCCGATGCCGCCGAGCTTCACGGTCAAGATCGACGGCTCGGTCGCGACGCTGACGGCCGCCGCGAGCGACCTCGGCGTCACGACCGGCTTCTCGTTCTGGGTCGGCACGTACCTGTACGACACGAGCACCGGCAAGACGGCCGGCATGGACGACGCTCCGAACGGATCCGGTGTGTGGGCGTTCGACCTGAACGCGCCGACGAAGACGTCGACGGTGCAGGCGGTCTACAGGGCCGTGATCGGGCCGGCGGTCGCGGTGCCGGCGCGGGCTACAGCGGGGAAGCGTCTCACCGTGACGTTCGCGCTGTCGCGCTCCGACAACGGCCGGCCGCTCACGGGCGGGACGATGTCCTGCACGCCGACGATCGACGGGAAGCTCGTCGCGCACACCGACTCGATGAGCAACGGCACTGCGCGGCTCTCGCTCGTCGTGCCGAAGAACGCGAAGGGGAAGACGCTGAAGGTGAAGCTCACCGTCACAGCCGGAGGATCGACCGTGACGAAGTCCGCGAGCTTCCACATCGGCTGATCGGCGGGCGGCTCCGGCCTCGCCTCCCGCGGGGCCGGAGCCGTTCTACGAGACGCGGAAGTACGGCCAGCCCGAGAGCCACGCGCGCAGCATCCGGCCGCCGACCTCCGTGTCGAAGCGCAGCGTCTCCGGATTGCCGGGGTCATCGCCGACGCGGTAGACGTCGCCGTCGAGGACGAGCGGCGCCTCGTCGTCGAAGCCGTCCGGCGCCGAGCTGAACACGAGCCACGGCTTCCCGCCGCGGTCGAGCACGGCGAAGTTCGTCGTCCACGGATTGTGCGAGCGGTAGGTGCCCGCGATCGGCGACCACCGCGCGGGCTCGGGATCCGTCACAGGACCGGAGCCCGGCGCCTCGCCGCGAAGGCCGATCGCCATCCGCGCAAGGCGCATCGGGGCGGCGCCGTAGCCGTTCTGGAGCACGATCGCGCCGAGGCCCGCGTCGACGTCGACCTGGAGGCCCGCGAGGTAGCCGACCATCCCCCCGCCGTGGCCGATGATGCGGCGTCCCTCGAGCTCGCGGATCAGCAACCCGTAGCCGTACGCGGCGGTATCGGTGACGCGCGCGTGCCCGGCGCTCATCCGTGCGAACGCATCGGCGCCGAGCAGCGGCTCGCCGCCGCGCAGGAGCATGCGCGCGAACGCGCACATGTCGCGCGCGTTCGAGGCGATCGAGCCGTCGGCGGTCGCCGTCTCGAGCCACGTCGCCGGGACGAGCTCCGCCTCGCCGGGCACGGCGACGACGTCGTCGTGGAGGTAGTCGTAGCCGACGGCGAGGCGGCGGCGGATCTCGTTCGTGATCGCGGGCTCGGTCGCCGTCATCCCGAGCGGGTCGAGGATCCGCGCACGCAGCAGCTCCGGGTAGCTCGTGTCCGTGACCGCTTCGAGCACGAGCCCGAGCGCCTTGAAGCCCACGTTGGAGTAGTGGAAGCGCGCGCCCGGCAGCGACCGTGTGGGGCGCTCGCGCAGCGACCAGACCTGGAACGCCGCCTCGGGTGTCCCGTCGATCCCGGCGACGAGGCCCGACGTGTGCGAGAGGAGATGCGCGATCGCGATCGGCTCCGCGCCGTCCGGCTGCGGGACGTCGAACCAGGGGAGGTACGTCGCGACGGGCGCGTCGAGGTCGATCGCGCCCTCGTCCGCGAGCTGCAGCACGAGGATCGCCGTGAACGTCTTCCCGATCGAGCCGATCTCGAACAGCGTCTCCTCGTCGACCGGCCGGCCCGACGCGACCTCGGCGAGGCCGTACGTCCCGATCGCGATCGTCGCGTCGCGGTCGGTGACGCCGACCGTCAGGCCGGGCTGGCCCGTCTGCTCGAGCTCGGCGAGGATCTCCGCGTCGGAGAGCACCCGCCGATCGTACGCGGGCT
>DATJOZ010000099.1:0-3671 GCA_035506655.1 Gaiellaceae bacterium
CGTCGTCTTGGTCATGGTCAGCGTGTACTGCCCGAAGCCGGGCGACGCGTCCTTGACCTCGACGTAGTACCAGCCGCGCGACTTCGCGGTGTACGACAGCTGCTGTGCGGCACCGCCGCCGACGGACTGTGCCGCGCGAAGGCTCGGGTTCGCCTTCGAGCCGGTCACGTGCACGGTCGACGGCTTCCAGAGCGCCAGCGAGACGTTCGCGCCGGGCCAGCTCGCGCTCAGCTTCGCCTTCAGCCGCTCGCCCGGGCCGAGCGCGACCTTGTACACGTCCACCGGGTCGTCGTAGTAGTCGAGCGTCGCCGTGACCGGGATCGACTTGCCCCAGAACTGGTGCGCCTGGGTGCCCGCGTCGTCGTTCGTCTCGTACTGGTCGGGCGGCGGCAGCGGCTGCGAGAGCGCGGCGATCGCGCGGGCGACGTCGAGCCGCCCCCACCCGCTGAGGCTGTCGCGCCCGACGGCGCACGCGGCGCAGCCGTTCGACGCGTTCACGTCGTCGGCCGTCGACTCGAGGATCTCCGTCACCTGCGAGTTCGTCAGCGACGGGTTCGTCGCGAAGAGCATCGCCGCGGCCGCCGTCACCTGCGGCGCCGCGAACGACGTCCCCTCGGGGATCAGGTAGTCGGGCGGGCCGCAGTCCGAGTAGCCCTGGTCGGGGCACGTCGGGTGGAGCTGCGTCTGCGCGAGCGGGAACGTCGAGTAGATCCCCACGCCCGGCGCCGACATGTCGTTGTAGATCGGGTCGCGGTTCGAGAAGTCCGGGACGCCGCCGGTCTTCGTCAGCGCGCCGACGCCGATCACGTGCGGCAGCGCAGCCGGGTAGCTCGCGAACGGCCACGACCGCGCGTTCGCCTCGTCCGAGTTGCCGACGGCCGCGACGACGACCGCGCCGTGCGACCACGCGTACGCGACCGCCGCCGCCTCGACGGCCGAGTACTGGTCGCGGCTCGGGTCCTTCGGGTCGCGCTCGCCGCCGAGGCTGAGGTTGATCACCCGCGCGCCGTCGTCGACCGCCCAGCGGATCGCGGCGGCCTCCGCCGTCGTCGAGATGCCGCCGTCCGGCTGGACGACCTTCGCGATGAGGAGCTGCGACGCGTACGCCATCCCGACGATCCCGGCCGAGTCGAGGTTCGCGCCGATCACGCCGGCAACGAACGTGCCGTGGCCGTCGCTGTCGACGGTCGGGCTGCCGCCGACGAAGCTCCGCGAGTCCGCGATCCGGCCTGCGAAGTCGGGCAGCGTGCCGTCGATCCCGGAGTCGACGATCGCGATCTTCACCGGCGCGAGCGTCGCGGGCGGCGTCGGCCACGCGTCGAACGCATGGTCCTGCTGGAGGTACCACTGCTTCGGCGCGAGCGGGTCGGTCGGCGTGAAGGCAGCCGCGGGCGCCGCGGCCACGAGCGCCACGGCGACGGCGACGGGCAGGAGCCGTTTCATCAGCCCGTCACGATCAGCGGCGCGGAGGTGCCGGGCGAATAGCCGTGTCCGGGCGAGATCACCGCGCGATACGTGCCGGCAGACAGGGTCAGCGGCACGGTGAAGCTCCCGAGCTGCCCGACCGAGGTCGACGCCGGGTCGACGGCGCCGGTGGCGACCGTCGTCCACGTCACCCCGTCGGGGCCGAGCTGCTGGATCTGGACCGGTGCGCCGGGCAGCGCCGGCGCGATCGTCCCGGTGAGGGACACGCCGCCGTACGGCTGCGACAGCGTCACGACCGGCATCACCTTGACCCGGACGTACGCGGCCGCGGCCGTCGACGTCGCGAGCCGGTAGTCCGTCGTGATCGTCGGCGTCTCGGTGAGCCGAAGCGTCCCGTCCGAGAACGGCGTGACCGTCCCGAGCGGCGTCCACGTCGTCGTCGACGGCCGCTGCTCGATCGAGACGCCGGTGACGCCGCGGACGAGGCCGCCGAGCTGCACCGACGAGCCGTACGGGACGGGCGCCGCCGGCAGCGGGCCCGTCAGCGAGAGGATCCCGACATCGAACATCGTCGAGCGGAGCCCGAGCGCCGCGAGCACGGCGCTCCCGGCGACCGAGGTGTCGAGCGGCAGCGGCGCGGTCGCGCTCAGGCTGGACACGTCCATCGTCGAGACCCGCCCCGAGGCGTTCAGCGTGGTCGTCACGTCGGCCACGGTACCGGTGACGTGGAACGCCTTGGCGAGCTGCTTCGAGGTCACCGGCACGGGTCCCCAGTCGTGGAAGGGGGAGATCACGTCGTACGGGTCGGGGACGGAGACGAGGTACGGCGTCGGCTTGCCGCCCCAGGCGTCCACGCTGGAGCTCGTCTCGCCGCCGGAGCTCGATGAGTAGACGGTCGTCGCGATCGCTCCCTTGTAGAGCACGACCTGCCCGGCGGTCGCGTTCACCGCGGCCGTGGTCGAGGTCTGCTCGGCGCCGAGCCCGAGGTACATCTGGCTCCGCGTATCCGAATAGACGTCGAACGGGGCCGCGAGTTGCCGGGTCGCGAGCGCGTACGAGCGCGCGGCGACGGCCTGGGCCTCGAGCGCGTCCGGCAGCCAGCTCGACGGCATCTCGGCGGGGACGACGCCCCAGAGGTACTGCTCGAGCGGGAGGACGTCGATCGCGCGGAGCTTCCCGTCGACGACGTCGACGAGGATCCGGCCGCGGTAGGCCCGCCCGAGCGTCAGCGAGCCGCCGGCGCCGGGGGAGAACGTCAGCGGCGCGGTCAGCCCGACCGGCGTTCCGCCGTCCACCGGCAGCTTCAGCCCCGTCCCGAACGAGAAGGTCCCGGCGGCGAGGCCGTGCGTCCGGCCGGCGCCGTCGACGACGGTGAACGGCACGGTGGACGAGACCTTCAGCGTCTTCTGCCCGTCGGCGAGGAGGACGCGGATCGTCGTCGTCGACGTCGTCCCGAGCTTCGTGCCCGGGTAGTAGTGGGCGAGGATCCTCGGGTACGTCCAGCCGTGCTGGGCGTAGCCGTACGCGCCGTACTGGCTCATGCCGACCCCGTGGCCCCAGCCGTGGCCGCTGAAGAGGAAGAGCGGGCCGGAGCCGGCGGGCGCGACGTAGCACGTCCCCGTGCAGACGGAACGGGCCGACGCGGCGCCCGCCGCAACGAGCGCGGCGACCGCGGCGAGTGTGATGGCGCGACGAAGTCCCATGCGAAATGGCCCGGACTACGGGTCTTCTCCGTCGGAGCCGGGAGTCCTAGACGGAGCCGGAGTTGGCCAGCCGCTCGGCGTACTGCCGCTCGTAGTACTCGCGGTAGCTGCCGGACTTGATCGGCTCCCACCAGGCCCGGTTCGCGCGGTACCACTCGACGGTGGCCGCGAGGCCCTCGTCGAAGGCCGTCTCCGGCCTCCAGCCGAGCGCGCGGATCTTCGCTGTGTCGAGCGAGTAGCGGCGGTCGTGGCCGGGCCGGTCCTCGACCCGCCGGAGCAGCCCCGGGTCGGCGCCGGTCAGCTCCAGCAGCCGCCCCGCGACCTCGATGTTCTCGTGCTCGTCGCCGCCGCCGACGTTGTAGATCTCCCCGGCGCCGCCCTCGCGGAGGACGAGCTCGATCCCTGCGCAGTGATCCTCGACGTAGAGCCAGTCGCGCACCTGGCGCCCGTCGCCGTACAGCGGCAGCGGCTCGCCGTCGAGCGCGTTCGTCACGAACAGCGGGATGAACTTCTCCGGGTACTGGTTCGGCCCGTACGTGTTCG
>DATJOZ010000100.1:0-9037 GCA_035506655.1 Gaiellaceae bacterium
CCGAAGGTGGGGGTCGAACCCACACGCCCCGAAGGGCACCGGATTTTGAGTCCGGCGCGTCTGCCAATTCCGCCACTTCGGCGTGACGCACCCATGGTAGAGCCCCGCCGCTCCCTTTTTTGAAGCGGCGCCCGTCCCGCCTGGGTCTTGAATCCCGGTTTTCAACAGGGGATACTCACGCATCGGTTCCGGATGCCGGAACCGCCCGTGGATGCGATCGAGGAGGAAGCGTGAGCAGAAAGCTTTCGGTTGGGGTCTTGCTCGGTGCGACTGTGGCCCTCGCTGCGGTGGTCGCCGGCTTCACCGGGACCGCCGCGAGGAGTGCGACCAGCGTCACACCGCTGCCGTCGTCGTCGTGCGGCCCTGTCGTCTACAAGGGGTCCGGCAGCCCCGACTTCATCATTGCCTCCGACCTGCCGCTGCAGGGCGCGATCCGGCACCAGACCGTTCAGGTCTCGCGCGCCGAGATCTGGGCGCTCGCCGAGGCGGGCTGGAAGGCCGGCAGCTACAAGATCGGCTACCAGTCCTGTGACGACTCGACCGCGCAGACCGGAGCGTGGGACTCGGGCAAGTGTGCGACGAACGGTCGCCTCTACGCCGCCAACAAGTCCGTGATCGGCGTCCTCGGAACGTTCAACTCCGGGTGCGCGAAGATCATCGTCCCGATCCTGAACCGCGCGAGCGGAGGCCCGCTCGGGATGGTCAGCCCGGCCAACACGAACCCGGGCCTGACGAAGAAGTGGGATCCGGGTGAGCCGCAGAAGTACTACCCGACCGGCGTGCGCAACTACGCGCGCGTCGTGGCCACCGACGACATCCAGGGACCCGCCGACGCGATGTGGACGCAGTCGCTCGGCCTCAAGAAGGTCTTCGTCCTCAACGACAAGCAGACCTACGGCTTCGGTGTCGCGTCGACGTACCGGACCGCGGCCAAGAAGCTCGGCCTCACGGTCGTCGGCTTCCAGGGCTGGGACGCGAAGGCGACGAGCTACGAGGCGCTCGCGAACGCGATCAAGAAGTCGGGCGCGCAGGTCGTCTTCCTCGGCGGCATCGTGTGCAACAACGGCGCGAAGCTGATGAACGACATCAAGTCGGTCGACCCGGGGGTCAAGCTGCAGATGCCGGACGGCTTCAGCGATCCGGGTGCCAACGGTGCGGTCGGGAACGGCGCGTACATCAGCGTCGCCGGCCAGCCGCCGAAGGGCCTCACCGGCCAGGGCGCCGTGTTCGTGAAGAGCTTCGGCAAGCAGATCGGCACCGTCCCGAACCCGTACGCCGCCTACGGCGCACAGGCGATGGACGTCATGCTGAACGCGATCGCGGCCGGCGGCGGGCAGCGCGCCGCCACGACGAAGGCGCTGTTCGGCATGACCGTCACGAACGGCATCCTCGGAACGTTCACGATCAACTCGACCGGCGACACGAACCTGACGCCGATCACGATCTACCGGCAGTCCGGGAAGAACCTGATCCCGGTCAAGACGCTCACTCCGCCCGCGAGCTTGATGGGCTAAGCGGAGAAGGAGTCACGCGCATGACGCCGGGGGAGGCCTAGTCCTCCCCCGGCGTTCATCGCCCCTCTTTTCCCATGGCCACGACAGCCCATCCCCAAGCGCTCGCGAAGCCTTCGCGGCCGATCGGCTCGTACGTCATGCCGGTCATGGCGGCGATCCTCGTCGGGCTTCTCGTCTTCTGGCTGATCGTCAACTTCGTCAAGGGGCCGGCGTACTTCACGAACATCGCGTTCATCGGCCTCACGAACGGGGCCGTGTACGCGCTCGTCGCGCTCGGCTACACGCTCGTCTACGGAATCCTCGAGCTGATCAACTTCGCGCACGGCGACGTCTTCATGCTGGGCGCGCTGTTCTCGGCGTCGATGCTCAGCGTCTTCGGCGTCACGGCGAAGTCGTCGAGCGGGACGCTCGCCGTCGGGATCATCGGCTCGCTGGTCGTCGCGATGCTCGCCTGCGGCTTTCTCAATGTCGCGATCGAGCGGGTCGCGTACCGGCCGCTCCGCGGTGCGCCTCGACTTGCGCCGCTCATCACGGCGATCGGGATGTCGTTCATCCTCCAGGACGTCGCGATCGCGTGGAAGGGACCCGGCTACATCGCCGTCCCCGAGGTGCTCCCGACCGGCGACGTCTTCTCGGTCGCCGGCGTCACGTACACGTGGGAGAAGCTGATCGTCTTCGTCATCACCGTCCCCGTGCTGCTCGCGCTGATGTGGCTCGTGCAGCAGACGCGGCAGGGAAAGGCGATGCGCGCGACCGCGCAGGACCGCGACGCCGCGGCGATGATGGGGATCGACGTCAACCGGACGATCTCGTTCACGTTCCTCATCGCCGGCGCGCTCGCCGGTGCCGGCGGCCTCCTCTACGCCCTCTACTTCGGGCAGGTGCACTACGACACGGGCTTCACGCTCGGGCTGATCGCGTTCACCGCCGCAGTGCTCGGCGGGATCGGCAACCTGCCCGGCGCGGTGCTCGGCGCGCTCGTGATCGGGTTCATCCAGGCGTTCAACGAGGGACTGACCTGGCACTCGCCCGGGAGCAACTGGACGCAGTCGATCGTCTTCACGATCCTGATCCTGATCCTCGTCTTCCGCCCCGAGGGGCTGCTCGGCGAACGGACGCCGGAGGGCGCCTGACATGTGGCGCCGCGTCCGCGGAGCGATCTCGCACGGCTGGTGGTCGGTGCTCGGGCTCGTCGGGCTCTCGCACGAGCGCTGGCTCGGCTACTCGCGGCAGACGCGGCGCACCGTCAAGGCGGTCGTGTGGATCCTGATCGCCCTCCTGCTCGTCTGGGGGCTCGGGGTCTGGGCGAACTCGGCGATCATCGCGGCGGGGGTCCTGCTGCTCCTGATCGTCGTGCCGTACCAGAACTGGACGTGGCGCGGACGCCGCGTGGGGAAGTGGGTGCTCCCGGCCGCGGTGCTCCTGATCGCCGTCATGTATCCGTTCTACGGGACGCACATGCCCGAGGTCCCGGTCTTCGGGCCGTTCCCGCAGATGAGCACGATGGTCGCGATGATGATCTTCTCGGTCATGGCCCTCGGCCTGAACTTCGTCGTCGGCTACGCGGGCCTGCTCGACCTCGGCTACGTCGCGTTCTACGCGGTCGGCGCGTACACCGCGGGCTGGTTCGCGTCGAACCAGTTCGCGAACCGCAACATCGACTTCGGCGCGGTCGGCCTGATCAAGGGGACGACCGGCATCCACTTCTCGATCTGGCTCGTGCTCATCATCGCCGGCGCGCTGACCGCGATCTCGGGCATCCTGATCGGCCTCCCGACGCTGCGGCTCCGCGGTGACTACCTCGCGATCGTCACGCTCGGGTTCGGCGAGATCGTCCACCAGGTGGCGCAGAACGGCGACAGCCTCGCCGGGTTCAACATCACGAACGGCACGGGCGGCATCACGCCGATCGACGGCCCCGGCTTCGGCAACTGGGCGCGCCAGCACCTGCACCTGCCCGCGAACTACCTGACGGCGACGAACCTCGACAACGTGTTCTTCTGGACCGCGGTGATCCTCGTGCTGATCACGATCTTCGTCAGCGCCCGGCTGCGCGACTCGCGCCTCGGACGCGCCTGGGTCGCGATCCGCGAGGACGAGATCGCCGCCTCAGCGATGGGCGTCCCGCTGATGCGCACGAAGACGTGGGCGTACGCGACGGGCGCGTTCTTCGGGGGCGTCGCCGGCGCGTACTACGCGAGCTACAAGGGCGGCGCGTTCCCCGACGACTTCTTCTTCCAGATCTCCGTGTTCATCCTGGCGATGGTGATCCTCGGCGGGATGGGGAACATCTGGGGCGTCATCTTCGGCGCGTGCTTCCTCACGTACCTGAACCAGGAGGGGCTGTCGAACGTCGGCGCGTGGCTGAACGGCCACTTCGGCCCCGGCGGCGACGTCGTCCAGGTCTGGCACAAGACGCTCGACGTCCCGCTGTACGAGTTCGGGATCTACGGCGTGATCCTCGTCGTGACGATGCTGTTCCGGCCGGAGGGCCTGATCCCGAGCTCGCGGCGCGCGGCCGAGTTCCACGAGGGCGTGCACGAGGAGTACCTCTACGACGTCGAGCACGGCGCGCAGCTCTACGAGGAGGCGACGTGAGCGAGGAGACGCTGCTCCAGACGCAGCGCCTGCGGAAGGAGTTCGGCGGGCTCGTCGCGGTCGACGACGTCGACTTCACCGTGCCCGAGGGTGCGATCGTCAGCCTGATCGGCCCGAACGGCGCCGGCAAGACGACGTTCTTCAACATGCTCACCGGCGTCTACAAGCCGACGTCCGGGCTCGTCCTCTTCGCGGGCGAGAACCTCACGGGGAAGCCGCCGCACACCTTCACGCACCGCGGGATCGGGCGCACGTTCCAGAACATCCGCCTCTTCCAGAACATGACGGCGCTCGAGAACGTCCTCGTCGGGATGCACGTGCGGCTGAAGGGGAACGCGTTCCAGACGATCCTGCGCACGCCGGGGTCGAAGCGCGAGGAGAGGGCTGCGCGCGAGCGCGGTCGCGAGCTCCTCGAGTTCAGCGGCCTGCACCGCAAGGACGACGAGATCGGCCGCAACCTCTCGTACGGCGACCAGCGCCGGCTCGAGGTTGCGCGCGCGCTCGCGACGGAGCCGAAGCTCCTGCTGCTCGACGAGCCGACGGCGGGGATGAACCCGCAGGAGACGGCGGAGTTCACGGACTTCGTCGCGCGGCTGCGCGCCGACCAGGGGCTCGCGGTGCTCCTCATCGAGCACGACATGCGCGTCGTCATGGGCGTCTCCGACCGCGTCACCGTCCTCGACTACGGCGAGAAGATCGCCGAGGGCGAGCCGAAGGAGATCCAGAAGAACGAGCGCGTGATCGAGGCGTACCTCGGCAAGGCTGCGGTGACGTCGTCATGAGTGCCGCGCCGCAGGCCGCAGCACCCGAGCTGATCCTCGAGCTGGACGGCGTCGAGACGTACTACGGCTCGATCCAGGCGCTGAAGGGGATCTCGCTGACCGTGCGCGAGGGCGAGATCGTCACGCTCATCGGCTCGAACGGCGCCGGGAAGTCGACGACGCTCCGCTCGATCAACGGGCTGAACCATCCGCGCAAGGGCACGATCGTCTTCAAGGGCAAGGACATCACCCACGACTCCGCGCACTCGATCGTGAAGCTCGGCATTGCGCAGTCGCCGGAGGGCCGGAAGCTCTTCCCGCGGATGACGGTGACGGAGAACCTCGAGATGGGCGCGTTCCAGCGCACCGACAAGAGCGAGTTCAAGGCGGACATGGACCGCGTCTTCACGCTCTTCCCGCGCCTCGCCGAGCGGCGGACGCAGAAGGCGGGGACGATGTCGGGCGGCGAGCAGCAGATGTGCGCGATCGGGCGCGCGCTCATGGCGCGGCCGACGCTGCTCATGCTCGACGAGCCGTCGATGGGGCTCGCGCCGATCTTCGTGGAGCGCATCTTCGAGACGATCGTCGAGGTGAACAAGCAGGGCACGTCGATCCTCCTCGTCGAGCAGAACGCGCTGATGGCGCTCGAGGTCGCGAACCGCGGCTACGTGCTCGAGACCGGGACGATCGCGCTCGCCGACGACGCGAAGGCGCTCGCGCAGAACGAGAAGGTCCGCATGACGTACCTCGGCGAGGGCTAGGCGCTCTCGACCCTGAGCGGGAAGTAGGGCGGCGAGAGCAGGAAGCCGACGCGCGGCGTGCCGCCCGTGCGGCCCTGCGCCATCTCGAGCGCGGCGCCGATCCCGTGCACCGGCACGAACCCGAGCTGGCGGACCGCGGTCGCGTCGCGCGCGCCCGCGACGAGCACCGCGCCGAGGCGGCCGAGCGCCGGCGCGCACGCGTCCCAGTCGCGGAACGGGAGCAGCGGGTGCACGCTGCGGCCGGCGCGGTAGTCGCGGACGGCACGCGGGTCGGCGGCCGCCGCGCGCTCCGCGTCCGCGAGCAGCTCCGGGTCGCGGCCGACGCGGGTCGCATGGAAGAAGGAGCGATACGGCTGCTGCGTCGGGTGCGCGAAGTGGCGCGCGAAGCGGCCGACGAGGATCGCGGTGCCGCCGTCGGCGACGGGGAACGCGTCGCGCCACAGCCGCAGCGCGAGCCCGAGCCCGAGGTACGCGGCGAGCAGCGGGTTCGGGCGCTCGCGCGGAAGGTACGGCGTCGTGCCGGGGATCCCGATCACGATCGCGTCGAGCTGCTCGTCGAGCGTCGCGCGGCGGAGCTCGAGCGCACGCAGCATCGCCTCGGTGTGCGCGACGGACGGCGGCCCGGCGAACGCGCCCGCCGCGCTCCGCTCCATCGAGAGCGAGGCGAGCACGCTGCGCCGGAGCGGCTCGGGCAGGACGGAGAAGAGGTGCCGGAACGGCGAGCGTGCGATCCGCTCCAGCGCCTCCGGGTCGTAGGGATAGCCGTGCAGCGCGCCGGACACGATCGGGTGGTTCAGCACGAGCGACGCCCCGAGCAGCGGCACGCGCTTCGCGAGCGCGCGCTCGAGCGCGAGCGCGAGCCGCCAGCCCTGTGCCGCGCGCGTCTCGAGCAGCGAGTCGGCCGACGAGGCGCGGAGCGGCTCTGCATTCGACGCGGCGAGCAGCGCCGCCGGGCCGCCGTTCAGCACCGTCTCCGCCGCGCTCACGACGACGACGAGGTCGGTCTCGACGAGCGACGGGTCGACGCGGAACGGCGGCACGGCGGAGTCCTCGAGCTCGACGAGCTCCGGGCTCTCGACGTCGTGGACGACGACGCGGCCGTGGAACCGCCGCGCGAGCTCCGGCGTCACGAGCGACTCGAGCTCCTTCTGCGACGTCCGACGCGCGAGCCCCGCGGCGACGAGGATCGTCTGGTAGCCCGTGGCGATCCCGCACCGCTCGAGCTCGTCCACGACGGCGCCGATCGCGAGGCGCCGCGGGTCGGCCGCCACCGACGGGATCGGCTGCGCCGGCGGCTCGACGACGATCGTCGCGCGCGACCCGCGCCGCGCGACCGCCTCGAGCGACTCTCCCTCGAGCGGGAATCGCAGCGCCTCCCGCACGGCCGCCGCGACGTCGGCGACGCCCTCGCCCGGCGCCCGGGGCCGGAGCACGAGGGCGTCGTCGGGAGCGGACGCGACGACGAGCCGCGTGCCTGAGAGGAGAGGGATCCGCGGCACGCGGGGATTCAAGCACCGGGTGCGGCGGTCCCTACGGACTCCTACGGATGCGCGCCGGCCGCCGTGCCTGTCACCCTCCGCCGAATGGAGGGTGGTGGAAGGCACCGCGCGTGGGTCGCCCCGGCCGTCGCGTTCGCCGCGGTCGCGGCCGTCGCGGCCGCCGCCGCCGTCGGGTTCGGCGCCGGGAATTGGCGCGCGCACACGACGACGGTCACGGTGGCCGGCGCGGCACAGCCGTCGCCGGGGGCGCCGGTCGATCCTGCGGTCGCGGCGGGGGCCCACACGTTCGTCCAGTTCGCGTGCTCGCAATGCCACGGTCCGCAGGGCGAGGGCGGGGTCTCCCCGTTCGTCCCGGCGCTGACGACCGTCGGGACGTCGCTCACCGTCGCGCAGCTCACGCACATCATCAACCACGGGCTCGGCGAGTCGGCGAACCCGACACGGCCGTACATGCCGGTGTGGGGCGAGGTGCTCTCGAGCACGCAGGTCGCGAACCTCGTCGCGTACATCCGCGCGGGCCTCCCCGCGGTGTCGGAGAACGACCCCGTGCCGATCCCGCAGGGGCAGGGGCAGGCGGTCGCGGGCGCGGCGCTCTACATCCGCTACGGCTGCATCAACTGCCACGGGCCGAACGGCCTCGGCGGCGTCCCGAACCCGCTCTCTCCGGACAAGACGATCCCGCCGCTGTCGGGTCAGGACTTCCGGCACGAGTTCAACACGGACGCGAAGATCGCCGCGGTGATCCGGAGCGGCAGCGTGATCGGCAAGGCGCCGATCGTGAGCATGCCGCACTGGGGCGGCATCATCCCGCCCGGCGACGTCGCGGCCCTCATCGCGTACCTGAAGACGCTGAAGTAACTCCGCGTAGACTCGCGGAGATGTCCCCGAAGACGCTGACGGGCCTCGAGCTCGACCTCGACGACGCGCCCGCGCGCGACGCCGAGCTCTTCCTCGTCGACGGCAACAACCTCGCGTACCGCGCGTTCTTCGCGCTGCCCGAGGAGCTCGCGACGTCGGAGGGCTTCCCGACCGGCGCCCTCCTCGGGTTCACGAACATGCTCTTCAAGCTGCTCTCCGACTACAAGCCGAAGGGCGTCGCCGTCGCGTGGGACACGAGGCCCGTGCACCGCGCCGCGCAGGCCGAGGCGGTCGAGGTCGTCTACAAGGAGGGCCGCGCGCCGATGGCCGACCTCCTCCGCGAGCAGTTCCCGTACTTCCGGCCGATCGTCGAGGCGTTCGGCTACCGCAACCTCGAGTTCGAGGGCTGGGAGGCGGACGACGTGATCGCGACGCTCGCCACACAGGCGGACGCGGCGGGCATCCGAACGTGCGTCGTCTCGACCGACCGAGACGCGTTCCAGCTCGTCTCGGAGAACGTCTGCCTGATGATGACGCCGCGCGGGGTGAGCGACGTCAACGTCTACACGCCCGAGCGCGTCGAGGCGCGCTACGGGATCCGGCCGGACCAGATCCCGGACTTCATCGGGCTGAAGGGCGACACCTCCGACAACATCCCCGGCGTTCCCGGCATCGGCGACAAGACCGCCGGACAGCTGATCGCGCAGTACGGCTCGCTCGAGTCCGTCCTCGACCACGCGGACGAGCAGTCGCCCGCGCGACGGAAGAACCTGACGGAGTTCGCCGAGCAGGCGCGCGCCTCGAAGGAGCTGGCGACGATGCGGCGCGACCTCGAGCTCGACTGCGACCCGACCCAGCTCGTGCTGGCGCCGCCGGACCGCTCCGAGCTCCGCGAGATGTTCCGCAAGTTCGAGTTCCGCGGGCTCCTCTCCCGCATCGACGACCTCGACGAGGCCGTGCCCGCAGCGGCGCCTCCGGTCGCCGCGGGAACAGCCGTTCCGTGGCGCGAGGAACCAAGTTACAACTTGCAACTTGGCGAGCCGGTC
>DATJOZ010000101.1:0-32222 GCA_035506655.1 Gaiellaceae bacterium
TTCTCCGCCTCGTCCGGCACGGCGTACGTGAACGGGCGCGCGACGGCGCGGGCGGTGACGAGCGGGTAGACGGAGGCGAACCGGCTCACGGGTCGAGCGTAGCCGGGGGTATGGTCGGCGCATGGGCCAGTTCCACTTCACCCCGGAGCGGTACCTCGAGCTGATGCACGCAGAGGTGCCCCGCTACGAGGAGCTCCAGGACGAGGTGGCGACTGCGACGGCGGGCGCGCCTGCGGCGTCGATCCTCGAGCTCGGCGTCGGCACTGGAGAGACGTCGCGGCGCGTGCTCGCCGTCCATCCGGGCGCACGGCTCGTCGGGATCGACGCGAGCGCGGAGATGCTGGCCGAGGCGGGTCTTCCCGGCGCCGAGCTCGCGGTCGCCCGGCTCGAGGACCCGCTGCCGGACGGGCCGTTCGACCTCGTCGTGTCCTGCCTCGCGGTGCACCATCTCGACGCGGCCGGAAAGGGCGACCTCTTCCGGCGGGTCGCGGCGGTGCTCGCCGAGCGCGGCCGGTTCGTGCTCGGGGACGTCATCGTCCCGGAGGACCCGGCCGACGCGGTGACGCCGTGCACGCCGGACTTCGACCTCCCCGACCGGCTCGACGACCAGCTCGCGTGGCTCGCCGACGCGGGCTTCGACGCGCACGCGACCTGGGTGCGCGGCGACCTCGCCGTGGTTCACGCGACGCGACGCCGCTGACGGCGTTCGTCCGTGTGCGGCGCAGGCTCGACGACTGCGTCGGGCGGCCGACGTCACGCTTCCGCCGCGAAGTCGCGACGGATCCGTGCACGCTGCCGCGATAGCGTCTCGGCCGAGGGCGGAGGGAACGCGGACCCCACCCTTGGGTGGGGGTGCGGGCTCAGACGCCGGCGGCGGTGACGATGAAGTCCGTCGCGAAGCCGAGGGCGACGCCGGCGAGGACGAGCCACATCACGAGTTTCGTGTGGCCGTAGCTGCGATTGACGGCGAAGAGCTCCTGCACGACGTAGAGGATCGAGCCGGCCGCGACGGCGAAGAACACGACCGACACGGCCTCGCTCGACCATGCCTGGCCGAGCGCCGTGCCGAGGAACGTCGGGGCGCCGCCGATCACGCCGAGCAGCACGAGGTAGCGCCAGCTCGGCTGCGTCCCCTCGCCGCTCATCGGGCCGCAGATGCCGAAGCCTTCCGTCGCGTTGTGGAGCCCGAAGCCGATGATCAGCGTCACCGCGAGACTGATCTCACCGGCGGTGGCGGCCTGGCCGATCGCGAGGCCCTCGCCGAAGTTGTGGACGCCGATGCCGATCGCGATCAGCAGCGCCAGCTGCTCGCCGGGCGACAGGTTGTCGAGCCACCGCCGCTGCGCGAACTCGTCGAGCGCGGCCGCGCCCGGCCCGACGAACGGCGTCGACCTCCGTCCGGCGCGCGCCTTCATCCAGTCGGCGTAGTAGACGAGGCTCATCAGGCCGAGCGCGAACCCGCCGAGCCCGAGCGCGGCGAGCCATGCGAACCGGCCCCAGTCGTGCGACGTGAGCGCGCCCTCGACCGGCTCGACCGCGCCCGACAGCACGTCCCAGAGCAGGAAGACGAGGATGCCGGTTGCGAGCGCGCTGAGCGCCGCACGCGTCGCGCTCGAGAGCCCGCGCAGGCGACCGATCGGCAGGCCGAGGAAGATCGTCGCGCCGGCGATCGCGCCGAGCAGGAGTATCTGGGGCGTCGACATGGTGTAAGGGTGCCCTTACAAGCGGGTGCCGGGGCAATATACCCGGATGGCGCAGGGCCACTCCGTCGACGAGTACCTCGAGACGATCTACTTCCTCGCGTTCCCGATCGGCGAGTACATGCCGCACGGCGCGGGGACTCCCACGCTCGCCTCCCGCGTCGCGGAGATGCTGCACGTCTCGCGCGCGTCGGCCGGCGAGATGCTGAAGCGGCTCGAGGCCGACGGCCTGATCGAGCGCGGCAAGAAGAAGGAGGCGCTGCTCACGAAGAAGGGCCGCGCGCGCGCCGAGCGCGTCGTTCGCAAGCACCGGATCATCGAGCGCCTGCTCACCGACTTCATGGGCTACACGGCGTACGAGTCGCACGAGCGCGCCGACGAGCTCGGCGACACGTTCGACGACGACATGATCGCGCGCATCGACGAGAAGCTCGGGCATCCGCAGCGCTGCCCGCACGGCTGGCCCGTCGACCCGGAGGTCGAGCAGGAGGAGAACGAGCAGCTCGTGCCGCTCGCCGTCCTCACCCCCGGCACGCGCGCGACGGTCGTGCGGCTCGCCGAGCACGACGGCGAGCTCCTCCACTGGTTCTACGACCACGGCCTCGTCCCCGGACAGGAGCTCGAGCTCACGGCTGCGGAGCCGGCGGCCGACGAGTTCGTCGTCCGGCTGAACGGAGACACGCAGTCGGTCTCCGAGAAGGCCGCCGCCGGACTCTTCGTCCGCGCCGCCTAGAGCTCTACAACGTCAGCCCGCGCGATGCGAGCTCGCCCGTCGCCGCGTCGACGCGGTCCTCGGCGACCTGATCCTCGAGCCACGCGGCGAGCTCGGCGAGCCCGTCGTCGAACGCGACCGTCGGCTCGTACCCGAGCGCCTCCCGCGCGAGGGAGATGTCCGCGAAGCAGTGCCGGATGTCGCCGACGCGCGCCTCGCCCGTCACCTCCGCCTCGACCGGTCGTCCCGTCGCCGATGCGAGCCGTTCCGCGATCTCGAGCACCGTCGCGCTGCTGCCGCTGCCGACGTTCACCGCGAGCCCGTCCGCGCCGTCGCCGTCGAGCGCGCGGACGAACGCCTGCGCGACGTCGCGCACCGCGACGAAGTCGCGCCGCTGCAGCCCGTCTTCGAAGACGCGCGGCGCGTGACCGTTCAAGAGCCGCGACGCGAAGATCGCGAGCACGCCGGTGTACGGGTTCGAGAGCGCCTGCCGCGTCCCGTAGACGTTGAAGAGCCGGAGCGCCACCGTCGGGATGCCGTACGCGGCGCCGCACACGAGGCACGCGCGCTCCTGGTCGAACTTCGTGAGCGCGTAGATCGACGAGAGGCCCGGACGCTTCCGCTCCGGCGTCGGCAGCGGGTCGAGCCCGCGGAGCTCCCACTCGCGCGCCTCGAGCTGCGCGCGCGTCCGCTCCGGCGGCTCGACCTCGCGGCCGTCCGCGTCGCGATAGAGGCCCTCGCCGTAGATGCTCATGCTCGACGCGACGACGAGCTTCGCGACCGGCCGCTCCGCGAGCGCCTCGAGCAGCACCGCCGTCCCGATGTCGTTCACCGAGGTGTACTCCTCGATCTCGTACATCGACTGGCCGACGCCGACGCGCGCCGCGAGATGGACGACCGCGTCGACGCCGTCGAGCGCGCGCCGCACCGCGCCGGCGTCGCGCACGTCGCCGACGACGAGCTCGACGCCGGCCGCGAGGTACGCCGGCCGCGCGCCGCCCGCGTGCACCTGCGGCGCGAGATTGTCGAGCGCCCGGACGCGGTCGCCGCGCGCGAGCAGCGCGTCGGCGAGATGCGAGCCGATGAAGCCCGCGCCGCCGGTGATGAGGACGGACCTAGACGTTGCTCGTCGCCGCGGGGGCGAGGCCGGCGGCGCGCGCGAGCGCGTCGGCCTTGTCGGTGCGCTCCCACGTGAGGTCGACGTCCGTGCGACCGAAGTGGCCGTACGCAGCCGTCTTCGCGTAGATCGGCCGGCGCAGGTCGAGGTCGCGGAGGATCGCCGCCGGGCGCAGGTCGAAGTGCTCGCGGACGAGTGCCTCGATCTGCGGCACCGGGATCGACTCGGTGCCGAACGTCTCGACGAGGATCGACATCGGATGCGCGACGCCGATCGCGTACGCAACCTGGATCTGGCAGCGCTCCGCGAGGCCCGCAGCGACGACGTTCTTCGCGACGTGGCGCGCCGCGTACGCCGCAGAGCGGTCGACCTTCGTCGGGTCCTTGCCGGAGAACGCGCCGCCGCCGTGCGGTGCCGCGCCGCCGTACGTGTCGACGATGATCTTGCGCCCGGTGAGGCCGGTGTCGCCCATCGGGCCGCCGATCACGAACCGCCCGGTCGGGTTGCAGTAGAAGAAGTCGTGGTCGTGCTCGAGGCGCCGCTCGTCGTAGAGGTCGCGCGGCAGGATCGGGCGGAGCACGTGCTCGACGAGGTCCGGCTTGAGGAGCGTGTCGACGTCGAGCCCGTCGCGATGCTGCGTCGAGATGAGCACGCGCTCGATCTCGACCGGCCGGCGGCGGCCGCGCTCGTCCTCCTCGTAGCGCACCGTCACCTGCGACTTGCCGTCCGGGCGCAGGTACGGGAGCACGTCGGCCTTGCGCACCTCGGAGAGCCGGTGCGCAAGCCGGTGCGCGAGCATGATCGGCAGCGGCATCAGCTCGTCGGTCTCGTTCGACGCGTAGCCGAACATCATCCCCTGATCGCCCGCGCCCTCACGGTCGAGGTCGTCGGTGTCGCCGTGCTGCTGCTCGAACGACGTGTCGACGCCCTGCGCGATGTCGGGCGACTGCTCGTCGAGCGCGACGATCACGCCGCACGTGTCGGCGTCGAAGCCGAACTTCGCGCGCGTGTAGCCGATGTCGCGGATCCGCTCGCGCGCGATCCGCGGGATGTCGACATACGTGTTCGTCGTGATCTCGCCCGCGACGACGACGAGGCCCGTCGTGATCAGCGTCTCGCACGCGACGCGCCCCTCGGGGTCGTCGGCGAGGACGGCGTCGAGGACGCTGTCCGAGATCTGGTCGGCGATCTTGTCGGGGTGCCCCTCGGTGACGGACTCCGACGTGAACGAGAACGAGCGGCTGGCCATGCGGGGCAGGCTACCGCACGCGCCGGTTACCCGATCTGCACAAAGAGCGTGAAGCTCGTCTCGTCGCCGCTCCGCGTCGCGTAGCCCGTGACCGCGTGGAGCGGGGCGAGATTCGCCTGCAAATCGCCCGAAACCGACGTGCCGCCGAGCGCGGCGAGCCCTTCGACGAGCGGGAGCGCCGCCGTCACGTTCGCGTAGACGAACCCGTTCGTCTGCGACGGCATCCCCGCCGCGGACGTCGCGTCCTTGAACGCGGAGTCGTCCGCGAGCTTCGCGCCGCCGCCCTGGAACGCCGCGATCGCCTGCTGCGACGTCGAGACGACGAGCTTCCCGCCGACGACCTCGTGCTGCAGCTGGATCGCGCCGAGGACCGGAGCGAGCTTGCCGAGCATCGGGTTCGCGGACAAACCGGAGAACGCCTTGTCGATCGCGGCCGCCGCGGCGGTCGGATCGGCCGGCTGCGTGACGAGCGTGAACGTCGGCAGCGGCTGCCCCGGGCTGACGTAGAACGCGGTCTCGCCGCCGAGCGCGGAGGCGAGCGGGCCGGTCGTGTGGATGCTCGACGCGTCGACGTCGGCGACCGCCAGCGCGCCCGCCGGGATCTGCGAGACGAGCGTCGACGCGTACGGCGCGGCCGTCGAGACGGCGCCGCGCACGTGGCCTTCGACCTTCAGCCCGCCGCTCTCTGCGACGACGTCGGCGGAGATCCACTGGAGGTTCGAGAGGTTCGTCGTCGTCGGCAGCGACGAGGTGAGCGAGCCCGCGAGCTGCAGCGCCTCGGTGCCGTTCGCGTAGACCTTCGCGAGCGCGTCGCCGGCGAGCTTCGCCGTCGCGTCCTGATACGTGTTGTCGTCGCCGAGGTGCGTCGTCGCGCCGGTGACCGCGTCGAGCGCCGCCCGGCTCGCGGCGAACGCCGTCCAGCCGTCGACCTGCGTCGTGACGATCGTCGCCCCGTTCTTCGAGCCGATCTTCTGCAAGAGCGCGTCGAGCTTCGACGCGTCGGCGGGCTGCGCGAGGCCGACGAGCTCGGGCTTCCCGTTCGCGCCCTTCTGCGGGAGGACGACGACGTCGAGCTCGGGACCGAGCGCCGCCTTCACCTCGTCCCAGGTGACCCCGGTCTTCGCCGTGACCGACTGCTGGAGCTTCGCGAGCAGCTGGTCGTGGCCCGGGAACTTCCGGAGCAGCGAGTCGACGGCGTTCCACTGCGCCGACGATGCGTCGGTGTCGATCGCAGCGAACGCGACCGCGTCGGCCGGCGCGATCGCCGCGCCGCCGCCGACGCTCGAGCCGGGGCCGGACGCGCCGCCGCAGCCGGCGAGCGCGACGACCGCCGCCACGACGGCTGCGAACCCGATGACCCCGCGAGCGCGCATCTACTCCTCTGTCGGCTGGCGCCCCATGAGCCTCGACACCAATTCGGAGAGGCTCTGTCCGGAGAGTACCGCGCAGACCCCCTCCGTGATCGGGAGCTCGACCCCGACGCGACCTGAGAGTTCCCTGAGGACGGGCGCAGTCGTGATCCCCTCGACCGTCTGGCCGATCTCGGCGATCGCCTGCCCGGCCGTCATCCCCTGGGCCATCAGCTCACCCGCGCGGCGGTTCCGGCCGAGGCGGCTCGTGCACGTGACGATGAGGTCGCCCATCCCGGCGAGCCCGGCGAACGTCTCCGGGCGCGCGCCGAACGCCTCGCCGAGGCGCGTCATCTCGGCGAGCCCGCGCGTGATCAGCGCCGCCTTCCCGTTGTCGCCGAGGTCGAGCCCGTCGACCGCGCCGGCGGCGAGGCCGATCACGTTCTTCGCCGCGGCGCAGAGCTCGACGCCGACCACGTCCGGGTTCACGTACGCGCGGAAGACCGCGGAGTTGACGGCGTGCTGCAGCTGGCCGGCGAAGAAGCCGTCCTCGCTCGCGATCACGGCCGCCGTCGGGAGCCCGCGCGCGATCTCGTCGGCGATGTTCGGGCCGGAGAGCACGGCGACGCTTCGCCCGCGGACGCACGTCGAGAGGCGCTCGCCCGTCCCCGGGTCGAGCCCCTTCGTCAGGCTCAGCACCGGCGCGTCGCCGGGAAGCGATGCGACGACCGCCGCGAACACGGTGCTCGGCACCGCGACGACGATCGCGTCGGCGTCTCCCGGCGCGTCGTCGAGGTGCACCGCTTCGACACCGGAGAGGTCGGTGCGCGTGAGGTAACGCGGGTTCCGCCCCGTCTCCGCGATCGCGCGCGCCTGCTCCTCCGTGTGGCACCCGAGCACGACGTCGTGACCGCGCTCGAGCAGGACGTACGAGAACGCCGTGCCCCACGAGCCGGCGCCGGCGACGAGGAACCTCATGCGCGGCGGACGAAGTCGATCGACACGGGCACGCCCTCCAGCGCGAAGCGCTCGCGCAGCTCGTTCTCGACCCAGTAGCCGTAGTCGCGCGTGACGAGACCCGGGTCGTTGACGAAGACGCGGAAGCGCGGCGGCCGCACGGTGATCTGCGTCCCGTACAGGAGGTTCAGCCGCTTCCCGTTCCGCGACGGCGGCTGGCGCGCCTCGCGCAGCTCGCCGAGCACGCGGTTCAGCTCGCCGGTCGGGACGCGCGACGTGTGCCGGTCGAAGAGCCTTGCGACGGTGTCGAGCAGCCGCTCGAGCCCGCGGCCGGTCTGCGCCGAGACGGCGATGAACGGCGGCCGCTGGCGCAGACGGCGGCGCAGGTGGCCCTGGACGTCCTCGATCCGCACCTCCGAGATGTCCCACTTGGAGAGGACCACGAGCGTCGAGCAGTCGGCCTTGCGCGCGACGTCGGCGACCGCGAGGTCCTGCTCGACGACGCCCTGCGACGCGTCGATGAGCACGAGCGCGACGTCGGCCCGCTCCGCCGCCTCGAGCGCACGCAGCTCCGAGTAGTACTCGATCCCCTGCCGGTGGCGGCGCTTGCGGCGGAGGCCGGCCGTGTCGACGAGGACGAACGTGCGGCCGCCGCGCTCGAGCACGGTGTCGATCGAGTCGCGCGTCGTCCCCGGGATCTCGGAGACGATCACGCGCTCGCGGCCGAGGAGCGCGTTCAGGAGGCTCGACTTCCCGACGTTCGGGCGGCCGAGGATCGCGACGCGGATCGCGTCGTCCGGCAGCTCGGGACGGCCGCTCGCGCCGTGCTCCTCGAGCGTCTCGAGGATCGTGTCGAGGAGGTCGCCGGCGCCGTGGCCGTGGAGGCCCGAGAGCGGGATCGGGTCGCCGAGCCCGAGCCGGTGCAGCTCGAGCGCGAGCGAGTCCTGTCGCGGGTCGTCGATCTTGTTCGCGAGCACGAGCACCGGCTTGCGCGCCTCGCGGAGGATCTGCGCGACCTCCTCGTCGCCCGGCGTGATCCCGACCTGCGCGTCGACGACGAAGAGGACGAGGTCCGCCTCGTCGACCGCCTCGCGCGCCTGCTCCGCGATCGAGCGCGTGAGAGGCGTGGCGTCCGCGATGTCGACGCCGCCGGTGTCGATCAGCAGGAAGCGCTTGCCGTTCCACTCGCAGACGAGCTCCTTGCGGTCGCGTGTCACGCCGGAGGTCTCGTGGACGACGGCGGCGCGCGTGCCGGTGAGGCGGTTCACGAGCGTCGACTTGCCGACGTTCGGGAAGCCGACGATCGCGACCGTGCCGACGAGCGCGTCGGGCGGCTTCGCCTCGGTCGGAGTCTCGTCGTCGGCGTCCATGTCGGTGCAAGCGTACGGCCAGGGCCTGGTCCGGGACGCCGCTGCGGTGTCTGACACCGGAAGCCCGTTTGGTGTCTGACACCGAAAGGCGGCTTCGTGTCCGACACCGAAGCGGCATTTGGTGTCCGACACCGAAGCGCCATTTCGTGTCTGACACCAGGACCCCGCCTGGTGCCAGACACTCCGTCACGGAAGTGTGACGGAGGCACGCCGTTCCGGGACGAGCGCGGCCGGCGGCGTCGCGACGCGCGGACGCGGCTCGCCGGCGGCGTGGAGGTCGCGGAGCCAGGCCCAGAGGCGGTGCAGCTCGCGCTCGATCTCCGCCGACGCCTCGCGATAGCCCTTGCTGCCGCGCGGGAGCCCGTCGAAGCGCATCGGCTCCCCGAACGCGACCGAGACCGGCGCGAAGTTCCCGAGCCTCCACGTCTGCGTCCCGTGGATCGCGGCGCAGACGACCGGCACGTCCTCCTGGAGCGCGGCCATCGCGGCGCCGGGCTGCACCGGGCCGGGGACGCCGGTCTTCTGGCGCGTGCCCTCGGCGAAGATCCCGAGCACGTGCCCGTTGCGCACGACCTCGCGCATCATCCGCACCGCCTCGCGGTCGGACTCGCCGCGGCGCACCGAGAACGTCCCGAACGCGCGGATCAGCTCGCCGAGCCCGGGCACGACGTGCGCCTCGATCTTCGCCATGTAGTAGATCGTCCGCGGCGAGACGAGCCCGAACACCGGCGGGTCGAGCCAGTGGAAGTGGTTCATCGCGAGCACGACGCCGCCGAACTGCGGCATCCGCTCGGAGCCGTAGCTCCGCACCGGCGCGGCGAGGCGCGTCGCCGTGCCGATCGTGAGCCGCCCGACGGCCCAGACGGCGTCGACGCGGTTCACGCCGGCGTGCGCTCGCGGACGAGCGCTTCGATCCGCTCGACGACGTCCTCGACGCGGAGGTTCGTCGTGTCGATCTCCTGCGCGTCGGGCGCCGGCTGCATGCGCTCCGCGTCCTCGCGGTCGCGGGTCTTCAGATCCGTGGCGAGCGCGTCGGCCCCGATCCCGGGCCGGTCGGCGGTGCGGCGGCGCGCGCGCTCCTCCGGATCGGCGACGAGGTAGACCTTCACCTTCGCGTCGGGCGCGACGATCGTGCCGATGTCGCGGCCTTCGATCACGACGTCGCCCTCGCGGCCGAGCTGCCGCTGCCGCTCGCGCATCACCTCGCGCACGCCGGGATGCGCGGCCACGACGGGCACCATCCGGTCGATGCGCTGCTGCCGGATCGACGACGTGACGTCGGTGCCGGCGATGAAGACGCGGCCCGCGTCGTCGAACGTGACGGGCTCGGCGGCGGCGAGGCCCGCGAGCGCGTCGCCGGCGCTGAGGTCGATGCTCTTCTGCATCGCGAGCCACGTCACCGCGCGGTACATCGCGCCGGTGTCGAGGTAGCGGAACCCGAGCCGCTCGGCGAGCGCCTTCGCAACCGTGCTCTTGCCGGAGCCGGCCGGGCCGTCGATCGCGACGATCATCGTGTCACCAGGGAGTCGAGCATCTCGTAGAAACCGGGGAAGCTTATAGCGACCGTGTCGGCTCCCACGATCTCGACGCCCTCGCGCGAGGCGAGCCCTGCGATCGCGCCGAGCATGGCGATCCGGTGGTCGCCGCGGGCGTCGACCTTGCCGCCCTTGAGCCGAGCCGGGACGCCGGTGATCGTCCAGCCGTCGTCCGTGGGGAGGATCCGCGCGCCGCACGCGTGCAGGCCGTCGGCCACGGCGGCAATCCGGTCGGTCTCCTTCAGCCGGAGCTCGGCGGCGCCGGTGACGACGGTCTTGCCGCGCGCGTGCGACGCGAGCAGCGCCACGAGCGGCAGCTCGTCGACGAGCAGCGGCACCTCCGCCGCCTCGATGCGCGTCGCGACGAGCTCGCCGTACTCCACCTGCACGTCGCCGACCGGCTCGCGGCCGGCGCGCCGGCGGTTGAAGACGGCGACGCGCGCACCCATCCGCTCGAGCACGTCCAGCAGGCCGGTGCGCCGCTGGTTCAACCCGAGATCGTGGACGGTGACATCGCTGCCGGGCACGATCGCCGCCGCGACGAGGAACGGCGCCGCCGACGAGAAGTCGCCGGGCACGTCGACCTCGCCGAGGCGGAGCGCGGCCGCGGGCTGCACCGTCACCGAGGTCGGCCGCCGCCGCACGCCGACGCCCGCCGCCTCGAGCATCAGCTCGGTGTGGTCGCGCGTCGGCCGCGGCTCGACGACAGTCGTCGCGCCTTCCGCGTTCAGCCCGGCGAGCAGCACGGCGGACTTCACCTGTGCGCTCGCGACGGGGAGCTCGTAGTCGATCCCGTGCAGCGCGCCGGAGCCGTCGATGACGATCGGCGCGTGGCCGTCGGTCGTCTCGATGCTCGCGCCCATCTCCCGCAGCGGCGCGGCGATCCGCTCCATCGGCCGCGAGCGGAGCGACTCGTCGCCCGTCAGCTCGAACCGGCCCTCCTGCCCCGCGAGCACGCCGGCGACGAGCCGGATCAGCGTGCCGGCGTTCTCGCAGTCGACCGGCGCGTCCGGCGCCCGCAGGCCGCGGACGCCGACGCCGTGCACGACGAGCTCGTCGTCGGAGAGCTCGTCGACGCCGGCGCCGAGCGCGCGCATCGCGTGCACCGTCGCCATCGTGTCGCCGCCGCGGCCGAAGCCGCGCACGACCGTCTCCCCCTCGCCGAGCGCGCCGAACATGACGGCGCGGTGCGAGATCGACTTGTCCCCGGGCACGGCGACGTGCCCGACGACGGCAACCGCAGGCTCGACGCGCACTACCCGATCGTGCGTCCCATGAGGGACGCGAGCGCGCGGATCTCCGCGGCGAACTCGGGGAACTCCGACGTCGGGATCTGCTGCGCCGCGTCGCAGAGCGCCTCCTCGGGGCGCGGGTGCACCTCGACGATGATCCCGTCGGCGCCCGCCGCCACCGCCGCCCGCGCGAGCGGCAGCACGAGGTCGCGCCGGCCCGCCGGATGCGACGGGTCGACGATCACCGGCAGGTGCGTCTCGGTCTTCAGCACGGGGATGGCCGAGATGTCGAGCGTGAACCGCGTCGACGTCTCGAACGTCTTGATCCCGCGCTCGCAGAGGACGACCTCCGAGTTGCCCTCCTTGACGATGTACTCCGCCGCCATCAGCAGGTCCTCGACCGTCGACGAGAGGCCGCGCTTCAGCAGCACCGGCTTCGGCGCGCGCCCGACCTCCGAGAGGAGCGAGAAGTTCGACATGTTCCGCGCGCCGATCTGGATCACGTCGGCGACCTCGACGACGGCTTCCACGTGGCGCGGGTCCATCAGCTCGGTCACGAGCGGCAGCCCGGTCTCCTCGCGCGCCTCGACGAGGATCTCGAGCGCCTCGTCGCCGAGCCCCTGGAAGGCGTACGGCGACGTGCGCGGCTTGAAGGCGCCGCCGCGGAGCATGGTCACGCCCTCGGCGGCGACGGCGCGGGCCGTCTCGAGCGTCTGTGCGCGCGTCTCCACCGTGCACGGGCCGGCGATGAAGCCGAAGTAGCCGTCGCCGATGCGGCGCCCGCGCGCCTCGATCACCGTCGGATCGGGCGACAGCTCCCGGGAGACGAGCTTGTACGGCTTGAGGATCGGCAGCACCTGCTCGACGCCGGCATAGCCCTCGAGCGGCAGCGCGGCGAGCAGCTCCCGCTCGCCGATCGCGCCGATCACGGTCGCCTCGCGGCCCGGCGTCACGAGCGCGGCGCAGCCCGCCTCCTCGAGGCGCGCGACGACCTCGTCCACCTGCTCGGGCGTCGCGTGCCCGCTCATCACGATCAGGAGCTCGGGTGCGCCGGTCACGGCCATGACCCCAGTGTAGATGCGGCCTGGCGCCCGGCCCGGTATTTTCGTGCGGTATGGCAGAGGAAACGAAGCCGAAGGTCTTCTCCGGGATCCAGCCGACGGGGCAGAAGACGCTCGGGAACTACTCGGGCGGCTTCCGGCAGTACGCCCAGACCCAGGAGCAGGGCGACGCGTTCTTCTGCATCGTCGACCTCCACTCGATCACCGCCGACTACGACCCGGCGGAGCTGCGGAGCACGACGCTCGACCTCGCGGCGTTGCTCTTCGCGACCGGGCTCGACGCCGACCGCTCGACGGTCTTCTGCCAGAGCCACGTCACGGCACACGCCGAGGCGGCCTGGCTGCTGGCCGCGGTGACGAGCTACGGGCAGCTCGGGCGGATGACCCAGTTCAAGGACAAGGCCGACCGGCAGGAGTTCGTGTCGGCCGGGCTCTTCACGTACCCGATCCTGATGGCGGGCGACATCCTCCTCTACCAGACCGACCTCGTCCCGATCGGAGAGGACCAGCGCCAGCACCTCGAGCTCGCGCGCGACGTCGCGGAGCGGTTCAACTACCGCTTCGGCGAGACGTTCCGCGTGCCCACCGGCGTCTACCCCGAGGTCGGCGGGCGGATCATGGACCTCCAGGAGCCGACGAGCAAGATGTCGACGAGCGCAGGCACGCCGCAGGGCACGGTGCTGATGCTCGACCCGCCCGACACGATCCGGAAGAAGTTCAAGAGCGCGGTCACCGACTCCGGCAAGGAGGTCCGGTACGACCCGGACGCGAAGCCCGGCGTCTCGAATCTGATCGAGATCCTGAACGTCGCGACCGGGGAGCCGATCGGCGCGATCGAGGAACGGTTCGACGGGCACGGCTACGGCGCCTTCAAGGAGGCGGTCGGCGAAGCGGTCGTCGAGCTGCTGTCGCCGATCCGCGAGCGCTACGAGGCGCTCCGCGCCGACGAGCGCGAGCTGCAGCGGCTCCTCGGCGTCGGCGCGGAGAAGGCGCGGCGCGCGGCCGAGCCGACGCTCGAGGCGATGTACGAGCGGATGGGCTTCGCGAAGGCCGAGGCCGGGAAGCTCTTCGGCGCCGCGCGCCCGCGCGGCCTGTAGCGCGCCGCACGGAGACGTTCCCATCTCGTAACCTCGGCGCTACCGCCTCGCCGCCCAACGACGCTGCGGCGACGACGAGGCTCCCCTGCGGCAGGCGCGGGCAGAAACCGCAGATCGAAGGGGGAGGGAATGAAGAGAGGGACAGTCGTCGCTGCGGCACTCGCCGCGGCGACCATCGCCGTGCTCGCGGCCGTCGGGGCGTCGGGAGCGATCGGCGACAACGGCCACCACCAGACGTCGACCGGCTGCCGGCTCGGGAACGACGGCGGCCGGATCCAGCACGTGATCTATCTCCAGTTCGACAACACGCACTACAACCGGGACAACCCGAACGTGCCGTCGGACCTCGAGCAGATGCCGCACCTGCTCGACTTCCTCAAGCAGAACGGCACGCTGTTCACGAACGACCACACGATCCTCATCTCGCACACCGCGGGCGGGATCCTGTCGTCGCTGACCGGGCTCTACCCGGACCGGCAGGGGCAGACGGTCTCGAACAGCTACGACTACTACCCGGCGAGCAAGGTTCCGGCGTTCACGAGCTCGTTCAAGTACTGGACGAACCCGGTCGACCCGGTCGGCGACACGCTGCCGAACATGGTCACGGACGGCGGGAAGACGACGCCCGCCCCGTGGGCGCCGTTCACGCGCGCAGGCTGCGACTTCGGCGGCGTCGGCACGGCGAACCTCGAGCTCGAGAACGCGTCGACGACGCCGACCGGCGACATCACGCAGGTGTTCGGCCAGGGCTCGCCGGAGTGGAACGAGGCGGCCGCGAACCCGCAGATCGGACAGACCGACTTCGTCGGCATCGCGATCCACTGCTCGCAGTCGGCGACGAGCGTCTGTGCCGGCAACCCGAACGCGAAGCCGGACACGCTTCCGGACGAGCCGGGCGGCTACACGGGCTTCAAGGCGCTCTTCGGGACGAAGTACGTCGACCCCGCGATCACCGGCGGCAACCCGTGCGTCGACGACACGAACGGCGACGCGATCACCGACCCGATCGGCGTGTGCGGCTTCCCGGGCTTCGACGGGATGCTCGCGAAGAACACGCTCGGCTACGTCGAGCAGATGCAGGAGAACGGCGTGCCGGTCACGTACGGCTACATCTCGGACGTGCACGACTTCCACACCCCGACGCTCAGCACCGACTCGTACTCGAGCTCGGCGACGGGCCCGGACGAGCTCGCGCACATCCAGCAGCTGCAGGCGTACGACCAGGCGTTCGAGGACTTCTTCAAGAACCTCCAGCGCCACGGGATCAACCGGAACAACACGCTGTTCGTGATCACGGTCGACGAGGGCGACCACTTCGCCGGCGGCGTCGGGACACCCGCACCCGGCGGCAACTGGCTCCTCTACGACCATCGCACCTGCACGAACCTGTCCGCGTGCCCGTCGAACCAGATCGGCGAGGTCGGGGCGAACATGAAGGGCCTGCTCCCCTCGGGCGAGCCGGCCTACGACATCCACTTCGACGACGCGCCGGCGTTCTACGTCAACGGACAGCCGGTGCGGACCGACCCGACGGTGCGGAAGCTCGAGCGTGACGTCGGCAACCTCAGCTCGCTCGATCCGTACGCACAGGGCGGGCCGGCGGTCGTGCCGCTGACGCAGCAGCTCGCCGACCCGGTCGAGGAGCAGGCGCTCCACATGGTGAACGCGGACCCGAACCGCACGCCGACGTTCACGATGTTCGGGAATCCCGACTTCTTCTTCCAGCTGTCGAACCCGTGCAGCGGCTTCACGACGTGCGTCACGGCGGGATTCGCGTGGAACCACGGCGACATCCAGCAGGAGATCGGGAACACGTGGGCCGGGTTCGTCGGGCCGGGGATCGACCGGAACGGCGTCGACTCGTCGACGTGGACCGACCACACGAACCTCCGTCCGACGATCCTGTCGCTCACGGGGCTGCAGGACGACTACACCGACGACGGCCACGTGATCGTGCAGGCGCTCGACCGGCGTGCGCTCCCGCGTGCGCTCCAGGGCCCGACGATCGCGCAGCTCGAGAACGCGTACGAGCAGGTCAACGCGCCGTTCGGGCAGTTCGCGGTTGCGACGCTGAAGGCGTCGACCGAGGCGCTCGAGAGCGGGACGCCGACCGACGACTCGCTCTACACGTCGCTCGAGGCGTCGATCGGAAGCCTCACGACGCAGCGGAACACGCTGGCGACGCAGATCAAGAACGCGCTGAGCGACGCGGCGTTCAGCGGGACGCCGATCAGCACGTCGCAGGCGCAGGCGTGGATCGCCCAGGCGAACACGCTGATCAGCCAGGCCCAGGCATTGACCTGAGGCGAGGCTGCAAACGCCGCCGGCTAAGCCGGCGACGTGCGGCCGGTAGAGGGCTTCGGGACGCCGCCGGCGTCCCGAAGCCCGGCGACCTCCGAGGGCTCGAGCGGGCGCCATGCGCCCGGCTCGAGCCCCTCGAGGGTCAGGCCCGCGTACGCGCTGCGGTGCAGGCGGACGACGGGCAGCCCGACCGCCTCGCACATCCGCTTCACCTGGTGCTTGCGGCCCTCGTGGATCACGAGCTCGAGCCGGCCGCGGCCGACCCGCCGCGCCTCGGCCGGCGCCGTGCGCCCGTCGTCGAGCTCGACGCCGTCGCGCAGCCGGCGCAGCGCGTCCTCGCCCGGGTCGCCGTCCACGTCGACGACGTACGTCTTCTCGACGCCGTAGCGCGGGTGCGCGAGCCGGTGCGCGAGCGCGCCGTCGTTCGTCAGCAGGAGCGCGCCCGTCGTGTCCGCGTCGAGCCGGCCGACCGGAACGACCCGCGGCTCGTTCGGGACGAGCTGGACGACCGTCGGCCGCCCCTGAGGGTCGCGCGCGGTCGTCACGACGCCCGCGGGCTTGTGGAGCAGCAGGTGGGCGAGCCGCTGCGGCGCGACCTCCCGGCCGTCGACCTCGACGCGGTCGGCCGCCTCGACGAACGTGTTGAGCCTGCCGGGCTCGCCGTTGACGCGAACGCGGCCGGCCTTGATCAGGTCGTCCGCCCCGCGCCGCGAGGCGACGCCGGCGCGCGCGAGGTACGCGTTCAGTCGCATGCGGCGATTCTCTCAGCCGCGTCAGCGTGCGACGGTGCTGCGGAGCTCCGCGCATCGCTTGCGGAGCGAGCGCTCGGCGCGTGCACGATGCGCGGCGGCGTCGTGCCGCGCGGGCACGCCGTCGAGATACGCGAGGATCGTCTCGCTCCCGTCGAGCGTCGAGCCGTCCTCGAGCACGAGCACCGGGACGCTGCGCACGCCCGTGCGTCGCTCGAGCTCGTCGCGCTCGTCCGGGTCCTCGGGGACCTGGCGCGCGACGAAGTCGACGCCGAGCTCCGTCAGCCGCTGGCGCACGACCTGCGAGCCGCGGCACCACTCGGTCTGGTACAGCTCGAGCATCAGGCGACCGCCGCGACCACGCGCTCGAGTCGCGCGCGCACCTCGTCCGCGACGGGCTCGACCTCGGCCTTGCCGACGAGCTCGAACAGCGGCCGCGGATCGACCGCCGCGACGTGGGTCGCTCCGCCGTCGACGTACACGGCGACGTTGCACGGCAGCAGGACGCCGAGCTCCGGCTCCGCGGTCAGCGCCTCGTGCGCGAGCGGCGGGTTGCACGCGCCGAGGATCAGGTACGGCTCGCGCTCGACGCCGAGCTTCGCGCGCATCGTCGCCTGGACGTCGATCTCGCAGAGAATGCCGAAGCCCTCCGCGGCGAGCGCCTCTCGTGTGAGTGCCACCACGTCCTCGAACGGGCGGCGGGTCGTGCGTGAGATTGCGTATCGGATGCCGGACACGGCCATGGGACGGGCCTCCTCCCGAGGGTTCACCTCGCATGAGAGCGCGCCGCGCCGGCTCGGGCATCCGAGAAATCCCCGCGTCGGACGGGGACAAACCCCGGAGTGCGATACTCGCGCGCGGTGACGACGCTCCTTGCGGCGGGCTCGGCGGTCTTCGCGGCCGGCTGCTTGGGCTGCCTCGTCGCGCTGCACCTCCTCCCCACCGGCCGGTCGGCGACGCGGAACGCGGTGAGCGAGTACGGCGTCGGCCGCTACGCGTGGCTGTACCGGGCGCAGGCCGCGCTGCTCGGGATCGCGGGGATCCTGCTCGCGCTCGCACTCCGGAACGGCGTCCCGGCCGTGTCGACGCGCGTCGTCGTCGAGCTCGTCGTCTTCGGCCTCGCGCGGATCGCGATCGGCTGGTACCCGACCGACCTGATCGGCTCGCGCGAGCGGACGCGCACGGGGCTGATCCACGTCGTGCTCGCGATCGTCGCGTTCGCCGCGATCAGCTTCGCGGCGATCCATCTCGGCCGCGAGCTCGACGATGTCGCCGGCTGGGCGGGGGTCTGCCGCGTCATCCGCGCGCTCGGCTGGCTGATGGTCGTCACCGCGGTCGGCACGACGGTCGCGATCCGCGTGCCGCAGCTCCGCCCGTGGGTCGGCCTCGTCGAGCGCGGCTTCTACGCCGCCGCGCTGACGTTCTTCTTCGTGACGACGATCGCGCTCGCGACGCGCTAGGCAGAACGCAGATCGGCCACTTCGTGCAGCCGCTCGCGGATCTGCTCCGTGTCGGCGCCGAGGTCGTCGAGGCGCGGCAGCTCCGAGAGGCTCTCGAGCCCGAAGATCCGCTCGAAGAGCGGCGTCGTGCGATAGCGGATCGCGCCGCCCGCGTGGTCGTCGCGGCCGGCCTCGGCGATGAGGCCGCGCTCGACGAGGTTCGCGACGGCGGAGTCGGCGGCGACGCCGCGGATACGCGCGATGTCGGGCCGCGTGCACGGGCCGAGGTACGCGACGATCGCGAGCGTCTCGAGCGACGCCTGCGAGAGGTTCCGCTGCGCGGGCTTCTCGAAGAGCCGCGAGCACGCGGCGGCCGCCTCGCGCGACGCGCGGAACGCCCAGCCGCCGGCGACGTGCTCGAGCACGACGCCGCTGCGCCCTTCGCGGTAGCGGTCGGCGACGAGGCGGAGCGCCGCCTCGACGCGCTCCGGGTGGTCGTCCGCAGCCTCGGCGAGCTCCTCGACGGACAACGGCGCGGTCGCGACGACGAGCAGAGCCTCGAGCGTCCGCGCGAGCTGGTCCAGCGGATTGGCGGCGATCAGGCGGAGCGGACGGTCGTCCACGACACGGTCCTTTCGTCTCGGGCGGTGTTCTCCTCCCCATTGTGTCGCGCGACGCGGATCGGCGCGAACGGGGCGGCCTGGTCGATCGTGATCTCGCCGGAGCGGCGGAGATCGAGGAGGGCGAGGAACGCGACGGCCTGCTCCACGCGGGAGAGCCCGGCGACCTCGGCGTCGAAGTCGAAGCGGGAGCGGCGGCGCAGCACGGCGCGGAAGCGCTCGAGGAACTGGGACACCGGCGGGAACCGGAGCGCCATGTGCGAGAGCGAGACCTGCGGCGGCGGGACGGCGAGCATCCGCAGCACCGTCGCGAGCCGCTCCGGCTCCTGCGGCGCGAGCGGCGTCTCGACCTTCGGCGCGAGCGGCGCCGGGCCGATCCGGAAGAACCGGTCGCCCTCCGTGTCGAGCCGGTCGCGAAGCCACGCGGCCGCCTCCTTCATCCGCCGGTACTCGGCGAGCCGGCGCGCGAGCTCCTCGGCCGCCGCCTCCGGCTCGAGCTCGGCGAGCTCCGCCGCCTCCTCCGGGAAGAGGCCGCGCGCCTTCAGCTCGAGCAGCGCCGCGATGAGGACGAGGAACTCGCCGCACGCCTCGAGGTCGAGCTCGTCGCGCTCTGCGAGCCGCTCGAGGAACGCCATCACGATCCCGGCGACGTCGATCTCGCGCAGCTCGAGCTCGTCCTTCAGGACGAGCGTCAGCAGCAGGTCGAACGGCCCCTCGAAGGCGTCGAGATCGAGATCGAGCTCGCGGACGATCATTCGCCTGACCCTAGAGGCACTACCGGACGCGCCCCTTCGGCACGGCCATGCGCGGCCCGGTCGGGATCGGGCGCGGTCTCGTCGAGGCCGACGGCTCCGACGACTCCTCGTGGAAGAACTGCCACCAGACGAAGAACGCGACGGAGCCGATGAAGACGAGCAGCGAGACCCAGAAGTTGATCCGCTGGCCGAGGAAATGGTTCGACGGGTCGATGCGGAGCGTCTCCTCGTACGTGCGGAACGCGGTGTAGATCGCGACGTACAGCGAGAAGAGCGCCGGCCGCTTGATCGTGAAGCGGCGGTCGATCCAGAGCAGCGCGGCGACGCCGAGCAGATCCCAGACGAACTCGTAGAGGAACGTCGGGTGGTAGAGGTGCGCCGCGCCCTTGCCGTGGATCTCGAGCGCCCACGGGAGCGTCGTGTGCCTGCCGTACAGCTCCTGGTTCCAGTAGTTCCCCCAGCGGCCGATCCCCTGTGCGAGCAGGAGGCCCGGCGCGACGGCGTCCATCATCAGCTTCACGGGGTTGCCCGAGCGGTGGACGATCCAGGCGCCGACGAGGCAGCCGAGCGGGATCGCGCCCCAGATCCCAAGCCCGCCCGACCAGACCGCGAACGGCCCGTACCAGTGCGCGTGGATCGCGGCGTCCTGGTTCCAGCTCGTCGCGAGGTGGTAGAGCCGCGCGCCGACGATCCCGGCGATGACGCCCCAGACGGCGCAGCGGAAGACGAGGTCCCAGTCGCCGCCCCACTTCACCCAGCGGTGGCCGGTCAGCCAGACGCACGCGACGATCGCGACGAGCAGCGTCACGCCGTACATGTGGATCGTGAAGGGGCCGACGTGGTACACGCCCGTCGGCGGGGACGGGATCGATGCGAGAAGGGCCGCGGTCACCGCAGCCATTCTGCCGACACCGCTGGGCTAGCGCAGGATCTGCAGCGCCAGCTCGGGCGGACAGCCGCGCTCGACGAGCTCCACCGCAGCGTGGAGGTCGACGTCGAAGCGCAGCGCGAGCTCGAAGGCCGCCTCGGGGTGATAGCCGGCGCGCTCCAGCTCCTCTGCGCGCCACCGCTCGACCCGCTCGACCTCGGTCTCGACGACCTCGATTGTTTCCTGTTCGACCGCAGACATCGTGCTGACTGTTTCGTCCGGGCGACCCGATCGGTTCACCCCATTTAGGGGTATCTCGTCCCCGCGCGACCGTTCCCCCTGGACAACGGCCCGATCCTGTGGTTGGCTCAGGCCGCGGCAGGCGCCGAGGCTAGGGGTCGGAGGTACGAAAACTGTGGTAGCGAGGCGGCCTGGCCGTGCGCGCGCTCATAGGCTGAGACGAGTCGCCCTCGCGGTGGCCGTCTGCGGCGGGGCCGCGGCGCTCCTCGTCGGCGGCGCCCAGTCGAGGTCGCTGACGACGCACGTCTTCGCGGTGACGACGACCGCCGACACGGTCGACAACTTCACGGGCGACGGGATCTGCGCGGACGCGAGCTCGCAGTGCTCGCTGCGCGCGGCGGTGCAGGAGGCGGACCAGCTCGGCGGCTCGAGCGTGATCAACGTGCCCGCAGGGACATACACCCTCTCGCTCGGGCAGCTCCTCTTCACGGCGAACATCTCGCTCGTCGGCGCCGGCGCGCGCACGACCTCGATCATCCAGGGAGGCGTGCAGCGCGTGATCGAGGTGTCCGCCGGCACCTCGTCGATCAGCGGCGTCCTGATCCAGGGCGGCGACACGCTCAGCAACAGCGGCGAGCCGAACGAGGGTGTCGGCGGCGGGATCTGGGTCGACAGCCCCGGCACGCTGAGCGTCTCGTACTCGACGATCACGCACAACGTCGCGAGCGCGTCCGGCGGCGGGATCGACAACAACGGCACGCTCTCCGTCGACCACAGCACGATCGAGTTCAACGGCGCCGGGACGATCGGCGGCGGGATCGACGACTTCGGCCCGCTCGTGACCGTCAACGACTCGACGATCTCGAACAACAGCGCGGGCACCGAGGGTGGCGGCCTCCTCTCGGCGAACACGACGACGCTCACGAACGACACGTTCGGCGACAACCGGGTGACGACGCCCGGCGGCCCGGCCGGCGACGTGTTCGTCTACGGCGGCGCGGACGTGAAGGCGGTCAACACGATCTTCGGCAGCAGCCCGTTCAGCTCGGACTGCAACGCCGCGCTCGACTCCCTCGGCTCGAACCTCGCGTCCGATGCGAGCTGCGTCCTCACGGCGGCCGGCGACCACCAGGGCGTCGACCCGCAGCTCCCCGCGCTCGCGAACAACGGCGGCCCGACCGACACGTATCTCCCACCCGCGACGAGCCCCGCACTCGACGCAGGTCTCGACGGCGCCTGCCCGACCGACGACCAGCGCGGCACGTCGCGCCCGCAGGGGCCGCACTGCGACATCGGCGCGGTCGAGGTCGCCGTCGCGCCGCCGCCGACGTTCGCGCTCACCGTCGCGGTGAGCGGCAGCGGCTCGGTCTCGGACGGCGGCTCGATCTCGTGCCCCGGCTCGTGCTCGGCGTCCTTCGCGAGCGGGACCGCCGTGACGCTCACGGCGACTCCCGCGGCCGGCTCGCTCTTCTCCGGCTGGTCCGGCGCGTGCAGCGGCAGCGGCAGCTGCGTCGTAACGATGAGTGCGGCGAAGTCGGTGACGGCGACGTTCTCGTCGGCGCCGTCGTCCGCTCCGTCCTCCGGGCCGCCGGCAGCTCCGTCGCCGTCCGTCTCGATCGCGGTCTCCCCGAGCGGGCCGACCGCCGGGACGCTCGCGACGCTCACGGCGACGCTCGCGCACAGCTCCGCGACGACCGTCGCCTACGCCTGGAGCTTCGGCGACGGCACACCCGGCCGGACCGGCGGCGCGACGATCACCCACCGCTACCAGAACGCGGGCTCGTACACGGTCACCGTCGAGGCGACCGACACGTCGACCGGCACGGCGATCGCGGCGACGTCGACCGTCGTGACGGTCGCGCCGAGGCCGCCGGCCGTCGGCCTCAGCGTCAATCCCGGACAGCCCACTGCGGGCTCCGCGGCGTTGTTCCTCCTCGAGATCCCGACCGGCCAGGCGCAGCAGACGACCGTGCAGTGGAGCTTCGGAGACGGGGGCACCGCGAGCGGCACGACGCACTCGACGACGCACACGTACGCGGCCGCCGGGACGTACACGGCGACCGTCACCGAGACCGACACCGCCGGCAACACGCTCTCCGCGTCGAAGTCGATCGTCGTCGCGCCGCAGACGGTCGGGCCCGCCGACCCGAACCGGTCGACGGTCGTCGCCGACCCGCCCGGCGCGCTCGTGCAGGGCGCGGCGCCCGCGATCACGAAGTCGACGATCCGGGTCGGCCTGCGCGACGCGTGGGGACGCCCCGTGCGGAACGCGAAGGTGAAGGTGACCGCCGACTCCACGACGGCGACGCGGGCGGGGAGCGCGTCCAGCGTGACGACCGACTCCAACGGCGTCGCAGACTTCACGTTCGACGACCATCGACCGGAGATCGTCCATTTCACGGCGACGGACACCACCGACGGCGTCACGATCGCGCAGACCGCGACCGTGACGTTCGGGCCGCCTGCGGCGAAGGTCTCGATCGACGCCAGCCCGGCGTCGCTCCCCGCCGGCAGCGCCTCCCGCACGACGGTGACCGTCACGCTCACCGACGCGCACGGCGACCCCGCGCCCGAGAAGGCGTTCAGGCTCCAGTTCGGGCGGCTGTCGGGCGTCGCGCCGGCGCCGGCTCCGATCGACGGGACGACCGGCGCGGACGGGACCGCCACGTTCACGTTCGGCTCGCTCAAGGCCGCGAAGTACCGCCTCTCGGTCTACGACGTGACGGACGCGAAGCTGCTCGGTGCGTCCCCGCCGGCGACGGTGACGTTCGCAGCGGCCGCCGGCGGGCCGGCGAGCGCCGCGACCTCGACGATCGGCGTCGACGAGCAGGCCGTCCCCGCCGACGGGTCGAGCAAGGCGACGATCACCGTGACGCTGCTGAACGCCGCCGGCGGCGCCGTCCCGGGCACGCGGGTCACGCTCCACACGACGAGCAGCCTCGTGAGCCCGTCGGCGAAGGTCGCCACGACCGACGCCGACGGCGTCGCGACGTTCACCGCGACCGCGACCACCGCCGCGACGGCGACCTTCACGGCCGACGACGGCGCCGACTCGCTGACCGTCGGCCCGACTCCGCCCGTGACGTTCTACCTTCCGGTTCCCGACGCGTCGACGTCGTCGATCGTCACGGCGCCGACCGCCGAGCCCGCGGACGGCACGTCCGCGTCGACCGTCACCGTCACGCTCCGCGATCTCGGCGGCAAGCCCGTGGCGGGCGACCTCGTCGCGCTCCGGGCGACCGGCAGCGCCGTCGTGACCGCGATCAGCTCGATCTCGAACAGCGCGGGCAAGGCGACGTTCCACGTCGCGGACGCGTCGAACGAGACCGTCACGCTGTCGGCCGGCATCGGGATCGTCGGGCCGTCGCTCGTCGACACGACGCTCCGGTTCAGCGACGCGATCGCGCAGATCGCGCAGACATCGACGGTGAGGGTCGCGCCGGCGATCGTCGGCGACGGCGGCCACGGCGTCGTCACCGTCAGGCTGCTGGCCGGCCAGCACCCGGTCGCCGGCAAGACGGTCTGGCTGGAGGCCGACAGCTCGAACGCACACATCCAGGGGGGTGTCGGAGACGTGACCGCCGCCAACGGTGTGGCCACCTTCGGGGTGACGGATCCGAAGCACGAGACGGTCACGTTCACCGCGATCGACGCGAGCGACGGCCCGCTCACGATCGCGCAGACGGCGTCGATCACGTTCGCGCCGTCGGCGAGCGCGGCGCATTCGACGATCGCCGCGGCTCCCGCGTCCGTCCCGGCCGACAACACGACGAAGGCGACCGTGACGGTCACCCTCCGCGACGTGAACGGAGACCCCGCCGTCGGCCGCACCGTGAAGCTCGTCCTCTCGGCCGGGCCCGGCAAGCAGTCGACGCACGCGCACTCGACCGGCGCGGTGCAGACCGACGCGAACGGGAACGCGACGTTCCAGGTCCGCGACGGGACGGCCGAGACCGTCGGTGTCTCCGCCGACGACACCGACGAAGGCATCGCCGTCATGCCGCACCCGCCGGTGACGCTCTCCTTCAGCGCGCCGACCGGCGGCGCTGCGAGCGCGTCCAAGACGTCGGTCGCCGCCGCGCCGGGCGAGGTACTCGCCGCGAGCGGACGGACGTCGACGGTGACGGTGCAGCTGCGGAACGCATCCGGCGGCGCGGTCTCCGGGAAGAGCGTGTCGCTCACGGCGTCGGGCGGCACCTCGACGATCTCGCCGTCGTCGGCGACGACCGGCACGAACGGGACGGCGACGTTCACGGTCTCCGACGACACGGTCGAGACCGTCACCTACCGGGCGACCGACGCCGCGGACGGGATCACCTCGACGGCGGGCGCGACCGTCGACTTCTACAAGCACGCGGTGGACGCCGACCGGTCGACGGTGACCGCGAACACGACGCCCGTCGAGGCCGACGGCACGAGCGCGGCGACGGTCGTCGTCACGCTCCTCGATCCGGGCGGGAACCCGATCTCGGGGAAGCACGTCGTCCTCCACGCCGGCGGCAGCGCGACGGTCTCGCCCGCGGGCAGGACGACCGACGCGCACGGCCAGGCGGTCTTCCACGTCACCGACGCGACCGGCGAGACGGTCGGGGTGGCCGCGACCGACTCGTCCGACCGGGTCGCGCTCTCCGCCACGCCGGCGATCGTCTTCAAGGCCGTCCCGAGCGCGACCGCGTCGTTCCTCGACGTCGATCTCGCGAACGTCTCCACGAACGGGGACGTGCCGGCGCACGTCACGGTCCACCTCCGCGACGCACACGGCGCAATCGTCGCGAACGCCCACCCCGAGCTCGTCGCGAGCAGCACCCACGCGCAGATCGACCAGATCTCGAGCACGGAGTTCGGCGTCGTCGACCGGCAGGCGGAGACGGTCACGTTCACGGCGGTCGACCGGGCCGACGGGATCACCGTGGCGCAGACCGTCACGGTGACGTTCTCCGCGCCCGCTGCGAAGACACACTCGTTCATCGACGTCTCGCCCGCGTCGGTGCCTGCGGACGGCGAGTCCACCGCGACCGTGACGGCGACCTTCGAGACCGCGGCGGGCGTGCCGGCCGCCGGGAAGGTCGTGAGGCTCGTCATCGACGGCGTCGCCTCGAGCCTGACCGCGACGACCGACGCGAACGGCGAGGTGACGTTCACCCGGAAGAGCCTCCACGCGGGGACCGAGCAGCTCGCGGTGCTCGACGTGTCCGACACGAAGCCGGGTCACACGACGCCGCCGGTCGAGACGCCGACGGTGACGCTCACCTTCTCCTGACGCTTTACAGACGCCTGACGCGCGCGTGACGCGGGCCGAACGCGCCGGATCCACCGTCCGTCGGGTCGAGCGCCGCTCGGCCGTCAACGACAGACACGCAGGAGGTCATCCGATGCGCAAGGTCATGCTCATCGCGGCTGCGGCGATCGCCTCCGCCCTGCTTCCGCTCGGCGCCGTCGCGGCGCCGCCCGGCGGCTCGGGCTCGAGCGCGGCACCCGCCAAGGCCCACGTCCACTGGTTCGCCGGCTCGGTCGCGAGCGTCGGCAGCGACTCGCTCACGGTGAACGTCCTCTGGACGGGCCCGAAGGACGGGCAGCTGAACGGCACGACGGTCACCGTCGGCGTCACCGGCGACACGACGATCGAGAACGGGAAGACGAAGGCGGCGGCGCAGCTGTCCGACATCGTCCCCGGCGATCTCGTCTCGCTCCGCGCGACCGCGGCCGACGCGACGCTCGCGTCGCTCACCGCGACGCACATCCGGATCTGGTGCAACTGCCACTGGATCGGCGGCACGATCAGCTCGATCGGCTCGAGCTCGTTCACGGTGCAGGTCGCGCGCACCGGCCCGTACGACACCGTGCTGAACGGGAAGAACGTGACGATCCAGGTCGACGGCTCGACGGCCTACGTCAAGGGCAAGGACAAGACGCAGATCGCGTTCTCCGACCTCCAGGTCGGCGCGGGCGTCGGCGTCGTCTTCGGCGCGAACGGCTTCTTCAAGGCGCCGGGCTTCGATCCCGAGACCGCGACGTTCACCGCGAAGCGCGTGCACGAGTGGATGAAGCGGCAGGTGCCGCCGCCCTCGAGCGACGCGGGCAGCGCCGCCGGCACGACTCCGTAGGGCGCTTCCCCCTTCCCTACGTGACGGCGGCCTCGCGCTTTCGGCGCGAGGCCGCCGACTGCCGCTTCTGCGCGGAGAGCTCCGCCTTGCGGAGCCGGATGCTCTTCGGCGTGACCTCGACCTGCTCGTCGTCGCGGATCAGCTCGAGCGCCTGCTCGAGCGAGAGCGGCCGCGGCGGGATCAGGCGCACGAGCTCGTCGGCGGTCGACGAGCGCATGTTCGTGAGCTTCTTCTCCTTCGTCGCGTTCACGTCGAGGTCGTCCGCGCGGGAGTTCTCGCCGACGATCATCCCCTCGTACAGCTCGTCGCCCGGCGCGATGAAGAGCGAGCCGCGCTCCTGCAGGTTGAGGATCGCGAACGACGTCGCCTGGCCGCGGCGGTCGGCGACGAGGCTGCCGGTCGGCCGCGTGCGCAGCTCGCCGTGCCACGGCTCCCAGGCCTCGAAGACGTGGTGGAGGATCCCGGTGCCGCGCGTCTCGGTGAGGAACTCGGTGCGGAACCCGATCAGGCCGCGCGCCGGGACGAGGTACTCCATCCGCGCCCAGCCGGTGCCGTGGTTGACCATCTGCTGCATGCGCCCCTTGCGGAGCGCGAGCAGCTGCGTGACGACGCCGATGTAGTCCTCGGGGACGTCGATCGCGACGCGCTCCACCGGCTCGTGCCGCTTGCCGTCGACCTCGCGCGTCACGACCTCGGGCTTGCCGACGGTGAGCTCGAAGCCCTCGCGGCGCATCAGCTCGACGAGGATCGCGAGCTGCAGCTCGCCGCGGCCCTGCACCTCCCACGCGTCCGGCCGCGACGTCGGCGCGACGCGGAGGGAGACGTTGCCGACGAGCTCCTGGTCGAGCCGCGTCTTCACCATCGTCGCGGTGAGCCGGTCGCCCTCCGTGCCCGCGAGCGGCGAGGTGTTGATCCCGATCGTGACGGAGAGGGACGGCTCGTCGACCGACGTCACCGGCAGCGGGCGCGGGTCGTCGGGGTCGGCGATCGTCTCGCCGATCGTGACCTCGGGGAGGCCCGCGATCGCGACGATCTCCCCCGGCCCGGCCTCGTCGGCGGGGACGCGGTCGAGCGCCTCGGCGACGTAGAGCTCGACGACCTTCGCGTTCTCGATCGTGCCGTCGGAGCGGCACCACGCGATCGGCGCGCCCTTGCGGATCCACCCGTGCCGGATGCGGCAGAGCGCGAGCCGGCCGACGTACGGCGACGCGTCGAGGTTCGTGACGAGCGCCTGCAGCGGATGGTCGGGGTCGTACTCGGGCGGCGGCACGGTCGCGAGCAGCGTCTCCGCGAGCGGCGCGAGGTCGTCCGCGAGGTCGTCCGGCGTCAGCCCGGCACGACCGGCGCGTGCGTTGCAGTAGACGATCGGGAACTCGATCTGCGACTCGTCCGCGTCGAGGTCGAGGAAGAGCTCGTACACCTCGTCGACGACCTCCTGCGGCCGCGCGTCCGGCCGGTCGATCTTGTTGACGACGAGCACGACGGGCAGCTTCGCCTCGAGCGCCTTGCGCAGCACGAACCGCGTCTGCGGCAGCGGCCCCTCGCTCGCGTCGACGAGCAGCAGCACGCCGTCGACCATCGTCAGCCCGCGCTCGACCTCGCCGCCGAAGTCGGCGTGCCCCGGCGTGTCGACGATGTTGAGCTTCACGTCGCCGAGCCGGACGGCGGTGTTCTTGGCGAGGATCGTGATGCCCTTCTCGCGCTCGAGGTCCATCGAGTCGAGCACGCGCTCGGCGACGTCCTCGTTCTCGCGGAACGAGCCCGCCTGCCAGAGCATCGCGTCGACGAGCGTCGTCTTGCCGTGGTCGACGTGCGCGACGATCGCGACGTTGCGGAGATCCTCCCGGCGGGCCATGCGGCCCACGGTAGCCGCTAGATGACCGCGGCTTCGCCGAGGAGCGTCTTCGCCTCGGCGTAGAAGTCCGGGATCGGCTGCACGCGCTTCCCGAGCTCGAGCAGCTTCGGGCCGACCGACGTCACGGCCTCGACGAACACCGGCGCCTCGCCCGGGTAGCGGTCGACGATGTCGGCGAGCTCCTTGATCAGCCCGGCCGGCGCGACGCGCGCGTCGACCTTCAGCCGCACCTCGCGCCGCTCCGGGACCGCCTCGAACGCGGTGATCTCGAGCGCGATCAGCTTCGTCTCTCCGGCCTGCTTGTGGTCGACGCGGCCCTTCACGATCAGGATCCGGTCCTGGAGGATCAGGTCGCGCGCCTGCGCGTACACGGAGTTGAACGCGACGACCTCGACGGCCCCGGTGACGTCCTCGAGGCCGAAGAACACCATCGGCTCGCCCTTCTTCGTCGTCAGCTGCTTCACCGACGCGACGATCCCGCCGCCGGTGACGATCTCGCCGTCGCGCCGCCGCTCGAGCTCGGACAGGGAGCAGTCGGTCTTGCGGCGCAGCTGGTCGCGGATCCCGGAGAGCGGATGCTCGGAGACGTAGAGGCCGAGGCTCTCCTTCTCCATGTGCAGCAGCTCGCCCTTCTCGAACTCCTCCCCGGAGATGACCGGGTGATGATGCGGGACCTCGGCGCCGGCGGAGCCGGCGTCCAGATCGAAGATCGAGCCCTGGCCGAGCAGCTTGTCCGCCTGCTGCTTCTGCCCGAACGCGAGCGCCTGCTCGAGCACGTCGAGCATCCCCTTGCGCGGCGCGCCGGTCGAGTCGAGCGCGCCCGCCTTCACGAGCGACTCGAGCGCGCGCTTGTTCACGGACTGCGGGTCGACGCGCTCGGTGAAGTCCCAGAGCGACTCGAACGCGCCGCCCTCGTCGCGCGCGCGGACGATCGCGCGGCACGCCGCCTCGCCGACGTTCTTCACCGCGTTCAGCCCGAAGCGGATCTTCCCCTCGACGACCGCGAAGTCGATCTGCGACGCGTTCACGTCCGGCGCGAGCACCTCGATCCCGAGCTCGTCGCACGCGTTGACGTAGAACGGCACCTTGTCCTTCGTGTTCATCACCGAGGAGATGAGCGCCGCCATGTACTCCTTCGGATGGTTCGCGCGCAGCCACGCGGTGCGGTACGCGATGAGTGCGTAGCACGCGGCGTGCGACTTGTTGAAGGAGTAGTCCTGTGCCTGCTCCATGTCGGCCCAGAGCTGCTGCGCCACCGACGCGGACGTCCCGCTCGCGGCGCAGCCCTCGAGGAACTTCCCCTTCAGCGACGCCATGAGCGAGTGGATCTTCTTGCCGATCGCCTTGCGCAGGTCGTCGGCCTCGGCGGGCGAGAAGCCGGCGATCTGCTTCGCGATCTCCATGTACTGCTCCTGGTAGATGCAGATGCCGTACGACGACGACGTGATCTGCTTCAGCCGCGCGTCGGGATACGTCACCGCCTCCTGGCCGTTCTTGCGGCGCGCGTAGACCGGGATGTACGCCATCGGGCCCGGCCGGTAGAGCGCGACGAGCGCGATGATGTCCTCGAACGACGTCGGCTTGACCTGGCGCAGCGCCTCGCGCATCCCGGACGACTCGAACTGGAAGACGCCGGTCGCCTCGCCGCGCGCGAGCATCTCGTACGTCTTGCGGTCGTCGAGCGGGATCGCGCCGATGTCGAGGTTCCCGGCGAGCTCGCACGCCTTGTCGATGACGTCGAGGTTGCGGAGCCCGAGGAAGTCCATCTTCAGCAGGCCGAGCGCCTCGACGTTCCCCATCGAGAACTGCGTCACGACCTCCTGGTCTGCTCCCTTCTGCTGCAGCGGCACGACCTCGATCAGCGGCTGCGCGCCGATCACGACGCCGGCAGCGTGGATCGAGTCCTGCCGCGTCAGGCCCTCGAGCGGGCGCGCGAGGTCGACGATCTCGCGCGCGATCGGATCGGCGTCGTACGCCTGCCGCAGCTCGGCGCCGGGCTTCAGGCAATCCTCGAGGCTCTGCCCCGGCCCTTCCGGAATCAGCTTCGCGACCTTGTCGACGACGCCGTACGGCACCTCGAGCACCCGGCCGGCGTCGCGCACCGCCGCGCGCGCGGCCATCGTCCCGAACGTGATGATCTGCGCGACGCGGTCGCGGCCGTACTTCTCCGCGACGTAGTTGATGACACGCTCGCGGCCCTCGACGGCGAAGTCGATGTCGATGTCCGGCATCGACTTGCGGCCCGGGTTGAGGAACCGCTCGAACAGGAGGTCGTAGCGGATCGGGTCGATGTCGGTGATCTCGAGGCAGTACGCGACGAGGCTCCCGGCGGCGGAGCCACGGCCCGGGCCGACGCTGATCCCGTTCCGCTTCGCGAAGCCGATGAAGTCGGAGACGATGAGGAAGTAGTCGGCGAAGCCCATCTCCTTGATCGTCTTCAGCTCGAAGCGCAGCCGCTCCTGGAGATCCGCGCCGACCTTCTCGTAGCGGCGCGCGAGCCCCTTGTCGCAGAGCTCGACGAGGTAGTCGAACGCGTCGCGGCCGTCCGGCACCGGGAAGTGCGGCAGGAGGATCCGGTCGAGCGCGATCTCGACGTTGCAGCGCTCGGCGATCTCGAGCGTGCGCCGCAGCGCGTCCTCGTGGCCGGGGAAGTCCGCCGCCATCTCCGCGGGCGTCTTGAAGTAGAAGTGGTCGGTGTCGAAGCGCCAGTGGTTCGGGTTCTTCAGGCTGTCGCCCGACTGGATGCAGAGCAGCGCCTCGTGTGCGCGCGCGTCCTCGTGGCGGAGGTAGTGCACGTCGCCGGTCGCGACGACCGGCAGTCCGCGCCGCTCCGCGAGCTGCGCGAGGACCGGGTTGATCCGCTGCTGCACCTCGAGGTGCGCGTTCTGCATCTCGACGTAGACGTTGTCGCGCCCGAAGATCGTCGTGAGCCGGTCGAGCTCGCCCTCGGCGTCGGTCGCGCGCCCCTCCTCGAGCGCCTTGCAGACGCGCCCGGAGAGGCAGCCCGACAGGGCGACGAGCCCGCTCGCGTGCGTGTCGAGCAGCTCCCAGTCGACGCGCGGCTTGTAGTAGTAGCCCTCGAGGTAGCCGAGCGAGCTCAGCTTGATCAGGTTCCCGTACCCCTCGGTCGTCTCGGCGAGGAGCGTGAGGTGCGCGTAGCCCTTCTGCTGCGCCCTGCGGTCGTCGGCGACGTAGACCTCGCAGCCGACGACGGGCTTCACGCCGTGCTTGCCCGCGGCGCGGACGAGGTCGATCGTGCCCGCGAGCGACCCGTGGTCGGTGAGCGCGACCGCCGGCATCTCGAGCTCCGCGGCGCGCGCCGCGAGCTCCGGGATCCGGCACGCCCCGTCGAGAATGGAGTACTCCGAGTGGACGTGGAGATGGACGAAGGGCGGGGTCTCCGGCACGGGAGGACCACCATACTCGTCCGTCCGGAAGGCGTCCGAACGCGCCGGTCCGCACGTTCCGAGCGGCTCAGTTCCACTCGGGCGGAGCCGCGTCGAGGCGCTCGCGGGCGACCTCGAGGAGGCGGAGCTCGGCGTGCATCCGCGCGGCGAGGTCGGCCGCGAGCCGGAGCACGATCGCGCGCGCGACCGCGCTGCGGCCGCCGCTCCGCTCGAGCTCCGCGAGCGCCTCGCCCGCCTCCGCCACACCGGCGTCGCGCGCCGCCCGTACCGACTCGAGCGCCGGCTCGGCGAGCCCCTCGTCCCAGATGAACGGCGTCATCTGCCGCGCCGCCCGCTTCGCCTCCCGCTCGTCGCCCGCGTGGAGCGGAAACGACACGAAGCTGAGACACGCGAAACAGATCCCGACGCCGTCGACGTCGAGGCCGAGCTTTGCGACGAACCCATCGAGATCGCGCACCGTCCGACGGTACGCGGCGCACCGCGGCGGCGCTAGACGCTCTTTGGG
>DATJOZ010000102.1:0-43497 GCA_035506655.1 Gaiellaceae bacterium
CCGTGCATCGTCTTCATGGACGAGATCGACGCCGTCGGCCGCCACCGCGGCGCCGGCCTCGGCGGCGGCCACGACGAGCGCGAGCAGACGCTGAACCAGCTGCTCGTCGAGATGGACGGCTTCGAGATGAAGGACAACATCATCCTGATCGCCGCCACGAACCGGCCGGACATCCTCGACCCGGCGCTGCTGCGCCCCGGCCGCTTCGACCGGCAGATCGTCGTCGATCGCCCGGACCGCGTCGGCCGCCAGAAGATTCTCGAGGTGCACACGAAGGGCAAGCCGCTCGCGCCGGAGATCGACCTGAGCGTGCTCGCCGCCGGCACGCCGGGCTTCACCGGCGCCGACCTCGCGAACCTCGTCAACGAGGCCGCGCTCCTCGCAGCGCGCCGCGGCAAGAAGATCATCGAGCAGGACGAGCTCGAGGAAGGGATCATGCGCGTCATCGCCGGCCCGGAGAAGAAGGCGCGTCTCCTCTCCGAGCACGAGCGGAAGATCACCGCGTATCACGAGATGGGCCACGCGATCGTCGGCCACTTCCTCGAGCACACCGACCCGGTGCACAAGATCACGATCGTCTCGCGCGGCCAGGCGCTGGGGTTGACCATTTCGCTGCCGACCGAGGACCGCTACCTGACGACGCGCAGCGCGCTCATGCACCAGATGGCGATGACGCTCGGCGGCCGCGCCGCGGAGGAGATCGTCTTCCACGAGGTGACGACCGGCGCCGCGAACGACCTCGAGAAGGTCACGGCGACGTCGAAGTCGATGATCATGAAGTTCGGGATGAGCGAGAAGCTCGGCCCGCGCGTGCTCGGGCGCGGCCACGACCAGCCGTTCCTCGGCCGCGACTACGGCGCCGAGGCCGACTACTCCGAGGAGATCGCGCGCGAGATCGACGACGAGATCCGCCGCGTGATCGAGGAGGCGCACGAGCTTGCGCTCGCCGTCCTCCGCGAGCACATGGAGGACCTCCACAAGATCTCGCTGATCCTCATCGAGCGCGAGACGATCGACCGCGACCAGTTCGAGCGGCTGCTCGCCGGCGAGGACGAGTCGAGCGTGTTCCCCGAGGAGGCGTCGAAGACTCCCGAGCCGTCGATCCCGGAGGAGCCGCGCCGCGAGCCGCGCACGCGCCCCCGTCCGTTCCCGCTCCCCGGCGCGACGATGCAGCCGCCGCCGGACCCGGCGCAGGGCTAGCGCCTTCGTCCGGTGCCGCCGGTCTCCCGGCGGCACCGTCTCGAGGTCTCCCTACCCGCCGGACGCCGATACGCCCGGAACGATGATCTGCGGTTTCTTCCCGTCGCAGTCGAGACCGGCCCTCGCGAGGATCAGGCACTTCTGCACCTTCGGATCGTTCAGTGCCGTGAGGCGCGTGTTGATGATCTGCTCCTGCAGCACCTTGCGCTGCGTCAGAGCGGACGAGATTGCGACGGCGCGGTTCTGCGCCTGCAGCTTCGCGGTCTGCCGCTGCTGGCCTAGCTGTGCGTCGAGCCGCCTGAGCGCCTCGTGCGCCTCCGCGAGTGTGTTGTCGCGTGGGTACTCGCTGATGACCTGGAAGTACATCGGCGGACAACCCTGCGCGGTTCCCGCACCGGTGAGCCCGGGCTGGACGCCGCAGAAGTAGTTCCCGCCCAGGTCGAGAGCGAGGTACTTCGTCAGCAGCGCGCCGATGTGCTTGCCGTAGGTGATGCCGACCGGCTCGGCGCTTGCGGCCGCCTTCACGTTCGGGTCTGCACCGTACGTGAGCTGCTGCCAGGTGAAGCCGGTCGATCCGTCGTGGACGACCTGCTTCATCGTGTTCGCCTGGGCCTCGGCGAGAAAGCGATACCAGCCCGTGTGCTGCGACTCCTGTACCGCCTCGTTTCCCGGCGTCACGGTGAAGCCCATGTCACCGTAGGCACTCTGCATCCCGTATCTCGAGTACCACTTGCAGGCGATGTCGCCGGCGGTGTTGAAGCGGAACTTGAGGACGCCCTCGACGAAGAGCGCGACCTGGCCCTTGGTGAAGGCGAGCAGGTGTTGCGGTGCGTCGGGGCTCGTGTTGCGGCTCGTGATGTTGTAGACGATGTCGTTGGTCGGGAGCTGGACGAGCTCGTCGGTCTTCCCGACCGTGGCGTGCTCGCCCGGCTGGATCGAGCGGATGAACTTGTGGCCGCTCTCGAGGCTGCTGTAGACGCACCCGATCTGATCCCCCGGAACCGTGACGCTCGTGCCCGTGTTTCGGAAAACGAAATACCCGCCGGCGGCCGCTCCCACCCCGAGGACGAGGACGACGACGGCGGCCGCCACGATCAGGCCGCGGCGGTGGTCTCGTAGGAAGCTGGACATGGTCCCTCCCGATCTGGCGAGGAGGGTGCGCACCCGCGAATGCGGGCGCGGATCTCCAGCACACTTCATCGCCGTTCCGGCCCCGTCCGGCATCGGGGGAACCACGGAATGCAGATCCGTAGAGTTCGGGGCGTGACTCCGATCGAGGAGCGGTTCCCGCGGCCGTCCGTGATGGGCGTCGTCAACGTCACGCCCGACTCGTTCTCCGACGGCGGCGTGCACCTCGACGCGGATGTCGCGGCCGCCGCCGCGCGGCGCATGGTCGACGAAGGCGCGGCGATCGTCGACGTCGGCGGGGAGTCGACGCGGCCCGGGTCGGACGGCGTCTCCGCCGACGAGGAGCTGCGCCGCGTCGTCCCGGTCCTCGAGCGGCTCGACGGCGACGTCCCGGTCTCGATCGACACGGCGAAGGCGGAGGTCGCGCGGCGTGCGCTCGAGCTCGGCGCGGAGCTCGTCAACGACGTGACCGCGCTGCGCGCCGACCCCGAGCTCGCCGGCGTCGTCGCCGACGCGGGCGCGTACCTCTGCCTCATGCACATGCAGGGCGAGCCGCGCACGATGCAGCAGGACCCGCGCTACGACGACGTCGCGTCCGAGGTCGCGTCGTTCCTCGAGGAGCGGCTCGCGTTCGCCGTGTCGCAGGGGATCCCGGAGGAACGCATCTGCGTCGACCCCGGCATCGGCTTCGGGAAGACGCCCGAGCACAACTTCGAGCTTGTCCGGAGGCTCGACGTCCTCATCGCGCTGGGCCGTCCCGTCGTGGTGGGCTTCTCGCGGAAGAGCTCGCTGCGGAAGCTCGTCGGCGGCGGCGGCCTGCTCCCCGCGAGCGTCGCCGCGGCGGTCGCGGCCTACGAGCGCGGCGCGACGATCCTCCGCGTCCACGACGTCCGCGAGCACGTCGAGGCGCTCGCCGTCGCGAGGGCGGTCGTCGCGGGCCCGTGACCACGGTCCAGGTCAGCGACCTACGCATCTTCGGCTACCACGGCGTCCGCGCCGCGGAGGCGGAGAACGGACAGGACTTCCTGTTCGACGTCGCACTCGACGTCGGCGACCGCGGCCTCTCCGACCGGCTCGAGGACGCCGTCGACTACGGCGACGTCGCGCTCGCGGTGAAGCAGGTCTCGGACGCGAGGCGCTACCAGCTACTCGAGGCGCTCGCCGCAGCAGTCGCGGACGAGCTCGACCGCCGCTTCGGGGCAACGCGCGTCGTCGTCTCGGTGACGAAGCCGGCCGTCCGCCCGGGCGGGCTCGACGGCACGGCGCGCGTCACGGTCTCGAGGCCTTGACGCTCAGCACGTAGCTCGCGTTCGTCCCGAGCCCCGTCGGGAGCACCTCGACGTACGCCTGGAACCCCTTCTTCCCGCCGACGATCCTCGAGCCGGCGAGGTCGCGGCGCCGTGCGTCCAGCACCTCGCCGACGCTCGTCGTCTTCGGCCCCCAGATCCGCGCCGCCGCCTTCCCGCCCGCGGCGACCGAGACGCTGACGACCTGCTTCGCCGGCACCCAGATCCGGAAGATGTCGCGCGGGTCCTCGTTCTGGTCGACGCGCCCCGCGATCCGGATCGCCGGCTTCGCCGGCGTCGTGATCGGCGGCTCGCCGTCGTCGAACATCGCGCCGGGCTTCACCTCGTCGATGTCGTCGTTCGGCTCGTACGGGTCGCGCGGCGGCGCGGCCGCGGCGAGCGCGGCCGGGATGTCGAGGATCCCCCAGCCCGTGTCGAGGTCGTAGCCGGGCGCGCCGACGTCGCGCGCGGTCGAGCGGAGGAGCTGCGCGAGCTGCGTCCAGTCGAGATCGGGCCGCACCGTCCAGATCCACGCGGCCGCCGCGGCGACCATCGGCGCCGAGAAGCTCGTTCCGTCCTCCTCGTCGAAGCCGGTCGGGTTCTTCGTGAGCGGGACGGCGCCGACGATGTCGACACCGGGCGCGGCGAGGTCGTTGTTCGGCGAGCCGGTGGAGAACGGAGCGACGCGGTCGTCCTCGTCCGTCGCCGCGACCGTGACGACGTGGAACTGCGACGCGGGGTACGCGGGCGGGCTTCCCTGCTGCCGCTCGTTGCCGGCCGACGCGACGACGAGGCAGCCCTTGTGGAGCGCGTAGATGATCGACGACGAGATCTGCACGCTCGGGCTCCGGCTGCCGAAGCTGATGTTGATCACCGCGGGACAGTGCTGCGCGATCGTCTGGATGCCGACCGCGGCGGAGAAGCTCTGGATGCCGCCGACCGGGCTCGCGTCCCACATCTCGACCGCCGCCTGCGGGTAGACGCCGACGATCCCGACGCTGTTGACGGGCGCCGCGGCGACCGACGCGACGAACGTCCCGTGCCACTCCTCCGGGCCGACGATGCTCTGCGCGTTCAAGAGCGTCACGTTCGGCCGGCCGGCGAACTCGGGCGTCGTCACGTCGAGGCCGCTGTCGACGATCGCGATCGGCACGCCCGGCCCGGGCGGCGTCGCCTGGTCGGCGCCGATGTCGTGGAGCCACCACTCCTGCGACTGCAGCGGATCGTCCGAGAGCCGTCCGGTCGCCGAGGCGGCGGTTCCGGCCAGGCCGCACGCGGCGACGAGCGCGGCGGCGGCGAGTGCGAGGCGGAGCGCCACCTCGGGCCAGCGTAGCGATAGCCTCGCCCCGTGACACGCGCCTACGTCGCCCTCGGCTCGAACCTCGGCGACCGCGAGGCGACGCTGCGCGCGGCGGTCGAGGCGCTCGGTGAGGAGCCGGGGATCGACGTCGTCGCCGTCTCGCGGTTCCTCGACACGGAGCCGGTCGGCTTCCTCGACCAGCCGCGGTTCCTGAACGGCGCCGTCGCGCTCGACACGACGCTCTCGGCGCGGGAGCTGCTCGACGTGCTCCTCGAGGTGGAACGCCGCTTCGGCCGCGTCCGCGACGGCGTCCCCGCGCAGGGCCCGCGGACCCTCGACCTCGACCTGCTCCTCTTCGGCAAGGCCGAGATCGACGAGCCGGGCCTCCGCGTCCCGCACCCGAGGCTCCACGAGCGGCGCTTCGTCCTGGAGCCGCTCGCCGACGTCGACCCGGCCCTCGAGGTGCCCGGCCGGGGGAGGGTGGAGGAGATCCTGGCCCGGCTACACTGAGCCCGGATGTCGAACATCGACGATCTCGACGAATACGAGGCCGAGCTCGAGCTTCAGCTGCGGAAGGAGTACCAGGCCGTCTTCGGCCTCTTCCGCTACTGCATCCTCACGCCCGACGCGACGTACCTCTGCAACCGGCTCGAGCGGACGGTCGTGCCGCAGCAGGCGTACCCGTTCATCAACCTGCGGCTCGAGGACGTCTGGGTCTGGGACAAGAACCGGCCGACGCGGATGATCCCGCGCACCGAGATCATCGTCGTCTCCGGCGACGTGACGATCGAGGAGCTGCGCGGCGAGGGCGACGAGTCGACGCTGACCGCCGAGGACCTCGCCGAGAAGCTCGGCCAGCCGCGGCGCGACGACGAATCCTTCTAGCGCGGTAGGCTCGCGCCGCCATGCTGTTGGCGGTCGACGTCGGGAACACGCAGACGGTCTTCGGGCTCTACGAGGGCGCGGAGCTCGGCGAGCGCTGGCGCATCGCAACCGAGGCGCACCGCACCGGCGACGAGCTCGGCGCGCTGCTCGCGGACTTTCTCGACCTGTCGGCGATCGACGGGATCTGCCTCTCGTCGACCGTTCCGCGGCTGATCCGCGAGTACGAGCACCTCGCCGAGCGCTGGGCGAAGGCGCCGCTGCTCGTCCTCGGGCCCGGCGTGAAGACCGGGATCGCGATCCACTACGACGACCCGCGCGAGGTCGGCCCGGACCGGATCGCGAACTCGATCGCGGCGAAGGAGCGGTTCGGCGCGCCGGTGATCGTCGTCGACTTCGGGACGTCGACGAACTTCGACATCGTCGACTCGGCGGGCGACTACGTCGGCGGCGTGCTCGCGCCGGGGATCGAGGTGTCGATGGACGCGCTGTTCGCGCGCGCGGCGCGCCTCGTGAAGGTGGACTACCTCGAGCCGCCCGCAGTGATCGGGAAGACGACGGCGAGCGCGCTCCAGTCGGGGCTCGTCTACGGCTTCGCGGGCCAGGTCGACGGGATCGTGGATGCGATTCGCGGCGAGCTCGGCACGGACGCGCCGACGGTCGCGACGGGCGGCCTCGCGGAGCTGATCGCGCCGCACTCGCGGACGATCGCGTCCGTCGAGCCGTTCCTGACGCTCGACGGCCTCCGCCTCGTCTGGCAGCGAAACCAGGAGTAGTCGTCCCGCGCGGCCACTGTCCCGGGGTCTGACCCCCGGACGTGGCTAGCCGCCGCCGTAGATCGAGATCGGCAGCTGGTCGAGCAGCACCTCGCCCGACGCGTCGGGGAGCTCCGCCTCGAGCCGCTCGACGAGCTCCGCCGCGCCCGGCGCCGCTGCGAGCAGCCGCGTCACGACGTCCTCCGTGTCGCTCAGCTGCACGAGCTCGTTCTTGAACGGCTTCGGGAAGCGCCCGTGACCGAGGTACCACGCGTAGAACTTCTTCAGGAACCCCGACGCACGCCGCTCGCCGAGCTCGCGCACCGTCTCGCGGATGAAGACGATCAGCTCGGCCGCGACCTCCTCGCGCGACGGCGGCGCCGCGTCGCCGTCGACGATCTCGCGCAGCGCCCACGGGTTCCCCTGCGCGCCGCGGCCGACCATCACCGCGGCCGCGCCGGTCGCCGCGAGCACGCCCTCCGCCTTCGCGCGCGACGTCACGTCGCCGGACGCGACGACGGGGACGTCGACGAGCGAGACGAGCTCCGCCGTGAGCGAGTGGTCGGCGTAGCCGGTGTACATCTGCCGCGCCGAGCGCGGGTGGAGCGTCAGCGACGCCGCGCCGGCCTCGACGAGCCGCGGCCCGACCTCGAGGCACGTGCGTGCGCCGTCGTCGGCGCCGCGCCGCATCTTCACGGTGACCGGCACCGTTACGGCGCGAGCAACCGCCTCGACGATGCGGCACGCGAGCTCCGGCTCCTCCAGCAGGTGCGCGCCGGCGCCCGTCTTCGTCACCTTCCGGACGGGGCAGCCGAAGTTCATGTCGACGATGTCCGCGCCGGCCGCCTCGACCATCCGCGCCGCCTCGGCCATCGCCCGCGGCTCCGCGCCGAAGATCTGGATCGCCAGCGGATGCTCGTCGGCGGCGACCCGGAGGTACCCGAGCGTCCGCTCGTTCCGGTGCTCGATCCCGGCGCAGGAGACCATCTCCGAGCAGACGAGCCCGGCCCCGTAGCGCCGCCCCTGGCGGCGAAACGCCTGGACGCTGACCCCCGCCATCGGGGCGAGGACGACCCGCGTCGGCACCTCGACGCCGCCGATCCACCAGGGTTGCCGGAGACCCGTCGCCATAGACCGGAGATCGTAGCTCCGTACCCCGTTGACGACCCCCGGGGGTGGAGGTACCATGCGCGACCGCCGGAGGCCGGTTCGCCGCCGGCGTTTTGGTTGCGGAGCGCAGGGAGGCCGCGTGAAGGAAGTCATTCTCACCCCCGAGGGGTACGAGAATCTCAAGCAGGAGATCGAGACGCTCTCGACGGACAAGCGCCGGGAGGTCGCGGAGCGGATCCGCATCGCGCGCGAGTTCGGCGACATCGCCGAGAACGCCGAGTACGACGACGCGAAGAACGAGCAGGCACACCTCGAGGCGCGCATCGCGCTGCTCGAGGAGCGCCTGAAGATGGCCCGCGTCGTGACGAAGAAGGAGATCAAGTCGGGCGAGGTGTCGATCGGGACGAAGGTGCGCCTGCGCGACGTCGGCGCGAACAAGACCGTCGAGTACCACATCGTCGGCTCGGCCGAGGCGAACCCGGCGGAGAACAAGCTCTCCAACGAGTCGCCGGTCGGCAAGGCGATCATGGGCCGCAAGAAGGGCGAGACGGTCGAGGTCGCCGCGCCGCGGGGCAAGCTCAAGTTCAAGATCATGGACATCAAGGCGGCGTAGGAGGGCTCGACGGAATAGTGGCTGTGTCGCTGGGCCGCGCTGAACGGCCCGATGCAGCGTCCTCAGTCGCACCGATAGCGTTGGCTATCGGTGTTCCCTGCGTCCTTGCCTCGAACCGCCCATCGCACCCCGGCAACGAGCACCATGCCGCCGAGCCCTCCTAGGCTCCTCGCGAGCCCGCCGTGATCGATCTCCACTCACACGTCCTGCCGGGCGTCGACGACGGCCCGCCGTCGCTCGACGGCAGCCTCGAGATCCTCGAGGCGGCGGCCGAGGACGGGATCGCGCGCATCGCGGCGACGCCGCACGTCCGCGACGACTACCCGACCGAGCCGGAGACGATGGAGCGGCTCGTCGACGAGGTGAACGCCGCCGCACGCGACCAGGGGATCCCGGTCGAGGTGCTGCCGGGCGGCGAGCTCGCGCTCGGGCACGCGATCGTGCTCGACGACGAGACGCTGCGCCGGTTCGGGCTCGGCGGCAACGCGTCGCTCCTGCTCCTCGAGTTCCCGTATCGCGGCTGGCCGCTCGACCTCCGCGACATCGTGTTCCGGCTCGAGACGCGCGGCTACCGGATCGTCCTCGCGCACCCGGAGCGGAACGCCGACGTCCAGGCCGACCCGGAGCAGCTGCGGCCGATCGTCGACGCGGGCGTCCTCGTCCAGCTCACCGCCGCGTCGGTCGACGGGAGGCTCGGGCGCGCGAGCGAGTCCGCGTCGCGCACGCTGCTCGACCTGGGTCTCGCGCACCTGATCGCGAGCGACGCGCACGCGCCCGCGATCCGCGCGATCGGGATGAGCGCCGCCGCCGAGGCGGTCGGCGACGAGGCGCTCGCGCGCTGGCTCACGCGCGACGTCCCGGCGGCGCTCCTCGCCGGCGAGACGCCGCCGCCGCGGCCCGCGCAGCGAAGGCGCCTGCGCCTTCGACGCAACTAGACTCGCCCGGATGTCCGCCCCGAAGCGCTTCCCGGACCGCGACGAGATCGCCGCCGTCCGCGCCGAGGCCGAGCCGCTCGAGAACGGCGCGACCGCGGAGACGAAGCGCCGGCTCGCCGGCCGCGTGATGGCGCGGCGCGACATGGGGAAGCTCGTCTTCCTCGACCTCGTCGACCGCAGCGGCCGCATCCAGCTCATGTGCCCCGCCGACGCGACCGGCGAGGTCGACGTCCATCTCGGCGACATCGTCGGCGTCGTCGGCGCGCCGGCGAAGTCGCGCCGCGGCGAGCCGTCGCTCCTCGTCGACTCGCTCGAGCGGCTGGCGCAGATCCGCACGCCGCTTCCCGACACGTTCCACGGGCTCACGGACGTCGAGCTCCGCTACCGCAAGCGCTACCTCGACCTGCTGATGAACGAGGAGTCGCGCGACGACGCGCTCGTCCGCTCGCGGACCGTCGCGGCGATCCGCCGCATCCTCGACGGCTGGGGCTTCGTCGAGGTCGAGACGCCGATCCTCCAGCCGCGCTACGGCGGCGCGTTCGCCGAGCCGTTCGTCACGCACTGGAACTCGCTCGAGGAGGACCGCTACCTCCGCATCGCGACCGAGCTCTACCTCAAGCGGCTCATCGTCGGCGGGCTCGAGAAGGTCTACGAGATCGGCAAGGACTTCCGGAACGAGGGCGTCTCGTTCAAGCACCACCCAGAGTTCACGATGCTCGAGTGGTACGAGGCGTACGCCGACTACCGCGACACGATGGAGCGGATCGAGCAGCTCGTCTCGCACGCCGCGGAGGACGTGCTCGGGACGACCGCCGTCTCGTTCCGCGGCAACGAGCTCGACTTCTCACCGCCGTGGGAGCGCGTGCGCTTCGTCGACGCGCTCGCGGAGTTCGGGCTCTGGACGCGCGACGAGGCCGAGCTCCGCCGCCTGCTCGAGGCGCGCGGCGTCGACGTCTCGAAGGATCCGACGTGGGCGAAGCTGATCGACCACGCGCACTCGCACTTCGTCGAGCCGCAGCTGATCCGGCCGACGATCCTCTACGACTATCCGATCGAGCTGTCGCCGTTCGCGCGCACGACCGAGGACGACCCGACGCTCGTCGAGCGGTTCGAGTACTTCGCCGGCGGGATCGAGCTCGGCAACGCGTTCACCGAGATCAACGACAGCGTCGAGCAGCAGGAGCGCTTCGCCGTCCAGCTCGGCGAGGGCGCCGCGGGCAACGTCGAGGCGGAGCGCGGCGACCCGGACTACGTCGAGGCCCTGTCGTACGGCATGCCGCCGACCGGCGGGATCGGCCTCGGCATCGACCGCCTCTCCATGCTCTTCACCGGCCGCGAGTCGGTCCGCGACGTGATCCTGTTTCCCGCGCTGCGGACGATCGACTAGTCCGCGGTGACGAGCGCCGGCGCGCTGCGCGTGTGCGCGATCACGTCGGCGAGGATCTCGTCGAGCGAGCGCGTCGGCGTCCACCCGATCGTGCCGGTGATCTTGTCGATCGACGGCTGGCGGTGGAGCATGTCCTCGATCCCCTGGCCGTACACCTTGTCGTACGGGACGTAGACGATCTCCGAGCTCGAGCCGGTCAGCTCGAGCACGCGGCGCGCGAGCCCGTCGATCGTGATGCGCTCGGTCGAGCCGATGTTGAGGATCTCGCCCGACACCGCCGGCGCCTCCATCATCCCGGCGAGCGCGCGGATCGTGTCCTGCACGTGGCAGAAGCAGCGCGTCTGCGATCCGTCGCCGTGGATCTCGATCGGGCGGCCCGCGAGCGCGGCGGCGACGAAGCGCGGGATCACCATCCCGTACTGCCCGCTCTGCCGCGGCCCGACCGTGTTGAAGAGGCGCGCGATGACGCAGTCGAGCCCGCGCTCCTGGTGGTACGCGAGCGCGAGGAACTCGTCGAGCGCCTTCGACTCCGCGTACGCCCAGCGGCGTGCGGTCGTCGGGCCGTACTGGCGGCGGCTCTCCTCGGCGAGCGGCTCCGGCTCGCGGCGGTCGCCGTACACCTCCGACGTCGACGCGACGAGGACGCGCTTGCCGAACTCGTTGCAGTAGTCGAGGACGTTCTCCGTCCCCTGGATGTTCGTGACGAGCGTCCGCACCGGCTCCTCGACGATCAGCCGCACGCCGACCGCGGCCGCGAGGTGGTAGACGACGTCGCAGCGGTGGACGAGCTCGTTCACGACCGACGCCTTCAGGACCGAGTCGACGACGAGGTGGAAGTCGCGCCGCTCCCGGAGGTGCGCGACGTTCCGCTCCGAGCCCGTCGAGAGGTCGTCGAGGACGAAGACCTCCCAGCCGTCGGCGAGGAGGAGCTCGGAGAGGTGGGAGCCGATGAAGCCGGCGCCGCCGGTGATCAGGGCGCTGCGGCCCGTTCCGTCGCTCATCGGGGCGGAATCCTAGTCGTGGACTGTGATGGAGCCGTCAGGAAGGGTTCGCAGGACATGGGGAGCGGCGCGAGAACAGTCTCAGGAGTCCGACCCTCCGGCCGATAATACCGGGGTGCGATTTACCTCCCTCAGAACCCTCGGGCTCCTCGGGCTCGTTGCGGCGCTGACGGTCGCAGGTGCGGCCGCCGCAGCCGGGTATGCCTTCCTGGGCACGAAGCGGTACGACGCGACGGCCCACCTCATCGTCTCGCCGGTCTCGCCGACCGACCCGACGTACTTCGGCCTCGGGCTGCTCCGCGACACGAGCGGGAAGCGCACCGCCGCCGCGAGCGCCGCGGTGCTGCTCCGCTCGCCGCAGGTCGCGGACGCGGTGCGGACGCAGCTCGGTCTCCCCGAGTCGCGCGACTCGCTCCTCTCGAAGGTGCACGCGCGCGTCGTCGGCGCGAGCGACGTCGTCGCCGTGACCGTGCGCGACACGTCCGCGGTCCGCGCCGCGCAGCTCGCGAACGCGTTCGCGGGCGCGCTCGTGTCGCAGCGAACCGCGAGCTTCCAGAGCCAGCTCGCGACGGCGATCCGCCGGACGCAGGAGCAGATCGTCGCGCTGCCGCCCAACCAGCGGACGATCGGCGCGGGCGCGGCGCTGCAGCAGCGGCTCACGACGCTGCAGTCGCTGCAGGGCCAGCCCGATCCGACGCTCCGTCCGGCCGACCAGGCGGAGGCGCCGACCTCCGCCGCGTGGCCCAACCGTCCGCTCGTGATCGGTGCGGGCGCCGGCGCCGGGCTCGTCGTCGGCGGGCTGATCGCGCTCGTCGTCCTGTTGCTGCGCGAGTGGCGCGCGCGGCCCGTCCGCGTGAAGGTCGTCCAGGCGCCGGCTCCGGCGCCCGACCGCACGCGGGAGCGCGAGCTCGAGGCGGAGCTCGAGCAGCGGAGCGAGGAGCTGAAGGTGCGCGCCGGCGAGCTCGAGCGGCTCACGGCGGAGCTCCGGTCGCGGAGCGACGCGCTCGCGCACGAGGCCGAGGCGCGCGAGGCGGAGAAGGTCGAGGCCGAGCGCCGCGCCGGGGAGCGCGCTGCCGCAGAGGCGGAGCGCCGCGCCGAGGAAGCGGCCCGCCGCGACGCGGAGGAGCGCGAGCGCGTGGAAGCCGAGGAGCGTGAGCGCCTGGAAGCCGAGGAGCGCGAGCGCGTGGAAGCCGAGGAGCGTGAGCGCGTGGAAGCCGAGGAGCGCGAGCGCGCCGAGGCGGAGCGGGCGGAAGCCGAGCGCCGCGAAGCCGAGCGCCGCGAAGCCGAGGAGCGCGAGCGCGCCGCAGCCCTTCAGCGCCTCCCCGAGCCGGAGCCGGAGCCGGAGCCGGAGCCGGCCCTCGTCCCGGCAGGCCTGCCGGGCGTCCCGCTCTACCTCGCCGACGCGCCCCTGAACGGCGCCGCCCGGGGCCACTGGAACCTGCTCGAGCTCCAGCGGCTCGTCGACCAGCGCGGCGGGGAGTTCCCGGAGCGGATGGACGAGTGGCTCTCCTACCTCTTCTTCCTGCGGGAGTACGCGGAGCCGGACGGGACGGTGCCGGCCAGCTTCGACTGGCTGATCGAGGACGAGTTCGCGGAGATCGTGTAACGGCCGCAAACTCTTAGGAACCTGTCACCCGGCCGCTTCGTCCCCCGGAGGGTGTCGGCTACGATGGGGCCTACCTTCGACCGGCACGCCGGTCTCGCGGTCAGGAAAGGGGGGTCGAGGGAACAGTGTTCGAACGCTTCACCGAACGGGCTCGCCAGGTTGTCGTCCTCGCGCAGGACGAGGCCAGGGCGCTGAAGCACAACTACATCGGCACGGAGCACATCCTGCTCGGGCTGCTCCGCGAGGAGGAAGGTCTCGCCGCGCGTGTGCTCGAGTCACTCGACATCACGGTCGAGGAGGTGCGTGCGCAGGTCGCGCGCATCGTCGGCCAGGGCGACGAGGTCACGACCGGACAGATCCCGTTCACGCCGCGCGCGAAGAAGGTGCTCGAGCTCGCGCTGCGGGAAGCGCTCTCCCTCGGCCACAACTACATCGGCACCGAGCACATCCTGCTCGGACTCGTGCGCGAGAACGAAGGCGTCGCCGCACGGATCCTCCTCGACTTCGACGCGGACGCCGAGAAGATCCGCAACGAGATCATCCGCATGCTCTCCGGCCCGGGCCGCCGCCAGGGCTCCGGCTCCGCCGGCCCGTCCGGCGAGAAGTCGAAGTCCTCGAAGCTGCTCGACCAGTTCGGCCGCAACCTGACGAAGCAGTCGACCGAGGGCAAGCTCGACCCGGTCGTCGGCCGCCAGACCGAGATCGAGCGGCTGATGCAGATCCTGTCGCGCCGCACGAAGAACAACCCCGTGCTGATCGGCGAGCCGGGCGTCGGCAAGACCGCCGTCGTCGAGGGCCTCGCCGCGCGCATCGCGACGAACCAGGTCCCCGAGCTGCTCAAGGGCAAGCAGATCTACACGCTCGACCTCGCTGCGCTCGTCGCCGGCTCGAAGTACCGCGGCGAGTTCGAGGAGCGCCTGAAGAAGGTCATGAAGGAGATCATGCAGCGGGGCGACATCATCCTCTTCATCGACGAGCTCCATAACCTCGTCGGCGCCGGTGCCGCCGAGGGCGCGATCGACGCGGCCTCGATCCTGAAGCCGGCGCTCGCGCGCGGCGAGCTGCAGACGATCGGCGCGACGACGCTCGACGAGTACCGCAAGTACCTCGAGCGCGACGCGGCGCTCGAGCGGCGCTTCCAGCAGGTGCGCGTCGAGGAGCCGTCGGTCGACGACACCGTGCAGATCCTGCGCGGCCTGCGCGACCGCTACGAGGCGCACCACCGCGTGAAGATCACGGACGAGGCGCTGCACGCCGCGGCCGAGCTCTCCGACCGGTACATCCAGGACCGGCATCTCCCCGACAAGGCGATCGACCTCATCGACGAGGCCGCGTCACGTCTGCGGATCCGCTCGATGAGCGCGCCGCCGCGGCACCGCGAGCTCGAGGAGGAGATCGAGCGCGTCCGGAAGGAGAAGGAGGCGTCGATCGAGGCGCAGGAGTTCGAGAAGGCCGCCTCGCTCCGCGACAAGGAGCGCAAGCTCACGCAGAAGAAGCGCGAGCTCGAGGAGCAGTGGCGCAGCTCGGAGAGCGTCGAGGACCAGCCCGAGGTCGGCGAGGAGGAGATCGCGGACATCGTCTCGATGTGGACGGGCATCCCGGTCTTCAAGCTCACCGAGGCGGAGTCGCAGAAGCTCATCCGCATGGAGGAGGAGCTGCACAAGCGCGTGATCGGCCAGGAGGAGGCGATCGTCGCCGTCGCGAAGTCGATCCGCCGCGCCCGCGCCGGGATCAAGGACCCGAAGCGCCCGACCGGCTCGTTCATCTTCCTCGGCCCGTCCGGCGTCGGCAAGACGGAGCTCGCGCGCACGCTCGCCGAGTTCCTCTTCGGCGACGAGGACGCGCTGATCCAGGTCGACATGTCGGAGTACATGGAGAAGCACTCCGTGTCGCGGCTCGTCGGCTCGCCGCCGGGCTACATCGGCTACGACGAGGGCGGCCAGCTCACGGAGGCCGTGCGCCGCAAGCCGTACTCGGTCGTCCTCATGGACGAGATCGAGAAGGCGCACCCGGACGTCTTCAACATCCTCCTGCAGATTCTCGAGGAGGGGAAGCTGACGGACGCGCAGGGCCGCCGCGTCGACTTCCGCAACACGATCGTGATCATGACCTCGAACATCGGCGCCGGCTCGATCTCGAAGAACCAGGGCTTCGGCTTCTCGGTCGGCGAGGAGGACGGGCTCTCGTACGACGAGATGAAGTCGCGCGTGATGGGCGAGCTGAAGAAGGTCTTCCGCCCCGAGCTCGTGAACCGCATCGACGAGATCATCGTCTTCCACAAGCTGACGAAGGAAGAGATCAAGACGATCATCGACCTCGTCCTCAAGCGGCTGCGCGAGCAGATGGCGCAGCACGAGACGACGATCGAGCTCACGGACGACGCGAAGGACCTGCTCGTCGACAAGGGCTACGACCCGGCGATGGGCGCCCGGCCGCTGCGCCGCGCGATCCAGCGCTTCATCGAGGACCCGCTCGCGGACTTCGTCCTCGGCCGCCAGCTCGAGCCGGGCTCGACGATCCTCGTCAGCCGGAAGCCGAACGAGGACGGCGAGCCGGGCGACGAGGTCGAGATCACGCTGATCCCCGGCGAGGTCACCCCGGAGAAGGTGACCGTCCCGCCGGTCGAGGCCGTCGACGACGCCGACGACGACGTCGACGAGCCCGTCGCGGACTAGCGCAGGCTCTCATCCGAGACTCGGAGCGGCCGCCGGGAGGCGGCCGCTCCGTTTCTGCGTCTCAGGCGAAGCTCGTCGTCCCGAACACGTTGTGCAGCCACGCGTTCGTGCCGGCGGCGTTCTGATCCGCGGCGTCGACTGCGGTGTTCCCCTGTGCGACCGAGAGGCGGATCGTGTTCCCCGTCGCGCCCTGGAGGACGAGGAAGCCGAACGCGTTCGCGGTCGCCGCGTCGAGGTCGAGCTGATTGCCCGACGCACCGTTCACGAGCGCGAACCCGCTTCCGTCGTTGTCCTTCGCGACGTCGACCTGCAGCGTCACGCCGGAGCCGCCGTCCACGACGAACCCATCGCCCGTGTTTCCGGTCGAGAGGTCGATCGAGGCGAGCGTCGCGGTGTTCCCGGCCCCGAACGTGAAGCCGCCGGAGTCGTTGCCCTTCGCGACGTCTCCGGTCAGCGTCGTTCCGCTCGAGCCTTGCGCGTAGAAGCCACCGGCGTGGTTGCCGGTCGCCGTGTCGCCCGATGCGGTCGTGCCCTGCGAGCCGTCGAGGATCGCGAAGCCGGCGAACGTGCTCCCCGACGCGACGTCGCCGCGCAGGATCGTGTTCGTGGCCCCGAGGAGAGCGAAACCGACCGACCCGTTCCCCGTTGCCGCGTCCGAGCTCAGCTCGTTGCCGGCGCCGGGCCAGTACAGGGCGTAGCCGTGAACCCCGTTGCCGGCCGCGGTGTCCTGCGCGAGGCGGTTCGCGGAAGCGCCGTTGATCACGCCGAACCCGCTGTCCCCGTTCGAGGACGACACGTCCTGACGGAGCGTGTTGCCCGACGCTCCGTCGAGGGTGAACCCGTGCGTCCCGTTCGAGGTCGCGGTGTCGTTCGTGAGCACGTTTCCAGACGCGCCGGCGTCGAGGGTGAAGCCGCTCCACGTGCTGTCGGTGCTCGCGTCGTTCAGCAACGTGTTGCCGGTCGCGCCGGCGAGCACGTAGCCGTTGTCGAACCCGTGGACGGCGCAGTTCTTCACGGTGACGCCGCTCACGGATGCGAGCGTGATCCCGGCCGGCCCGGGCCCGGCCACCTGATGGCCTGCGCAGTCGAGCGTGATCCCCGACGCGGCGACGACGATCCTGCCGTGCTGGTCTTCGGTGAGCGTCGTGCTCGACGTGATCCAGAGGTCTCCGCTGGCTGCGCGTGCCACTCCGGTCCCTGCTGTGAGCAGAGCCGACGTGACGACGAGGAGTGCGAGTGCCTTCACGGCACCCTCCTTTCGGTTGAGGTGCCGCCACGCTCCCCGGCGCCGCTCACGGCTCGCTAATCCGAGCCTCATGAACCGCTCATCGACCCGCCGCCACAGAAACCACGAAGGGCGGCCCGGCGGGGCCGCCCTTCGCTGAGGGAGAGGGTGGATGCGCTAGCCGGCGACCGGCTCGGTGGTGGTCTTCGCGGTCGCCTTCTTCCTCTCCGAGCGGTTGAAGAGCCAGCCGCCCGAGGCGAGTGCGCCGCCGAGGGCGAGGATGCCGAACCCGACGCCGGTCAGGAGCAGCGCGATCCCGACGACGATGCCGAAGTTCGAGATCTGCTCCGCCATGTAGGCGCTGTTCAACGCGCCCGTCAGCGCCGTCTCGGTGACCCAGATGTCACGAGCGGGGTTGTCGAGGGGCTGGCCACTTGCGGACTTCGTCGCCTTTGCGGCGTCGTTCGTCCCCTTGCCGTCCGGGGACGCGTAGCGCGGCATCTGCGAGTACGGGACGCCGCCCGTCGCCTCGTAGGCGTGGATCTGCATGTACTGCGCGAAGCAGCGGGCCTCGGCCCCCGTGGTGACGGCCTTGTTCGCCACGCTGCAGGTCGGGAGCGGGATGCTCGCCGGCAGGTTCGCGGCCTTCGCCTCGGCTGCGATGCCCGAGGGGGTCATGTCGGGAGTCCCGACGATCTGCTGCTGCTTCAGGTTGTCCTGGACGGTGCTGCGCCCGTTCACACCGAGCACGATCGCCGCCGCACCGAAAGCGATGAGCACGACGCCGGCGGCGACTCCACCGAATTCGAGGATCTTTCTCATGACGTCCTCCATTCGAACACTGGCGTTCTTGCCATGGCTCGATCGTGCTCTCGGCCCGGCCGGGCTGCACCCGGGCTGCCGCGGAACCCGTTTGCGGCTTTTCCGCGGGGAGCCCGCGGTGAAGCAGGGGGATGAACCACCCGAAAGGGGACGAATCAAGCGGGCCGGGCCGGGCAGGATGGTGTCCAGACGGCACATCCCCGAACCTCGATGCGGCGAGGTTCGACCCTCACCCCCCCAACGATGAAGCGGCCCTGCGGCGGGCCGCTTTTTCGTTGCCGCGACGAAGTCGCCGGGGAGCCGTCACCATCGCGTCCGCCGCCGTCCGTAGATTGGCCCGGTGGCGAAACCGGCCGTCCAATACGCGTGCACCGAGTGCGGCTACGCCTCCGGGCGCTGGTTCGGGAAGTGCCCGGGCTGCTCGTCGTTCGGCACGCTCGTCGAGGAGGTCGTCGGCCAGGTCGGGAAGGCGAAGGCCCCGCCGAAGCCGCTGCTCCGGCTCGTCGACGTCCGGGCGGAGGAGGCGGCGCGGATCCCGACCGGCGTGCCGGAGCTCGACCGCGTCCTCGGCGGCGGGCTCGTGCCGGCGTCGCTCGTGCTCGTCGGCGGCGAGCCCGGCGTGGGGAAGTCGACGCTGCTCCTCACCGCGCTCGCGGCGATGTCGGCGGACCGGCGCGCGCTCCTCGTAACCGGCGAGGAGTCCGTGGCCCAGGTCAAGCTCCGCGCGGAGCGGCTCGGCGGCGCGGAGCGCGTCGAGATCCTCGCCGAGACGGAGCTCGACGTCGTCTGCGAGACGCTCGAGACCGAGCGCCCCGACGTCTGCGTGATCGACTCGGTGCAGACGCTCTACTCCGCCGAGCTCGGCTCGGCGCCCGGCTCGGTCGCGCAGGTGCGCGAGGCGGCGGCGCGGCTGCTGCGCGTGTCGAAGGAGTCCGGCGTCGCGACGATCCTCGTCGGTCACGTGACGAAGGACGGCTCCGTCGCCGGGCCGCGCGTGCTCGAGCACCTCGTCGACTGTGTGCTCCAGTTCGAGGGAGACCGCTACCACGAGCACCGCGTGCTCCGCGCGGCGAAGAACCGGTTCGGCTCGACGAACGAGCTCGGCGTCTTCGAGATGACCGGCGCGGGGCTCGTCGGCGTGCCGGACCCGTCCGCCGTGTTCGGGAAGACGACCGACGGCGAGCCCGGCGCCGCCGTCGCGTGCGCGCTCGAAGGGACCCGCCCGATCCTGCTCGAGGTGCAGGCGCTCGTCGCGCAGACCGACCTCGCGATGCCGCGGCGCGTCGCGACCGGCGTCGACCCGAAGCGCCTCGCGATGATCGTCGCGGTGCTCGCGCGCCACGCGGGAGTCGCGCTCGGCCAGGCCGACGTCTTCGTCAACGTCGCGGGCGGCGTCCGCATCGACGAGCCGGGCGCGGATCTCGCGATCGCGCTCGCGATCGCGTCGGCCGCACGGCGCGCGCCCGTCCGCGCCGGGACGGCCGCGTTCGGCGAGATCGGGCTCACCGGACGGCTGCGTCCGGCCACCCAGGCCGAGCGCCGGCTCGACGAGTGCGCGAAGCTCGGCCTGAGGCAGGTCGTCGCGCCGCCGGAGACGCCGAAGCGCCCCGGCCTCCGCGTGACGGAGGCCGAGACGCTGCGGCAGGCGCTGAAGGCCGCGCTCGACGGCGCCGCCGCCGAGGAGACGGCCTAGACGGCGGCGTGCCCGTGGCGGCCGTCGTGCTCGAAGCGCACGACGAGCACGAAGCAGCCGGCGAGGCCGCTCACGCCGACGGCCGGATGTTCTGGTTGACGTGGAAGAGGTTGGCCGGGTCGTACGCGGCCTTCACGCGCGCGAGCCGGTCGAGGTTGGCGCCGTAGCTGGCGCGGGCGCGATCCTCGCCCTCGTCCATGAGGAAGTTGCTGTAGGCGCCCCCGGCCGAGTACGGATGGAGCGCCTCCCAGTAGGAGACCGTCCAGTCGCGGAGGTCGCCGGCCCTTGCGGGATCGGGATCGACGCCGACGATCACCTGCGCCCAGCGCGCGCCGCGGTAGCTCCACGCCGTCTCGCCGGGCGGGACCCGGCCGGCGGCGCCGTCCACGGGGTAGAGATGCATCGTCGACTTCCAGGTCGGCAGCGCGTCCGCATGCGCGAGGTGCGCGTCGATCGCCTCGGGCGGGATGCTCTCCACGAAGTCGGCGCGCCAGTACCACTGGTCGCCGGGCGGATAGAGGCCGTCGAACGCCGACTGCAGCGCCGGGAACGGCATCTCGCCCACGCCGTCGAGGGCGGGCGGCAGCGCCTCGCGCACCGGCGCGAGCGCGGCGTCCGCGTCGGCCGCCTCCCCTGCGTAGCACCAGACGACGCCGCACATCTTCTGCAGGTGCAGCTCCTCCGGAAACGGCGGTCCCGGCGGCACCGTCAGGAACGCGAAGAACCCGCTCAGCTCGTCGGGCGCCCCGGCCATGAACTCGGCGTAGAACGACAGCGCCTCGCGCGCCTGCTCGAGCGGCCACAGCATCGGCCCGCCCACGACCGTCGAGACGGGCCTCGCCTGGAACGTGAACGAGGTGACGACGCCGAAGTTGCCGCCGCCGCCGCGGAGCGCCCAGAACAGATCCTCGTGCTCGCTCTCGCTCGCACGCACGAGCGAGCCGTCGGCGAGCACGACGTCGGCGCCCACGAGGTTGTCGATGGAGAGGCCGTACGCCCGGGTCAGGTGGCCGAGCCCGCCGCCGAGGGTCAGGCCGCCGACCCCGGTCGTCGAGATGATCCCCGCCGGCACCGCGAGCCCGAACGCGTGCGTCGCGTGGTCGACCTCGCCGAGCGTCGTCCCGCCGGCGACGGTGACCGTCCGCGCCGCCGGATCGACGCGGACCCCGCGGAGCAGGGACAGGTCGATCACGAGGCCGCCGTCCACGCTTCCGAGCCCGCCGCCGTTGTGGCCGCCGCCGCGGATCGCCAGGTCGACGCCCTCCGCCGCCGCGAATCGCACGCAGGCGACCACGTCGGCGACGTCGACGCAGCACGCGATCAGCGCCGGCCGCTTGTCGATCATCGCGTTGTAGAGGCGCCGCGCCTCGTCGTACGCGCCGTCCGCCGGCCGGATCAGCTCGCCCCGCAGCGCCTGCTCGAGCGTCTCGACCATCGTCGTGGACATCCGTGTCTCCGTGACTGCCATCGCTCTGCTCCCTTCGCCTCGCCGTTACGGTGGGCGGAGCATCGACCGGAGCGGTTTCGGCGACCCGGACAAAACCTTGTCGAAAGGTTGGCGCGGCTCAGCCGGCCGCCGGCGAGCCGAGCAGCCGGCGGTACGCCGCCTGGAGCGGCTCGGCCGGGGGGACGCCGAGCTCGTCGCGCAGACGCGTCCGCAGCGCCTCGTAGACGAGCAGCGCCTCGGCCGCGTTGCCCCGGGCCTCCAGCGCCTCCATCAGCAGGGCGGTCGCACTCTCCCGCAGCGGCGCCGCGCGGACGAGCCGCCGCGCCGCACGCTCGGCGCCGGCCAGCTCGGTTCCGCCGAGGCCGAGGCAGGCCCGCACGTAGCACTCGAGCGACCGCTGGTACACGTCCTCGAGCTCGCGGCGCCACTCGTCGATCCAGGCCGCCTCGTACTCGCCGAGGAGCGTGCGCCGCGCGACGATCTGCGCGCCGAGGGAGGCGCTCCACGCGCGCGGCCAGTCCCCGAGCGAGCAGGCGGACTCGGCCTTGTGCAGGCCCGCGACCGCCTCCTCCACGTCGACCCTCGCGTCCGCCGGCAGCATGAGCTGTAGCTCCCCGCGGCCCGCCACGAGGTCGTTCCCCAGCGTCGCCCGCAGCTTCGAGAGCAGCGCCGCGAGCGCGTCGGCCGGATCCCGCGGCAGCTCGCCCGACCAGAGCGCGTCCACGAGCCGGCTCCGGCCCACCGGCCGGTCGCGGTTCAGCACGAGGTACGCGAGCAGCAGCCGCCCCTGGCGGCCGGGCAGCCTCGACTCCACGCGATCCCCCGCGAGCTCGACCACGTACCGCCCGCAGAGCTGGATCGTTGTTCGCGCCACGGCAGAACGACGATAATCGCCGTGACCGGAGCCATCCAGCGGGAGGGAGTCCCATGGCCAAGCAGGTCATGTGCGAATGCGGCTACGTCGCGCGCGCCGACACCGACGAGGACGTGGTCGCCAAGATCCGGGAGCACATGCGCACCGACCATCCGGAGCTGCTCGAGAAGGTCACCGACGAGCAGATCCTCGGCTGGGTCGAGATCGTCTGACCGCGCCCGGATAGCTGGCACACTCCGGACATGGCCTTCGATCCGAAGGACGTCCGGCGCCTCGGCGAGCTCGGGTTCACGCGCACCCCCGGCGAGGAGGACCCGCGCCGCGAGCCCGTGCTGCTCGAGGCGATCGCGAAGGTCGCGCCGGGCACTTCGCTCCGCCAGGCGATCGACGACGTGATCCGCTCCCACGAGGGCGCGCTGATCGTCGTCGGCGAGCCCGACGAGCTCTCGTTCATGTTCTCCGGCGGCATCCGCATCGACGCGCCGTTCCGCCCGCAGCTCCTCTACGAGCTCGCGAAGATGGACGGGGCGATCATCGTCGACGCGACGCTGCGCCGGCTCGCGTGGGCGAACGTCCAGCTGATGCCCGACCCGACGATCCCGTCGGACGAGACCGGCACGCGCCACCGCACCGCCGAGCGCGTCGCGAAGCAGACGGGCGCGCTCGTCGTCTCGATCTCGCAGGAACGCGAGACGGTGACGATCTTCGTCGACCGCTGGCGCTACCAGCTCGACCCGGTCGCCGACGTCCACGCGAAGACGAACCAGGCGCTCGGCACGCTCGACACGTACCGGCAGCGGCTCGAGCAGGTGCTGACGCGGCTGACCGCGCTCGAGTTCCAGAACGCGGTCGTCCTCGACGACGTCCTCGTCGTCCTCCAGCGCGCCGAGATGACGAGCCGGATGGCGGAGCGGATCAAGCGCGACTGCGTCGAGCTCGGCGCCGAGGGCCGGCTGATCCGCCTCCAGCTCGAGGAGCTCGTCGGCGACGTCCCGACCGAGCGCGACGCGATCGTCCGCGACTACCACGCCTCCGGCCGGGACACGGACGTCGCGGCCGCCCTCGAGGGGCTGCGCGGCCTCCCCTACAAGGAGCTGCTCGAGTTCGACCGGCTCGGCCACCTGCTCGGCTTCGACCGGACGGTGAACCCGCTCGACCACTCGGTCTCGCCGCGGGGCTACCGGGTGCTCTCGCACATCCCCCGGATCCCCGAGACGGTGATCGGCCACGTCGTCGCCGACCTCGGGAGCCTGGACGCCGTCGTCCGGGCCACCCAGCGCGACCTGGAGACCGTCGAGGGCGTCGGGACGGTCCGGGCACGGGAGATCCGCGAGGGGCTGCGGCGGCTCCAGGAGCACAACCTCGTCGACCGGTACCTCCAGCTCTAGCGCGCCGTTTTCGGGCGTTTTTTGGCTTTTCTAGAGGGTTTCAGCTACCATGAACAGCCGTTGAGCCGGCACGCATGCGAGCCGGCTTTCTTGGCGGAGAAGGGCAGAAACGAGAGGGGAGGACCGGCTTGTACAAGGTCGGCGACAAGGTGGTGTATCCGCACCACGGGGCGGGGACGGTCGTCAAGAAGGAGACGCGCGAGGTCCTCGGACAGAAGCGCGAGTACCTGACGATCAAGATCCTGCACAACGACATGACGGTGCAGGTCCCCTGCGAGAACGCCGATCAGGTCGGTCTGCGCCGGGTGATCGGGGAGAAGGAAGTCGCAGTCGTCCTGAAGGCGCTGACGGGCGGTTCGACGGAGATGCCGAAGAACTGGAACCGGCGCTTCAAGCACAACCGCGACAAGATGAAGACCGGCGACATCCTCGAGCTGGCCGAGGTCGTCCGGAACCTCTCGCTGCGCGACCACGAGAAGGGCCTCTCCACGGGCGAGAAGCAGATGTTCGTGAAGGCGAAGAAGATCCTCGCCTCCGAGCTGATGTACGCCAAGGGCATGGACGAGGACGAGTGCGCCGAGTGGCTCGACGACGTCCTCGCCGACTCCGGTAACGGCAAGCGCAAGACGGCGGCGAAGAAGAAGCCGCTCGCCGCGACGGCGTAGGCCTCGTCTCGGGGTCAGACCCCAGGGCATGTCCGTCTGGGCCATCCTCGTCGCTGCGGGACGGGGTGACCGCCTGGGCCTGGACCAGCCGAAGGCATTCGCGAGGCTCGGCGAGGACCCGCTCCTCGCCGAGCCCTTGCGCCGGCTCGACGACTGCGCGTGGGTCGACGCGATCGTCCTCGTCGCGCCGCCGGGCTGGGAGGAGCCGGCGATCCTTCTCGCCGAGGAGCTCGGCTGCGGCAAGGTCAGCGCCTGCGTCCCCGGCGGCGAGACCCGCGCCGACTCGGTGCGCGCCGGCCTCGCCGAGGTCCCGGAGGACGCGCTCGTCGTGCTCGTCCACGACGCGGCGCGCCCGCTCCTGCCGGAGGAGGTGGTGGAGCGCGTGCTCGCTCCGCTCTCCGAGGGCTGGGACGGCGCCGTCCCCGGGCTCCGCGTCGCGGACACGCTGAAGCGCGTCGGCGGCGACGGCACCGTCGCCGAGACCGTCCCGCGCGACGGCCTCTGGGCGGTGCAGACGCCGCAGGCGTTCGTCGCCGAGACGCTGCGCGCCGCGGCCGCCGCCGGCGGCGACGCGACCGACTGCGCCGGGCTCGTCGAGGCGCGCGGTGGCCGCGTGAAGGTCGTCGAGGGCGACCCGCGCCTGCTGAAGGTGACGACGGCCGACGACCTTGAGAAGGTCGCGTCGTGGCTGTGACCCCCGAGTACCGCGTCGGCACCGGCTTCGACGCGCACGCGTTCGAGGACGGCGCGCCGCTCGTTCTCGGCGGCGTCCGCATCGACCACCCGCGCGGGCTCGCCGGCCACTCCGACGGCGACGTGCTCGCGCACGCGCTGACGGACGCGGTGCTCGGCGCGGCCGGCCTCGAGGACATCGGCGCGCTCTTCCCGACCGGCGACCCGGCGCTCGTGAACGCCGACTCGGTCGAGCTGCTGCGCGAGGCGTGGTCGCGCGTCCGCGCCGCGGGGTGGGAGCTCGCGAACGCCGACGTCGTGCTCGTCGGCGAGGAGCCGCGGCTCGCTCCTCACCGCGACGCGATGCGCGCGCGGCTCGCCGATGCGCTCGGCGTCGCGCCGGAGCTCGTCGCCGTCCGCGCGACGACGACCGACGGGCTCGGCTTCCCCGGCCGGCGCGAAGGTCTCGCGGCGCAGGCCGTCGCGCTGCTCCGCCGATGAGGCTCCGGATCCTCACGCACGCGGAGAAGGACCTCCGCGACACGCTGCCGAGCGGCTTCCCCGAGTTCATGGCCCACGATCCGGTGGTCAGCACGTTCTGGCCGCGCCTCTACGAGGTCTACCCGGACTTCCAGCTCTGGGCGGTCGACGGGAAGACGACGGTCGCGCAGGCGTGCACGCTCCCCGTGCGCTGGGACGGGATCCCGGAGCCGCGCGGCATCGACTGGGCGATGACGAGCGGCATCGCCGGCGAGCCGTCGACGCTCTCCGCGATCGTCGTCTCGATCCTCCCCGAGTACCGCGGCAAGGGGATCGCGCAGGCGCTGCTGCGGCGGATGGTGAGCGTCGCGGCCGCGCACGGCCTCGACGAGCTGATCGCGCCGGTGCGGCCGAGCTGGAAGGAGCGGTACCCGCTGACGCCGATGGAGCGCTACGTGCTCTGGCGCCGCGAGGACGGCCTGCCGTACGACCCGTGGATCCGCGTCCACGAGCGGCTCGGCGCGGAGATCCTCGACGTCTGCCCGCGCTCGATGACGATCACCGGCTCACGCGAGGAGTGGGAGGAGTGGACGGGTCTCCAGTTCCCCGAGGACGGCGACTACGTCGTCCCGGGCGGCCTCGTCCCGGTGCGCTTCGAGAAGGGCGTGGGCACCTACGTCGAGCCGAACGTCTGGATGAAGCACCCGGTCTAGCGCTTGCGCTGCGAGTCCTTGCGCGCGCGCTCGAGACGGCGCCGCATCTCGCGGTTCGTCGCCTCGGGCATCAGGCCCTGCTCCTCCTGCATCTCGAAGAGCGCGCGCCGTTCCTCGCGCGTCATCTGCGACATCGCGACCTGCGCCTTCTGCGGGTCCTTGATCGCGCCGCTCCGCTGCATCTTCCGCATCGCGGACGCGAGCTCCGGGTTCGAGCGCTCCATCGCCGCGGTCGACGCCTTCTGGAGCCAGCGCCGCAGGAGCGGCACCTTCGCCATCGTCGTGAAGAGCGGCCGCAGGTAGCGCCCGTTCTGGACCCGGCCGAGGAGGGCGAGCATCCCGAAGAGGACGAGGACGAAGAGCGCGATCCACAGCGGGATCAGGAGGACGTACCAGGCGGCGGCGACGAGCATGGGGGAGATCGTAGCGGCGGCCTACGCGGGCAGCGAGACCGTGTCCCCGGCCACGCGGACGAGCCCGTCGCGGGCGAGCGAGTCGACCGCCTCGGCGTCGAGCTCCGCGAGCGGGCGCGACTCGGCGGCGACGAGCCGGAGCGTCGTCGAGCGCCGCTGCCGGAACGACCCCTCGAACGGCCCCTGCTTCCGGAGCGGCTCGAACCGCCGCCCGCGCGAGGGGCATGCCCCGGCGAGCGGGCAGGCGCCGCAGCGCGGGACGCGCGCGAGGCAGACGGTCGCGCCGAGGTCCATCAGCGCCTGCGCCGCCGCCGGCGTGAAGTCGGCGCCGGTGCGCTCGGTCACGCGCCGCACGTTCACGTCGACCGGCAGCACGTCGCGTCCGAACGCGAAGCACGCAACGGCGTCCGCGGTGTACCGCCCGACCCCGGGCAGCTCGGTGAGGTCGTCCGGCCAGCCGTGCGCGGCCACCTGCTGCGCCGCGCGGTGCAGCGCGAGCGCGCGCCGGTTGTACCCGAGCCCCTGCCACTCGCGGATCACGTCCGCAGTCGGCGCCGCGGCGAGCGCCTCCACCGTCGGCCAGCGCGCGAGCCAGCGCTCCCACCGAGGCACGACGCGGTCGACCTGCGTCTGCTGCGCCATCACCTCGGAGACGAGGATCGCGTACGGATCCCTCGTCCTCCGCCAGGGCAGGTCCCTCGCGTTTCGGCCGAACCACGCCTGGAGCAGCTCCTCCACGTTCCGGAGCCTAGACGCCGCTCCGGCGTGGTTCCCCTACCGCGGATCAGCGTCTTTGCTGATGCTCCGGCGACCCTGCGTCCGTACGAAGGGGTATGGCCACCGATGCCGCTCGTCGGGATGCCCGGCCACTGGACGTCCGGGTCGACACGCTGCTCGGCCGCAGGGTGATCGACGTCGGCGCGGGCGAGCTGGTCGGGTACGTGTCGGGGGCGACCGTGCTCGTCACGGGCGCCGCAGGGTCGGTCGGAAGCGAGCTCTGTGCGCGGCTGACCCGGCTCGGCCCCCGTGGGCTCGTGCTCGTCGACCAGGCGGAGGCGCCTCTGGTCGAGCTCGCGAGCGACCTCCGGTACGACCACGGCTTCGCCGCGGCCTTCCCGGTCCTGGCCGACATCAGAAACCGCGCTCGAACGCTCCACGTCTTCGAGCGGTACCGGCCGGACGTCGTGTTCCACGCCGCGGCGTACAAGCAGGTGCCGTTGCTCGAGGCGAATCCGGTGGACGCCGTTGCGACCAACGTGCTCGGGACGAAGTGGCTGCTGGACGCGGCGGCCCGCGTCGGTGTCGACCGCTTCGTCCTCTTCTCGTCGGACAAGGCCGTGCATCCGACGAGCGTCCTCGGGCAGACGAAGGCGGTCGCGGAGTGGATCCTCGAGGCGGCAGGACACGAGGCGCCGCACGGGCGCTACGCGTCGATTCGGCTCGTGAACGTCGTCGACTCGGCGGGAAGCATGCTGCCGCGGTTCCGGCACCAGGTCGACCGCGGCGGTCCGGTGACGGTCACGGATCCGCGCATGACCCGCTACCTGATGACCGCGGGCGAGGCCGCAGGGCTCGCGCTCGTCGCAGGCGGGCTCGCGGACTCGTCCGGCATCTTCTGGCTCGACCTGCGCCCGCCCATTCGCGTCCTGGACCTCGCCCGGCGCATCGTCGAGGCCGCAGCACGAGACGTCGCGATCGAGTTCGTCGGCCTGCGCCCCGGAGAGCGGCTCCACGAGCACCTGTTCTGGGAGCACGACGAGATCGTCGCGACGCCGTGCGAGCGCGTCTTCAGGTCGCCGCTGCGCTCCGTCGACCGCGGCCGGCTCACCGCGTGGATCGACGCGCTCGAGCGGCAGGTGGATCGCGCGTCGACGCCGGGAGTCCGCGCGGTGCTCGCCGAGATGCACGGGGCCGAGGAGCGGGACGCCGTCCGTTCGACCGCCGTCCTCGTCCGATGACGGTCACCGTCCCACCCGTTCGTCCGCGCTCCGGCGTCGAGAGCGAGATCGCCCGGTCGCGGGGAGGCGACCCTGCGTCCCCCGCGGAGAGCGCGCGAGGGGCGTTCATCCTGAGCTTCGACTTCGAGGATTGGCACCAGCTCGTGTATCGCCGGATCGGACGCGCCGACTGGCGCGACGGGAGCGCGGCGTTCGAGCAGCAGGTCGCGAGCGTCCTCGACCTGCTCGACGAGCTCGGCGTCAGCGCGACCTTCTTCGTCGTCGGCGTCACCGCGGAGCGGCATCCGCGGGCGCTGCAGGCGGTCGTCGCGAGGGGACATGAAGTCGGATGCCACGGCTACGAGCATCGTCGGGCGTACGACCAGACTCCGGCCGAGTTCAGAGAGGACGTGGAACGCTGCGTGGACGTGATCGGGCGCGTGACCGGCGTCAGACCCTTCGGCTACCGGGCCCCGTGGTTCTCGATCACGCCGGAGTCGCTCTGGGTGCACGACGTCCTGCAGGAGCTCGGCTTCCGCTACGACTCGAGCCTGTACGACTCACCGCTCCTCCGTCGACGCATCCGGCCGATCCCGACGAGCCCGTTCCGCGTCGGAGACGCGCGCGGCGACGGGCTCTGGGAGTTTCCGGTCGCCGTGCTCCGAGTGGGAAGGGCGGTGCTCCCGATGGGCGGCGGCTCGTACTGGCGCGCCCTTCCGAGCACGGCGCTCTGGCAGGGCCTCGAGGCGATCGCGCGGCGGTCGACGCTCCCCGTTCTGTACTTCCACCCGTACGAGTTCGCGAATGAGCCGCTGCAGGTGACCCTCTCGGAGCACGCGACGCTCCGTGAACGGACACGGGAGACGTCGAGGCGCGTCTACAAGAACGCGCGGCGCGACCTCGTCCCCGTGCGCATCGGCGAGGCGGGAGCGCGGTTCCGGCTCATGACCTTTCGCGAGGCTCTCGACAGCGACCGGCGATGACGTCGGCGCGTCGCTACTTCGAGAAGCACGCCCGGGCCTTCGACCGGGTGTACGACGAGCCCGGCGTCGTCACGCGCCTCCTGCGGCCCGGGCCGATGCGGGGGCTCCAGCTCGCCGTCTCTGTCGTGGCGCAACACGCCTCGCCGGACGTGCTCGACCTCGGTTGCGGCCCGGGGCGCGTCGCGGAAGCCGTCGTCGACGCGGGCGCGGCGACCTACCTCGGCATCGATCTCTCGCCACGGATGCTGGCGCTCGCGCGCCGGCGCCTCGACCGGTTCGACGGGGTCGAGCTCGTCGAAGGCGACTTCCTCGAGCTGGACGTCGACCGGACGTTCGACGTCGTGCTCGCGCTCGGGCTCTTCGAGTACCTCGACGAGCCGGAGCGGGCCGTGCGGTGGATCCGCTCCCGCTGCTCGTCGACGCTCGTCGCGTCGTTCACGCGCTGGGACTGGGTCAAGGGGCCGGTCCGCCACCTCCGCTACGACGTCCTCAACGGGTGCCGGATCGTCGACCACACCGAGACGGACGCGGCAGAGCTGCTCGCCGGCGCGGGCTTCTCGCGTGTCGAGTTCACGAACCGCGGCAGCCGCGGCTTCCTCGTCTGCGCGCGATGAAGGTCGCGCTCGTCCAGCCGTCGCCTCGCAGCACGTTCGACCGGCACTGGGCGCGGACTCCCGCTCTCGGCGTCGCCTACGTGGCGAGCTCGCTGCGCGCCGCCGGCCACGAGATCGAGCTGCTCGACGGGAAGCTCGGCGGGATGACCGTCGACGCCATCGTCACGCGCGTTCGCGACGGAGGGCCTGGCCTCGTCGGGATCACGTGCATGACGGTCGAGTACCCGCGTGCCGTCGAGATCGCGCAACGGATCAAGCGCGACGCGGCGAACGTCCCGATCGTCGTCGGCGGCGCGCACGTGAACGCGGTCGGGCGGCAGGCGCTCGAGGAGTGCGACGCGTTCGACTACGCGTGCGTCGGCGAAGGCGAGCAACTCGCATGCGAGTTGGCGGACGCGCTCGAGCGGAGAGCCGACCCCTCGGGGATCCGGGGGCTCGTGTCGCGCCGGGGACGCGAGGTCGTGGTCGCACCGCCCCGGCGGTTCCCCGACGACTACGACGTGCTCCCGTTCCCCGCCTGGGACCTCTTCCGGCCCGCCGCCACGCTGCCGCTGATCACGCATCGCGGCTGCCCGTTCCGATGCGTGTTCTGCTCCCACAACTCGGGCTTCTCGCCGCGGTACCGCACGCCGGCCAACGTCCTCGACGAGATCGAGTACGTGCTCGAGCGCTACCGGCCGGCGCGGATCCGCATCGAGGACGAGACGTTCGGCCTGCACATGGGCCGGACGAAGGCGATCCTGGAAGGCATCGTCGTGCGCGGCTTCGACCGCCGCGTCCGCTTCTCGGCGCAGACGCGGGTCGACCGCGTCGACGACGAGTTCGTGCGGCTGCTCAAGGCGGCCAACTTCGAGACGCTCGAGCTTGGCGTCGAGTCCGGCAACGCCGAGATCCTTCGAGCGATCCAGAAGGGGATCACGCTCGAGCAGGTCGAGCTCGCCGTCGCGCTCGCGAAAGCGAACGGCCTCCGCGTCTGGAGCAAGTTCATCCTCGGCCACCCGCACGAGACGGACGCGACGATCCGGGACACCATCGACTTCATCGTGAAGATCAACCCGGACCAGCTCTCCGTCGCGATCATGACGCCGTTCCCCGGGACGCCGATCCACGAGATGGCGCTGCGCGGAGAGGGCGGTTACCGGCTTCTCGCCGGCGGGTGGGAGGACTTCGACAAGTACTCGAGCGGCGTGCTCGAGCTCGAGACCGTGAGCCTCGGCCGGCTCAAGCGGTACCAGATCCGGTGCTACGTCGAGCTGTACGTCCGCAATCGCCGCTTCCTCGAGCTCGCCCGTCTCGTCGTCGCGAATCGCGCGGTCGCGCGGGAGATGCTGCGGTCCGCGGCTGCGCGGACGGCGCTCGAGACGCGCCGGCGCGCGATCACCGCGTTCCCTCGACCTTCTCCCAGACGGGCGACACACCCGCGCGCAGGTAGTTGACCAGGGCGGGAACCGTGGCCCACGTCACGAGCACGTAGTAGCGCGCGATGCCCGGGCGTGCCGCAGCGGCGGCGAGCACCGCGACCTGGGCGCCGAGCGCGCGCCGGTAGGCAGGAGCGTTCGAGACCAGCGCCGCCGACGACGCGAGGAGGATCACGTGGAGCGCGCCGCTCGCGTACCGGAGATGGCGGTGGGAGACGAGCTCGAACGCGTACAGCGGGCCGACCCGCCGCAACATCCGGCCGTGGAGGAGGATCAGCCAGCAGTGCTCGAACATCCGGATCTTCCGCCGGTACTCGTCCCCGATGTCGGGCGCCGGCTTCTCCCAGGCGACGGCGTCCGGCTCGACGACGGCACGGCGTCCGCGCTGCACCATCAGGTACGGAAACGCGAGATCGTGGCCGAACCGCGGGTCGACGTCGACGTAGTCGTCCCGGCGTACGGCGTAGATGGGGCCGACTCCGGCGGTGATCGACGCGAACAAAGACTCGTTTCGCCGCAGCCACGACTCGAAGCGCGAGTACAGCCCCTCGTGGTTCGTGCCGTCGGCCGGCTCGTAGAAATGGCCGCCACACACGTACGCGACGTCAGGGTCGGCGAAGTTCCACACGAGCTTGCGGAGCGCGTCCTGCCTCCAGAAGGCGTTCGCGTCGGAGAACGCCAGAATCTCGCCGCCGCTGGAGCGCACCGCCGCGTTCTGCGCAGCCACCTTGCCTCCGCGTCCGAGGCGAAGGAGCCGGACCTGCGGCTCGGTCGCCGCAACCGCTGCGGCACGCTCGTCCGTCCCGTCGGTCGAGCCGTCGGACGCGACGACGATCTCGAGCTTCTCGGCCGGATAGTCGAGCGTGAGCAGATTCTCGAGCCGCCGCTCGATGACGGTCTCCTCGTCGTGCGCCGCGACGATCACCGTGACGGTCGGCTCGACCGGCGCTTTGCGGACAGGGCGACTCCGCGCGCGCGCCAACGCTGCGGCGGCGAGCGGGTAGCCGACATGCGTCCAGCCGAGCGCTCCGAGCGAGCTCCAGAAGAGCGCCTTCCTCAGCACGCCTCCATCGTAGAGCCGCTCGCTGCTCGCCTCGGCCGCCGCGCCGCTATAGGCTCGCGCGGTGCGGATCACCGCGGCCGTTCTCCCCGAGCTTCACGCCGAGTTCGTCGTCGAGGACGTCGAGCTCGAGGAGCCGCGCGCCGGCGAGGCGGTCGTCCGCGTCGTCGCGTGCGGCGTCTGCCACACGGACGACATCACGCGACACGGCGACCTGCCGTTCCCCGCGCCGGGCGTGCTCGGGCACGAGGGCGCCGGCGTCGTCGAGGCCGTCGGCGCGGGAGTGACGAACGTCGCGCCGGGCGACCACGTCGTGATCGGCTGGCCGTTCTGCGGCGAATGCCGCAACTGCGCAGACGGGCAGCCGCGCTACTGCCTGCAGCTCGGGCCGCTCGTCGCGGGCGGCGGCCGGCTCGACGGATCGACCGCGCTCGCGCGGACGGACGGGTCGAGCCTGCACAGCCACTTCTTCGGGCAGTCGGCGTTCGCGACGCACGCGCTCGTGCGCGCGAACGCGCTCGTGCCGGTTGCGCCCGACCTGCCGCTCGAGCTGCTCGGCCCGCTCGCGTGCGGGATCGGAACGGGCGCCGGCGCGATCCTGAACGTCCTGCGCCCCGGGCTCGGGACGAGCGTCGTCGTCTTCGGCGTCGGCTCTGTCGGCCTCGCGGCGGTGATGGCCGCGCAGTGCACCGGCGCGACGACGATCGTCGCCGTCGACCTCCAGCCCTCGCGGCTCGAGCTCGCGCGCGAGCTCGGCGCGACGCACGCCGTCGACGCCCGCGAGGACCCGGTCGCCGCGGTGAAGGAGATCTGCGGCGGCCTCGCCGACTTCAGCCTCGAGTGCACGGGCAACGTCGACGTGCTCCGACTCGCGGCCGACTCGGTCGGCATGCGCGGCACGTGCGCGGTGATCGGCGGCGCGCCGGCGCAGGCCTCGTTCACGCTCGACCATCTGACGACGCTCTGGGGCAAGCGGATCGTCGGCATCCTCGGCGGCGAGGGCCAGAGCACGCAGCTCATCGGCGGCCTGATCGACCTCTACCGCCAGGGCCGCTTCCCGTTCGACCGGCTCGTGACGACCTTCCCGCTCGCGGACATCAACGACGCGTTCGCCGCCGCGCACGACGGCGCCGTCGTCAAGCCCGTGCTCTCGATGGCGTAGCTAGCAGAACACCGCGAGCGTGAAGTCGTCGAGGGCCGTGGGACTGCCGCCGGAGTCGTACGTCTGCACGGTCACGGTGTTGCCGCCCGACGGCTTCGCCGTCGCTGTGCCCTGCTCGAGGTTGTTGCCGCCCGGGATCGCGAGCACCGCGCAGTGGCTGACGTCCTGGTTGAAGGTGACGGTGTAGAGGCCCACGCCGTTCGAGCTGCGTCCGGGATTCCCGCTCGTGCCGCTCGACGGGCCGTAGACCAGGCCGCTCGAGCTGTTGCCCGGCTTCACGTTCGCGAAGAGCTTCGTCGCCGAGTCGCCCTTCGGGCCCGCGGGGCCCGGTAGCCCCTGCGCGCCGGGTGGCCCGGCGGGGACGGAGCCCGGCGCGAAGTTCGATGCGACGAGCGAGTGCGGCTTCACCTTCGCGCCGACGACGGCGCCGTTCTGAAGCTGCTTCGTCCCGACGCTGTTGGCCGGCAGCACCACGGCCGCGTAGCCGGTCCCGCCGAGCGAGACGGCCAGCGCGAGGCAGGCGACGACGAGTGCAGGGGAAGGTCGGCGGTGGGGGCGCATCGTGACTCCTTCGTTCGCGTTGGCTCGAACCGCCGCAGGTGCTATCCAGCGAGGATGGTACGCTCCCGCGCGCTGCGGAACAGCCGATGGAAGCCAAGTCGTTCCATTCCGAGCTTCGCTCGTGGCTCGCGAGCCCGCTGCTCGTCGCGGTCGTCGCGGCGCTGCTCGGGAGCCTGCTGATCCCGTCGATCACGCGGAAGTGGCAGAACCACCAGAAGGCGCTCGAGATCCAGACCGGGCTCGTCTCCGACATGAGCCAGTCCGTGTCGAGCGCGGTCGCGAACAGCCGCTTCATCGCGGCCGGCCTCGTCGCCCGGCCGTCGTCGCAGCAGGCGTGGAACGACCTCTACCGCGACTGGACGACGTCGGGCGCGTCGATCGGCGCGCGGATCCGCGCGTACTTCGGCCCGAAGGTCGCGAACGACTGGCAGGCGTACACGTACGCGCTCACCGACTACGTCGGGCTCAGCGTGCCGAGCGGCGACCGCCGGTCGCAGGTCGAGGAGATCTACGCGTACCGCAATCAGCTCGGCGGCGCGAAGCTCACGCGGCCGCAGTGGCTGACGCTCGCGCAGAGCCCGTCGAGCGGCGACTTCCAGACCGCGTACGCGAAGCTCGGGCGTGCGCTCCTCGCGCGACAGGACGAGCTCGTGCAGCAGGTCCTGAGCTCGCACGTCTCCGGGTTCTAGGACGCGGCCCGCAGCGGCCGCCGCGCGCCCTGCGGAAGGCGCGCGGCTTCGGCCGCTGCGGCGATGAACGCCTCCGCGAGCGCGGTGGGGGCGCGGTCGCGGTGGCGGGCGAGTGCCACGACGCGCGGTGGCACGTACGACTCGAGCTCGATCGCGACGAGGTCCGGCGCCGACTCCGCGACGAACGCGGGCACGAGCGCGGGGCCGAGCCCCGCCTCGACGAACGCCGGGATCGACGACGCGCTCTCGAACCGGCGCGCGACCTCGAGCGGGCGGCCGCCGCCCGCGCTGATCGCGGCCTCGAGCGCGTCCTGCGCGCGCGACGCCTCGAGCGTCAGCACCGGCGTCGCGGTGAGCTCGTCCAGCGTGACGGCCGACAGTCCCGCGAGCGGGTCGGTGGGGCGGACGAGGAGCACATACGGCTCGCGGTAGATCGGCGTCCCCACGAATGGGCCCTCAGGCAGTGGCAGCGTCGCGAACGCGAGCTCGAGCTTTCCGCGCTCCACGAGCTCGAGCAGCGCCGCCGAGTCCGTGCCCTCCTGGAGCACGACGCGGGAGCTGCGCTGCCCGGGCAGCAGGCGGAGGATCGCGGCGACGAGCGACGGCGGGACCGTCGCGAGCGTTCCGACGTGCAGCGCCGCGGAGCCGACGGAGCGGACGGCCGCGACGTCGGCCTGCGCCGCGTCGAGCCGTGCCGTGATCGCCGTCGCGTGGCGCAGCAGGATCTCCCCCTCGTCCGTCAGCTGGAGTGGGCGTGAGCCGCGCGTCCGGACGAAGAGCCGTGCCCCGATCAGCCGCTCGAGGGCGAGCACCTGCCCGCTCACGGCCGGCTGCGTGTACCCGAGCCGGACCGCCGCGGCGCTGAACGACCGTTCCGCGGCGACCGCCTGCAGGGCGTTGAGATGTCGCAGCTCGACGCCGTGCCAGTTCGGCATGGAACTCCGGGACGGGACGCCTCCGCCTGCCATCGCCAGCTGAGACGCAGGCTCGGCCGCCCGGTAAGTGCGATCAACCGAAGAGGAAATCAGTTGGCGGGAGCGGATCCGCCGTTCTGGACCTCGAGGAACTGGAGCACGGCATCCGAGGTCTTCACCGCCTGCTCCGGAACGAGGCGGTAGAGCACGTAATACCCCTGGCGGCGGCCCTCGACCAGACCCGCCTGCGTCAACTGCCGGAGGTGCTTCGAGACCGCGCTGTCCGAGATCGAGAGGAGCTGCGCGAGCTCGCGCGTCGATCGGGAGCGGGCCGCGACGAGACGGAGCATCGTCAGCCGCGTCGGGTCGGCGATCGCGGCGAGCCCCTGCACGAGCCCGAGCGCCGGCGACGCGACGCGGCCGCCCGCGCCCGGCGGCGGCACGACGAGCCCGAAGCCGTGCTCCGGCGCCCACAGCGTGAAGACGTGCGGCGCGACGAAGAGGCTCATCACGAGCGGCAGCGTCTTCCCTTCCGGGAAGTCCTCCGCGAGCTCGCTCGGGAAGTTCGGCGTGATGCGCAGGCCGTCCTCGCCGACGCGCACGCGCGTGCTGCTGCGCGCGAAGAACGAGCCGAGCCCGCTGCCCGCGATCTCGAGCTCCGCGTCGGCGCGCATCAGCTCGAGCTGCGGCGAGATCGTCTGCCACTCGTCCTCGAACGCGTAGCGCCAGTAGTCCGCGAGCAGCGCGCGGAACCGCTGCGCGACGCCGACCGCGTCGCGGTCGAGCTCGTCGAGGACGCGCTGCCGCGCCTTCGCGCGCGACGTCTGCTTCGGCACGCACGTCTCCGGCGCGATCTCCGCGAGGCTCCACGCGAGCTTCGCGTCGTCCTCGCCGATCGCGCGCAGCGCCGTCGGCGCGTCGCCGCGCGCGTCGCCCTCGGGGAAGAGCAGCTCGCCCGGGATCGGCGGGCCGAAGAGGCAGCGGAGCTCCGCGAGCTCGTCGCGGAACGCGAGCGGGAGCCGCTGCCGCATCCGCTGGACGAAGGCCTGGTGGCGGAGGTGGTGGCCGGGCTCGCTGAGGACGTGCAGGCTCAGGTACAGCTCGGTGAGCGGGTATGTCGCCAGCGTCACCGGCGGCGGCTGCTCGTACGGAAATCTGATCCGCAGCGCCATTCCCGAGTTTTACAGGGTGCCGAGGCGGTTGCGAAACCCCCGGGGACGGGATCCGCCCCCGGGGGTCTCCTCGAGTCAGGAGCGGGCTACTTCCACTTCCAGTCCTCGATGTTCCAGGCGAAGCCGACGAGGGACGGGTTGTTCTTCATCCCCTGGATCGCCGACTTGTAGATCAGCGGGTTCGGACGCGAGTACATCGGGATGGACGGGACGTCCTTCGCCATCAGCGCGTCGGCCTGCGCGAACTCGGCCGCCCGCTTCGTCGGGTCGAGCTCCGACTGGCTCGCCTGCATCAGCGCGGTCGCCTTGCGGTTGCAGTAGTTGAGGTAGTTCTGCAGCCCGCCGCAGCTCCACGTCGTCACGAAGCCGGCGGGATCGGGCGACGTGATCCACGCGAAGTTCGCGAGGTCGTAGTTCGACGACGGGATGCCCGTCGGGCCGAAGACGACGTTCGCCGGCAGCGACGCGTCGTCGATCTCGATCCCGATCGACTTCATCTCCGCCTTGATGATCGCCTCCTGCGTCGTGCGCGTCGCGTTGCTCGCGGTCCACGTGAACCGGAACTTCGCCGGGTAGCCGTCGCAGGTCCAGATCGCCGAGTTGCTCTGCGACGCCGAGCTCGGCCCGCCGGTGCAGTGCTTCTTCAACAGCGCGATCGACTTCGCCGGGTTGAAGTTCCACTGCGCGAAGTCGGGCTTGTACGCCGCGTCGGTCTGGTAGTAGAGCAGGCTGTTCAGCGGCTGGACGTTGCCGACCAGGCTGCCGTAGACGGTCCTGATGATCGCGCCGCGGTCGATCCCCATCATGATCGCCTGCCGCATCCACGGGGACCGGAGCAGCGGCTGCCCCTTCGGCCCGAACTGGATGTCGATGTGCTCCTGGTAGAGGCCCGGCACGACGCTGAACGTGACGCCGCTCTGGCCCTTCAACGGCGCGAGGTTCGAGCCGAAGGTCGGGTTGATCGCGTCGACCTCGCCGCCGCGCATCGCCTGGACCTCGGTGTTCGTGTCGGTGATGATCCGGAAGTCGACCTCCTTCAGGCCCGGCTTCTTGCCGTACCACATCGGATTCGACTTCAGGGTCAGGCCCTGCCCCTTCGTGTAGTTCGTGAGGATGAACGGGCCGTCCGAGATCGGCTTCCCGTCGTTCCCGCACACGCAGTTGGCCCAGATCGTGTTGAAGGTCGTGCCCGCGAGCGCGGTCGCCGGGTACACGGTGCCGAACAGGTCGCGCCAGTCCGCGTACGGCTGCTTCCACTTGAACGTGATCTGCTTCTGGCCCTGGTGCGTGTAGCCCGTGATCTGGTCGTAGCCGTCGCGCGTGACGACGTCGCTCTGCGGGTTCACGAACTGCTGCCACGTATAGGCGAAGTCCTTGTACGTGACCGGCACCTTCCTGCCGCCCCAGTTCCAGTTCGCGTCGGGGCGGATCGTGAACGAGAGCGTCGTCTTCGTCGCGGTCGCGTTGCTGACGAGATCCATCACGTGCTGGAGCTTGTCCGTGATGTTGAACGCGCCGCGGATCACCGGGGTGTTCCCGGTCGCGGCCGCCCAGAACTGGTTGCAGCAGGTCAGCGCGGCGTTGAAGCCGTCGATGTCCTGCTCCATGCCGAAGACGAGCACGTCCTTCGCCTTGCGTGCGGACGCGGTCGCCGGGACGCGCGACCACGACTCGGCGAACGGAGCCGCCGCCGGCGTCGTCGCGTGCCGTGCGCTTGCGGTCGCGGACGATGCGCCGAGCATCGTCAGCGCGACCGCCGCTGCTCCTGCAAGCAGCAACAGACGTCTGTGCATCATCGATTCCTCCGTAGGGTCGGATGACGCGGTTTATGACGCCGGAGGATGCGATTAGTTCTGCTTATTACGAGAGATCGTAGGGCTAGTGCGCGGGGCGATAGCCGAGACGCTCAAGCAACGACTAGCGTCGGTCGAAGTAACGACGAAGAACCCTCCGTTGCAGCCGGCGTGCGTCCCGAAGCGTGCGCCGGTTGCGATCCGTCACGAGAGAGCAGGCGCATGCTGGTCTACGTCACACGACGGTTTCTCTACAGCATTCCCGTCCTCGTCGCGTCGACGTTCCTCAGCTTCGTCTTCATCTCGCTCGCCGGCGACCCGACGGCGCGGCTGCGCCAGAACCCGAACTACTCGCCGCAGACGATGCGGCTGCTCGAGCACCGCTACCACCTCGACCAGTCGATCCCGGTTCGCTACTGGTACTGGGTGCAGGACGTCTTCACGCACAGGCTCGGCGACTCGCTGAACACGCTGCAGCCGATCTGGCCCGACCTGACGCGCACGCTCGGCCACACCGCGCAGGTGATCATCCTCTCGGAGGCGCTCGCGCTCACGCTCGGGCTCGGCGTCGGGATCTACTCCGCGGTGCGCCAGTACTCGGTCTTCGACTACACGTTCACGACGTTCAGCTTCATCGGGTTCGCGATCCCGACGTTCTGGCTCGCGCTGCTGCTCCAGATCATCTTCGTCGACGTCTATCTCAAGTGGGACGTCCGGATCTTCTACACGTCCGGCCTGAACAGCCCGCACGAGGGGACGTGGTCGGTCGACCGGCTCCAGCACATCGCGCTCCCGGCGATCACGCTCTGCATCATCAGCTTCGCGCTCTACAGCCGGTTCATGCGCGCGTCGATGCTCGACGTGATCAACAGCGACTACGTGCGAACCGCGCGCGCGAAGGGGATGACGGAGCGGCGCGTCATCGTCCGGCACGTGATGCGGAACGCGCTGATCCCGGTGGTGACCGTCGCGGCGCTGAACCTCGGCGCACTGCTCGGCGGGGCGATCGTCACGGAGACGGTCTTCTCGCTCGACGGGATCGGCTTCTACTTCATCCAGAAGCTCGGCCAGCTCGACCTCTACGCTGTGATGGCCTACCTGCTCGTCACGTCCGTGATCATCATCGTCTTCAACCTGATCGCGGACGTCGCCTACGGCTTCCTCGATCCGCGGATCCGCGCCGGCGGGTGACCGTCCGCCCGGCCCCGTACCCTCGGGGCATGGCCAAACCGCTCGAGGAGTGGTCGGTCGAGGAGCTTCGCGCGGAGCTCGGGAGGATCGGCGACGAGCTCGCCCGCCGTGCCGTCACGCCCGCGAAGAGGCAGAAGGTCGACGTCGCCCGCGCCTGCGAGGGCTGGGTGCGCGGCTTCGCCTGGGACGAGACCTTCACCGAGGCGATGGTCGCCGACGAGCTCGCCGTGCTCGAGCGGAAGACCGGCCAGGAGCTCGGCCCGCTCGACCGCGAGCGGCTCTTCCAGCTCTGGCACGGGCTGCGCGCCGAGCGGTTTCCCGCCGCGGCCTAGCGGATCGCCGCGCGGATCTCGAGCGCCGTGCCCTCGTGGCGGACGCTCATGTTCCTGGTGACGCGGCGGAGGAGGGAGAGGGCGGCGCTGTTCGTGCTGTCGACGGTCGCGGTGATCGACGCGATCCCGGCGGCGCGGGCATCCCGGAGCAGCGCGGTCGCGAGCGTCGTCCCGATCCGCTCGCCCTGGTGGCTGTCGGCCACGGCGAACGCGATCTCCGCGCTGTCGCCGTCGCGGACGAAGCGCGCGATGCCGGCGGGGCGCGGGTCGCCGTCGACGTAGGCGACGACGGCGTGGCGGCGGCAGTCCTCCGCGGCGAGCTGCTCGAGCTCGGAGGCGGTGAGGCGCGGCTTCGCGCCGAGGAACCGCGTCCGGCGGGAGGCGTCGCCGAGCCGCTCGAAGAGGTCGGCGACGGTGGCGGTGTCGCCGTTCCGGAGCGGGCTGAGCCGGAGCGTGGGCCCGAAGAGCCCTGTCCTGACGATGGTCGTGTGCATGGTTGGTTTTTCCAACCTACATGGGTCAGTTGGAAAAGTCAACCCACTTGTGCAAGACTGAGATCATGCGTACGCCGGCCCCACGCCCCTGCCCCGTCGCCGACGCGTTGACGGTGATCGGGGAGAAGTGGTCGCTCCTCGTGATCCGGGAGCTCGCGTTCGGGAACCACCGCTTCGAGGCGATCGCCCGGAACACCGGCGCCCCGCGCGACGTCCTCACGGCCCGGCTCCGCAGCCTCGAGTCGGCCGGCGTCGTCGAGAAGCGCCGGTACCAGGAGCGGCCGCCGCGGTTCGAGTATCACCTGACGCAGGCCGGCCGCGAGCTGCGTCCGGTCCTGCTCGGTCTCGGCCAGTGGGGCGAGCGCTGGGCGCCGCACGGCGAGAGCCGCGCGCCGATCTCGTACACCCACGAGTGCGGGCACGCGCTCGAGATCGCGCACACGTGCCGCGCCTGCGGCGGCGACGTGCGCGGCGGGCGCGACCTGACGCCGCACTTCGCCGAGGGCTGGGGCCCGGGCGGCGCGGTCGAGACCGACGAAGCCGCGTAGAGTCGCGCCGTGGTCCGGGTGCGCTTCGCGCCGAGCCCGACGGGCTCGCTGCATCTCGGCGGCGCACTGAGCGCCGTCGCGAACCGCCGTTTCGCGGACGCGAACGACGGCACGCTCCTGCTCCGGATCGACGACACGGACGAGGCGCGCAACGTCCCCGGCGGCGCGGAGGCGATCGTCGCCGACCTCGAGTGGCTCGGCGTCCGCTGGGACGAGGGCCCGGTCCGGCAGAGCGAGCGCTTCGTCCGCCATCGCGAGGCGGCGCACCTGATCGGCGAGCCGGACGACGAGGGCGCGCTGCGGTACGGCCACACGACGCTCCTCCGCCCCGACGGGACGCCGACGTATCAGCTCGCGAGCGCAGTCGACGACGTCGACTTTGGGATCACGCACGTGATCCGCGGGTCTGACCATCGCGCGAACGCGGAGATCCAGGCGGAGCTGATCAGCGCGCTCGGCGCCGAGCCGCCGGAGTACGTCCACCACGGGCTGCTCCTCGGCGAGGACGGCACGAAGCTCTCGAAGCGGCACGGCGCATCGTCGCTCGCCGACCTTCGCGACGCGGGGATCCCGCCGGAGGCGGTACGCACGTACCTCGAGGAGCTCGGGCTCCCGAAGCACGACGTCCATCTCGACCTGCCGCGGCTGCGCCGGCTCTCGATCGAGGCGCTCGCCGCGCTCCCCGACGACGAGCTCGCGGCGCGCGTCGGCGTGCCGGTGTCGGTCGCGCCGGTGCTGCGCGGCGCGCGCGACCTCGCCGAGGCGCGCGAGTACGCGGCGATCGTCCTCGAGCCGGAGCACGTCGACGTCGACGCGCCGGAGACGCTCGCACGCTTCCGCGAGCTCGTCGAGAGCGGCGTCGACGCGAAGGGGATCGTGCGCGAGCTGAAGGCGGTCGGCGGCGACCTGAAGGCGGTGCGCCTCGCGCTGACCGGCCGCGAGCGCGGGCCCGAGCTCGCCGCGGTGATCGCCTCGCTGCCGCCGGACGAGCTGCTCCGCCGCACCGTAGGCTAGTGCTAGAACCGTGCGCCTCTACAACACGCTGACGCGGCAGGTCGAAGAGCTGCCGGAGCCGCCGGCGCGGATCCGCATGTACTTCTGCGGCCCGACGGTCTACCAGCGCGCGCACATCGGCAACGCGCGCCCGTTCGTCGTCGGGATGTGGCTGCGCGCGTGGCTCCGCCGGCGCGGCTACGACGCGACGCTCGTCCACAACATCACCGACGTGAACGACAAGATCTACGACGCCGCCCCCGGCGCGAGCGCGCAGCTCGCCGCCGACGCGACCGCGTGGTACCTCGAGGACACCGGCGACCTCGGCCTCGGGATGCCCGATCTCCTGCCGCTGGCGACCGAGGCGGTGGAGCCGGACATCGTCCCGTTCATCGAGCAGCTCGTCGCGTCCGGGCACGCGTATGCGGTCGACGGCGACGTCTACTTCAGCGTCGCGACCGACCCGGGCTACGGGCGCCTGTCGGGCCAGAAGCCCGACCAGGTCGAGGAGCAGGAGCCGAACCCGCGCAAGCGCGACCCGCGCGACTTCGCGCTCTGGAAGGCGACGAAGCCGGGCGAGGACACCTCGTGGGAGTCGCCGTGGGGGCGGGGCCGGCCGGGCTGGCACATCGAGTGCTCGGCGATGGCGGAGGCCGCGTTCGGGCCGGCGTTCGAGATCCACGGCGGCGGGCTCGACCTCGTCTTCCCGCACCACGAGAACGAGCTCGCCCAGTCGAGCGCGCTCGGCCACGAGTTCGCGAAGCTCTGGATGCACAACGGGATGCTCGAGTTCTCCGGCGAGAAGATGTCGAAGTCGCTCGGGAACGACGTCTCGCTCCGCAACGTGCTCGACACCTGGGGGCGCGAGGTCGTGCTCCTGTTCTTTCTCTCGGGGCACTGGCGGAGCCCGATCGACTTCGACGACGAGACGCTGGCGCAGGCGAAGGCGCAGTGGACGACGCTCGCGAACGCGCTGCTGCAGCCGGGGGAGTCGACCGCTGTCGCGGTCGACGAGTGGGCTCGCCTCGAGGCGATCCTGGACGACGACTTCAACACGCCCGGGGCGCTCGCGCTGATGCACGAGTGGCGCCGCGCGGGCCGGCTCGCGGAGCTCGGCGAGGCGCTCGCGCTGTTCGGGCTGACGGCGATGCGCGTCGAGGCTCCGGACGAGGTCGTCGCGCTCGCCGAGCAGCGGCGGGCGGCGCGCGCCGCGAAGGACTTCGTAGAGGCCGACCGGCTCCGTGACGAGATCGCCGGGCTCGGCTGGCAGGTGCGCGACGTCGACGACGGCTTCCAGCTCGTCCCGGCGTGACCCGCGAGCAGGTCTACGGCCGGCGGCCGGTCCGCGAGGCGCTCCGCGGGCAGC
>DATJOZ010000103.1:0-56102 GCA_035506655.1 Gaiellaceae bacterium
CGCCGAGCTCGCGGAGAAGGGCGTCGAGTGCCGCGGCACGCCGGTCGACGAGAGCTTCGGGATCACGACGACGATGCTCCTCCCCGGCGGCGTCGAGGTGCTCCTCTACCAGCCGAAGCACGTCCGCGCGATCGACCTCTAAGCCGTAAAGCGCGCGGGATCGAACAGCTCGAGCTGCGGCGAGGTCTCGCCGAGGATCGCGGACGCGACGAGCCGTCCGCACGCGAAGCCGAGGACGTTGCCGTGGCCGGAGTAGCCGCCGGCGACCCAGAGGCCGTCGCGTCCCGGCACGGGGCCGACGAGCGGGAGCATGTCCTGCGTGAGCCCGAAGATCCCGGCCCAGCGGTGCGTGACGTCGGGCGGCCCGCCGAGCAACTCGCCGAGGAACGACTCGAGCGCGTTCTGGATCGTCGGCGTCAGCACCTCCTCGTCGGTGAGCTCGTCGAGGATCGAGACGTCGCGGAAGCCGCCGAGCAGCACGCGCCCGTCCGGCAGCTGCTGCCAGTAATCGAAGCCCTGCCGCGCGTAGTGCGGCCGGTCGTAGAGGACGCGGTCGAGCGGCGCGCTGACGATCACCTGGCCGCGCGTCGGCCAGATCGCGTCGGCGAGCTCCGGCACGAGCCCGTGCCCGTAGCCGTCCGTCGCGACGACGACGCGGTCCGCGTCGAGCGCCGCGACGTCCGTCACGGGATCGTGCTCGCGGAACTCGACACCCGCCTCCGCCGCACGCGCCGCGAGCCGTCGCACGAACCGCGCCGGCTGGATCGAGCCGCCGGCCGAGTGGACGATGACGCCGAAGTAGCGGCCCGCGAGGACGCCCGGCAGGTCGTCGCGCCACTCGACCCCGAACCCGTCGGCGCGGAGCGCGTCGTACTCGAGCCGGATCTGGTCGCGCTCCTCCTCGTCGGCGGCGAGCCGGTAGCTGCCGAGCTCGCGGTACGCGTCGCCCGCGATCTCGGTCATCGGCGCGAGCGCGTCCTCCGTCCAGCGCCAGAACGTCTTCGCGCGCTCGCGGCCGTAGGTCTCGACCGCGATGTCGTACCGCGTCGCGCCGCCCGGGAGCGCGAAGCCGCCGTTGCGCCCACTCGCCCCCTCGGCGACGCCGCGCGCGTCGTGGACGCGGACACGGAGCCCGCCTTCGGCGAGCCGGAGCGCAGCGGAGCAGCCGGTGACGCCGGCGCCGACGATCGCGACATCCGCGCGCCCGTCGACGCGCGGCGACGGCCGCGCGGGGACATCCTCCTCGAGCCAGTACGGGTTCACGCCGCCCGGATGCTACGCGCGCTGGCATGCTCCGCGGCATGGCCACCTTCACCGACACCCTCAACGCCCAGGTCGCGAGCGAGTTCGGCGCCTCGCAGCAGTACATCGCGATCGCGGTGCACTACGACGCGCAGAGCCTGCCGCAGCTCGCGGCGCACTTCTACCGCCAGGCGGTGGAGGAGCGGAACCACGCGATGATGATCGTCCAGTACCTCCTCGACTCCGACTCCGACGTGACGATCCCGGCCGTCGCGGCGCCCCAGACGAGCTTCGCGGACGACCGCGCGCCGGTCGCGCTCGCGCTCGACCAGGAGAAGACCGTCACCGCGCAGATCGCGAACCTCGTGAAGGTCGCGCGCGAGGAGAGCGAGTACGTCGGTGAGCAGTTCCTCAGCTGGTTCCTCGAGGAGCAGCGCGAGGAGGTCGCGAGCATGACGACGCTCCTCTCGGTGATCGACCGGGCGGGGGTCGACAACCTGCTGCTCGTCGAGGACTATCTCAGTCGCGCGGCGGCGGGGGATCTCGCCGACGCGCCGGTGTCACCCGCCCCAGCCGCTGCCGGAGGTGCACTCTGATGACGACGGACGCAGGGATCCACTCGACGATCGAGGATCTCGTCGCCGAGGAGCAGCAGCTCTGGGCGCGCGAGGGCGACGGGACGGCGACGGAGGCCGACCGGCGCCGGCTCGCGGAGATCAAGGTCTCGCTCGACCAGTGCTGGGACCTGCTGCGGCAGCGCAAGGCGCTCCGCGAGTTCGGCCGCGACCCGGAGTCGGCTGAGGTGCGGCCGACGGACGTCGTGGAGGGCTACGAGCAGTAGGATCCGGGCGTGCGGCTCGCTGCGGCCACGCTGACGGTTCTCGCGCTCGCCGCGCTCGCGGCGGGCACGGCGGGCGCGCGCGTCGCCGACGACCGGCAGACCGACGGCGCCCTCGTCGCGGGGTACGTGTCGAAGGCGCTCGGCGACCTGCGGCTCGGCCTCGGTGACCTGACGTCGTTCAAGCATGCGACGACGCTCGCCGCGAAGACGACGGACATCGCGAAGGCGAACCAGGAGATCAAGCTCGCCGACGTCGACCTCGCAGCGATTCGGGCGGTCGTCCAGCGGAGGCTCGGCGGCGATCCGAACTGGATGGGACCCGACCCGCTCTGGTCGACCGTGCAGGCCGCCGACAAGCCGGTCGCACCCGTCCCCGCGTCCGACGCCTCGAAGGGCGTGACGATCGACTGGAAACGCGTCCTCGGGTACGTCGAGGCGCTGACGAAGGCCTCGACAGCCGCGAAAGCGATCAAGCATCCGCCCTGCACGGTGACGACGACCCCCACGCCCGGCACCACGACGAGCGAGCCGTCGGTGCACTTCTACTTTCAGTGCGACGAGAACGTGAAGACGGTCTTGGTCGACACCGAGCAGGCCACCGTCGAGAAGTGCGTCGCCCCGGCCAACGAGTGCCAGGTCTCCGCGGGTCACGAGGTCACCGTCGAGACGCACGGCGGCGACGGGATCTTCGACCTCGTCGGTGCGGCGCTCGCAGCCGGGGACCCCGACATCGTCGAGATCAAGGGCGACTCGGGCGACCCGACGTTCATCGACGACATCTTCTGACGCGCGCTAGAGCGGCCGGTAGACGCCGTCGGCCGCGAGGACGACACCGGCGAGCTCGAGCTCGACGAGGGCGCGCGCGACCGCGGCGGCGTCGAGCCCGCCGCGTCGCGCGAGCTCGTCGGCGCTCGCCGGCTGCTCGCGAACGAGATCGAGGAGCGTCGCCGCCGTTCCCTCGACCGCCGCGGCGGCGGGCTCCGCCTCGAGCCCGAAGCTCGCGAGGACGTCCGCGGCGCGCGTGAGCGGCGACGCGCCGAGCTTCAGCAGGTCGTTCGTCCCGGCGGAGAGCGACGACGTGATCTCGCCCGGGACGGCGAAGACCTCCCTCCCCTCCTCGAGCGCGAGGTCGGCGGTGATGAGCGCGCCGCTGCGCTCGCGCGCCTCGACGACGGCGGTCGCGCTCGAGAGCCCGGCGACGATCCGGTTCCGCGCGGGAAAGCGCCACGGCGCAGGCTCGACGCCGGGCGCGTACTCCGAGACGATCAGGCCCGTCTCTGCGATCCGCACCGCGAGCTCGCGGTGCGCGGCGGGGTAGTCGCGGTCGATCCCGCAGCCGAGGACGGCGACCGTCGTCCCGCCCGCCTCGAGCGCGCCGCGGTGCGCCTCCGCGTCGATGCCGCGCGCGAGGCCGCTCACGACGACGAGGCCCGCCGCGGCGAGCTCGCGCGCGAGGCTCCGCGCGACCGACGCGCCGTAGCCGGAGCAGGCGCGCGCGCCGACGAGCGCGACGGACGGCCGCGCGAGCAGCTCGACCTCCGCGGCACCGCGGACGAAGAGCCCCGGAGGCGGATCGTGGATCGAGCGGAGCTGCGCCGGGAACACCGGATCCGAGCGGCCGACGAACCGGAAGCCGGCCGCGGCGAGCCGCTCGCCCCACGCACGCGCGTCGAACGCGCGCACGTGCGCCGCGTACCGCGCACCGTGCGGCGGACGCACGAGATGCGTCCCCGTCTCGGACGCATAGACCGCGAGCGCGAGCTCCGCGTCCCGCTCCGGCGTCGGCCGAGCCCACACCCGCGCTCCTGGGCGGGCTCCGTCCAGCCTACGCCCGCTCATGCGGCGAGCTCCTGCGGCGCGCGGTACGAGAGCGCCTCGGCGACGTGCTCCGGCAGCACCTCGTCCGACTCGGCCAGCGCCGCGATCGTCCGTGCGACGCGGGCCACGCGCGCGCGGCCGCGGGCCGAGAGCGGCAGCCGGTCCACCGCGTGCGAGAGCAGCGCGTCGGCGTCCAGCGTCCGCAGCGCGCCGGGTCGTGCCCGCGCCGCGACGACGCGGTCTCGCACCGCGGACGAGGGCTCCGACGATCCCGCCGCGAGCTCGACCGCGCGCGGCCGCGGCATCGCGACGACGAGGTCGAACCGGTCGAGCAGCGCGCGCGACAGCTTGTCGCGGTAGCGCGCGAGGCGCTGCGCCGAGCACGTGCACTCCGCCGCGGGATCGCCGCGCGCCCCGCACGGGCAGAGGTTCATCGTCGCGACGAGCTGGAACCGCGCCGGGAAGACGACGCGCCCCGCTGCGCGCGCGATCGACACGAGCCCGTCCTCGAGCGGCTGCCGCAGCGCCTCGAGCGACGGCCGCGCGAACTCCGCGAGCTCGTCGAGGAGCAGCACGCCGTGGTGTGCGAGCGACGCCTCGCCGGGGCGCAGCCCGGGGCCGCCGCCGACGATCGCCGCAGTCGACGCGCTGTGGTGCGGCGCGCGGAACGGCGGCGTCTCGATCAGCGGCTGCTCCGGCGGCAAGAGCCCCGCGACCGAGTGGACGCGCGTCACCTCGAGCGCCTCGTCCGGCGCGAGCGGCGGCAGGATCCCCGGCAGCCGGCGCGCGAGCATCGTCTTCCCCGTCCCCGGCGGCCCGCCGAGGAGCAGGTTGTGCCCGCCGGCCGCCGCGAGCTCGAGCGCGCGTCGCGCGCGCTCCTGGCCGCGCACGTCCGCGAGGTCGGGCACCGCGACGGCGACGCGTCCGTTCGGCGGGAGCACCGGATCCGGCTCGAGCTCGCCGCGCAGGTATGCGACCGCGTCCGCGAGGTGGCGCAACGGCACCGGCTCGACGCCGGCCAGCGCCGCCTCGGGGGCGGACTCCGACGGGCAGAGCAGCCGCTCGAGTCCCATGCGTCGCGCCCCTTCCGCGACCGCGAGGACGCCGCCGACGGGACGCAGCCGCCCGTCGAGCGCGAGCTCGCCGACCGCCGCGTGCCGCTCGAGCTCGTCGCGCGGGACCTGGCGCGACGCCGCGAGCACCGCGAGCGCGATCGGGAGGTCGAACCCGGAGCCCTCCTTCCGCAGCTCCGCCGGCGCGAGGTTCACCGTGACGCGGCGGCCGGGGAACTCGAGCTCGGCGGAGACGATCCCGCTCCGGACGCGCTCGCGCGCCTCGTTCAGCGCCTTGTCGGCGAGCCCGACGATCGCGAACGCGGGGACGCCGTCCTGGATGTGCGCCTCCACCTCGACCCGCCTCGGGTCGAGCCCCACGAGAGCATGCGTCACCGCGCGTGCGAGCACCCTTCGACGGTACGCGGAGAACCGATACGCCTCCGTCGCAGCTTCGTCGCAGTAATGATGCGACGGTGGCACGGGTCTTCACGGACATCTCGATCTCGCTCGACGGCTACGTCGCGGGCCCGAGCCCGTCGCTCGAGGACCCGCTCGGCGTCGGCGGGATGCAGGTGCACGAGTGGATGTTCCGGCTCGCGGCGTGGCGCGAGGCGCACGGGCTCGAGGGCGGCGACGTCGGCCCGGAGTCGGAGGTCATCGACCGGAACCGCGCCGCGACCGGCGCGGTGGTGATGGGCCGCAGGATGTTCAGCGGCGGCGACGGCCCGTGGGCGGACGACCCGAACGCGAACGGCTGGTGGGGCGACGAGCCGCCGTTCCACACGCCCGTCTTCGTCGTCACGCACCACCCGCGCGAGCCGCTCGAGCTGCGTGGGACGACGTTCGCGTTCGTGACCGACGGCGTGGCCGCCGCGATCGAGCTGGCGCGCGCCGCAGCCGGCGACCGCGACGTCAGCGTCGGCGGCGGCGCGAGCGTCGTCCAGCAGGCCCTCGCCCTCGGGCTTCTCGACGAGCTCCAGGTCCACACCGCGCCGGTGCTGCTCGGCTCCGGGACGCCGCTCTTCGACGGCGCAGCGCCGCGCCGGCTCGAGATCGTCGAGACGGTCGCCTCGACGCACGCGACGTTCGTCCGCTACCGCGTCGCGTAGGCGTCGAGCGCGTCGAGGTAGCGCTGCCGCTCGGCGGGCTCGAGCCAGCTCACGGTGAAGGCGTTGCGTGCGAGCGCGACGACCTCCTCGCGCGTCAGCCCCGCGGCGGCCTGCGCGGCGACCACGTTCTCGTTCACGTAGCCGGGGAAGTACGCCGGGTCGTCGGAGTTCACCGTCGCGCGGAGGCCGTGGTCGAGCATGTGCTTCAGCTCGATCGCCTTCAGGCCGCCGGCGACGTAGCTGTTCGAGATCGGGCAGACGGTGAGCCCGAGCCCGCGCGCCTCGATCTCGCGGACGAGCGCCGCGTCCTCGAGTGCGTTCACGCCGTGGTCGATCCGCTCGACGCCGATCTCGTCGAGGCACTGCCAGATGTGGCCGACGGAGTCCTCCTGGTCGACGTCGCAGTGCATCGTCAGCCGGTAGCCCTCGGCGCGCGCCCGCTCGAAGACGCTCTTGAACTTCACCGGCGGGTTCCCCTTCTCGTCGGAGTCGAGGCCGACGCCGAGGATGCGGTCGCGGTACGGGAGCGACGCCTCGAGCGTCTCGTGAGCCGACTCGGCGGACAGGTCACGGAGGAAGCACATGATCAGCCGCGTCTCGAGACCGAGCTCGGCGCGGGCGTCGCGCTGCGCGCGCGTGAAGCCGTCGAGCACCGTCTCGAACGCGATCCCGCGCGACGTGTGCGCCTGCGGGTCGAAGAAGACCTCCGCGTAGACGACGTTCTGCGACGCGGCCTTCCGGAAGTACGCCGTCGCGAGGTCGTAGAAGTCCGGCTCGCGGAGGAGCACGCTCATGCCCTCGTAGTAGACGGCGAGGAACGAGGGCAAGTCGTCGAAGCCGTACGCCGCGCGCATCTCCTCGACCGACGCGTACGGGAGCGCCACGCCGTTGCGCGCGGCGAGCTCGAACTTCAGCTCGGGCTCGAGGGTGCCCTCGAGGTGGAGGTGGAGCTCCGCCTTCGGCATGCCGGCGATGAAGTCGGCGAGCTCGCTCATCGCGCGAAGCGCAGGGCGCCGAGCTCGAGCAGGTCGCGGCAGAGCCCGACGGCGCCGCGGTCGGCGCCGAGCCGCGCGAGCGAGGTCCTGCCGTCGAGCCGCTCGACGACGCGGACCTCCTTCGGCGTCGCCTCGAGGATCGAGTTCGTGCCGGCGTCGACGAGGAGCTCGCCGGTGCGCCGGCCGACGCCGCGCGTGAACTCGAGCGGCATCGCGCGCGCGAGCCGCGCCTTCGCGAGCTTCCCGTCCTTCATCCCGGCGAGCCGCTCCCGGTTCGCGAATGCGCGCCGCACCTGACTGCCGGCCGGCTCGAGCGACTCCGAGTCGATCTCGTCGACGCGGAGCGTCGGCTGCGGGGCGTCGCGGCGGTGGAGGATGATCGCGCCCTCCGCGACGGCGCGCGCGCCGAGCTCCGCGAGGTACGCCGTCCACGTGTCGAGCGCCGCGCCGTACGCCTCCGGGTCGTCGAAGTTGTCGGAGTTCCACGTCGCCGCGTGGTCGAGCGGGTCGACCTCCGGCTCGGCGAGCACCCAGCCGTCGCAGCCGGTCGCCTCGATCCACGCGAGAGGCCGCCGCTCCGGGTCGCCCTTGCCGACGACGAGCCAGCTGCCCAGCAGCGTCGCGTAGCCGCCCTTCGCGAGATGCGCGGCCGCGGCGGCGGTGACGTGCGCCGTGACGTCGTCGCCGCGGAACCCGCTGTCGCGGTAGATCCACCGCGTCTCCGGCGAGACGACGTACGGCGCGTTGCATGTGACGAGGTCGAACGTCTCGCCGTCGACCGGCTCGAAGAAGCTCCCCTGCCGGCACTCGACGTTGTCGAGCCCGTTCAGCGCGGCGTTCAGCTCCGTGTACGCGAGCGCGCGCGGGTTCACGTCGACCGCGACGACCGTCGCGTGGTGGCGCGCGGCGATGAGCGCATGGATCCCGCTGCCGGTGCCGACGTCGAGCGCGCGGCGCCCGCGGCGGCGGGGCGTGAGCATGTCGCAGGTGCGCGCGGTGAGCGTGTAGCCGGCGACGTAGTCCGGCGGGTCGTCGCCGGCGCGCGTGAAGCCGTCGGACGCGAGGTACACCTCGCCGACCGGGACGAGCCGCGAGTGCGGCACGACGTCGCCGTCGACCGACGCGAGCCCGGTCGCGGCGAGCGCGTCGACCGCCTTGCGCCCGAGCGCCGCGACGGCGTCCTTCCGGGCCGTCGGCAGCTGGAGCCCGAGCAGCCGGATCGCCGTCCCGAGCTTCGAGCGCGGGAGCCGCCGCTCCGTGACGAGCGTCTCCTCCGCCTCGCCGGAGAAGCCGTCCTCGTCGACGAGCTCGTCGAGCGCGTCCTCGGTGTAGCCGATGCGGCGGAGCGCGGAGCCGAGCGCCGCTGCGGCGGCGCGGTCGGGGATCGGGCCGGTCACGGGCGCAATCATCGCGGAGCGGTCGGCGGGCGCGCACCGGCGCCCGCCGACCCGGCTCCGTCTAGCAGGGATCGATCAGCGTGAAGTTGAACGTCGTGTCCGCGTGGGTGCCGAAATCGACGTCGAACTCCGTCCCGTCCGGCGCGCCGTACGTGATCACCGGCGTCGACGCGACGAAGTACGTCTGGAAGTTGACGATCGGATAGCACGCCCAGGTTCCGGACGGGACGAGGATCTTGTAGACGCCCGGAGTGGACTCGTCACCCGTGATCGTGAAGCCGCCCGTCGAGGTGTACAAGGGCACGTCGCCGGTGCTCGGGTCCGGATGGCCGTACGTGCCGCCGGCGATCATCTTGTGCGCGATGCCGTTTCCGGGCGGCCCCATCGGACCGGCCGGGCCCTGCGGGCCGGCGGCTCCGGTGGCTCCGGTGGCTCCGGTGTCGCCCTTGTCGCCCTTCGGACCGGCCGGGCCCTGCGGGCCGGTCGCGCCGGTGGCTCCGGTGTCGCCCGTGTCGCCCTTCGGGCCGGCGGCGCCGGGGCTGCCCGCGGGACCGGGCGGTCCCTGGGCCCCGGCCTGTCCCGAGGCGTTCCACTGAACCTGCGTCTCGAGCGCGGTGCAGTGGCTGAGGAGCGAGCTGTGCGGCGCCGACGGGTCGATCAGGCGAATCGTCCCGACGCCGTTCAGCTTGCAGGCGGTGAAGACACCGTTTCCGTCCGGGATCGTCGCGTACGCGATCCCTCCGGCGGCGGCGAGCAGCACGACTGCGACGACGGACAGGCGCAGTGCGCGCCGGCCGACGACGCGGCTCAGACGTCCGTGCATTGACGTTCCTCCCCCTAGCGTTTGACCGGACTGCGCGAGCCTACGACAGCGCGGTCGTGCCGACAAGGACGAGCCCCGTGTCGTAACCTCCCGCCGACACTCGACCCGGGAGGCAGACGGATGTACGCACGGATCGCAACGTTCGAGGGCGCGACGGGAGACATCAAGGCCGCGATGCAGCAGGCGACGGCGGACGGCCCGCCGGAGGGGCTGAACTCGAGCGAGGCCTACTTCTTCGCCGACACCAGCTCGGGCAAGTCGGTCTTCGTCACGTTCTTCGAGACGGAGGAGGACATGAAGGCGGGCGACGCGATCCTGAACGCGATGAGCCCGTCCGACGTCGGCGTCGGGCAGCGCGCGAGCGTCGACCTGATGGAGGTCGTCGCGCACATGACGGCCTAGCGTCAGGCGGCGCGCGCGACCAGGACGTCCTCGAAGTACTCGCCGGCGCGGCGGCCGGTGCGGCGGTTCACGTGCCGGCGCAGCCGCGCCTCGAGCGCGAGCCCGGCGCGGTCGAGGATCTCCGGGTAGAGGTCGCGGCGGTCGTTCACGACGACGAGCACCGGCGCGCCGGGGCGGAGCGACGCCGCGGCGTTCGCGAGCGCGGCGGCGATCCCGGCGCGGTACGCCTCGAGCGCGGCGCGCGAGGTGCCGTCCTCCGCCGCCCCGAGCTCGAGCTCGCGCCGGTCGTCGAGCGAGAGCAGCTCGTACGCGTAGCGGTGCTGCTCGTGGTAGTCGATCAGCCCCGGGTACGGCGGCGACGTGAGGACGCCGTCGAACGTCGCCGCGTACTCCGCGTCGCGTGCGTCGGCGTGGAGGACGTGCGCCTCGCGGTCGTCGTCGCGGACGCGCGCGAACTCCTCGATCCGCGCGAGCGTGTCGAGCGTGTAGCGGCGGAGGAAGCCGGCGGCGGACTCGACGGGCCGGCAGGTGCGGCGGTGCTTGTGGCACCAGTACTCGCCGGTCTGCGGCTCGCGCGGCGCCTCGAGGTCGAAGTGCGCGGCACGGCGCGCCGAGCGCGCGGCGCGCGAGAGGATCACGCGGAGGACGTCCCGGTGCTCGTACTCGGGGATCAGGTCGCGGAACGCGAGCAGCTCGGCCGCCGCCTGCGGCGCGTACCACGTCCGGAGATAGGCGTCGCGCGGCGCGCGGGCGCGACCCGGCGCGAGCGCGTCGAGCCGCGCGTTCGCGTCGCGCAGCTCCGCGCCGAGCGCGTCGACGTCGTAGCGCGCCGTCTTGACGCGGATCAGGAGGCAGTTGAACGCGGCGAGCTCGGCGCCCGTCGCGTCGAGCCCGGACTCGAGTGCCTGCACGAGCGTCGTCCCCGATCCGGCGAACGGGTCGAGGACGTGCTCGCCGGGCTCGAAGTAGCGGTCGAGCAGCACCTCGACGAGCTGCGGGATGAACTTCCCGTGGTACGGGTGCAGCCGGTGGACGTGCTTCGTCCGCACGCGCTCCGGGAGCGCGCGCTCGGACCACGAGAGCTCGAGGTCCAGGGTCGCGTAGAGCTCGTCCTGCGTGACGGCCACGAGGAACGGAGTTCGACGGCGGCGCGCGGAGTCTTGCCGCGCCGCGTCAGGGGCCGGGCTTGGCGGCGAAGGGGCCGCCGATCAGGACGTGCCCGATCCGCGTCCAGATGCTCGCGTGGCCGTCGCGGGTCCCGGTGGCGAAGTTCAGCCCGTTGGGGCCGAAGGCGAAGGCCGTGATCTCCGACCCGGGGCCGGCCTTCGTCAGCTCGGGCGCGACCTGCTTCCCGTTGCGCGGGTCCCAGAAGAAGATGCCCTGCGTCCCGACGGTGACGAGCTCTCCACCGTCGGGGCTGAAGACGACGATCGACGTGCCTTTCGTCAGTGCGGCGTTCTTGCCGGGGCCGAGGACCGGGATCGCGTACGTCTGCTTTGCGATGCTCCAGAGCCGGACCCCGCGCGCGTCGCTCAGCGCGATCGTCCGGCCGTCCGGGCTGAACGCGATGCCGACGACGTGGCCGCCGGCGTCGACCGGCTCGCCGATCCGGCGGTGCGTGCGCGCGTCCCAGATGACGAGCCCGCGGGAGCCGGCGGCGGCCACGGTCTTCCCGTCGCCGCTCAACGCGAGCGCCCGCCACGGCCCTCCGCTCTGCTCGAGCGTCGCGGTCCTGCCGTGCGTCGTCGTATTCCAGAGCGCGATCGTGCCGCCGGCCGTCGGGTCCGCCACGGCGAGCGTCCGGCGGTCGAAGCTGATCGCCGCCTCTCCGTGCGCGAAGGCGGCGCCCTGCTCCTTCCCGGCCTCGACGTCCCACGCGGAGACGCCGTCGCCGATCGAGCCGAAGAGGGTGTGGCCGTCACGGCTGAACGCGATCGGCAGCGCGGCGCCGCCGCCGCCGGCGAGCGTCGCGTCGACCTGGCGCCCGGTCGGCAGGTCCCAGAAGCGGACCGCGCCGTCGGAGCTGCCGACGGCGAGCGTCAGGCCGTCCGAGCTGAAGACGAGGGCGTCGACGCCGACGGCGGCGTCGCGATGGGCCGCATGCGCCGTGGGCGCGGCGAGCGCGGCGACGAGCGCGAGGAGCGCGAGGCGCGCGGTCACTCGGGAAGCCATCCCGGCTCGTACGTGCGCCACTCGTGCGTCATGCCCTCGTACGCGTCGTCCGGGCTCGCGGTCTCCGTCGCGACTCCCGCGCCGTGCCTCTGCGCGACCGGATCGGCGGGATAGAGGAGGTTCTCCTCCTCCGCCGGCACCCGGACGCCGACCGCGAGCACGAGCGACGGGCGGTCGCCCCCGCCGACGATCGTGTGCGGGACGTCCGGCGGGCAATGAAAGAGGTCCCATTGCTTCAGCGGCCGCTCCTCGCCCTCGACGATGAGCAGGCACTCGCCGTCGAGCACGAGGAAGTCCTCCTGCCCGCTCTCGCGGTGGTACATCGCCATCGGGACGCCGGGCTTCAGCACGTTGAGGTTGATCCCGAGCTGCGTGAACCGCGCCGCCTCCTCGCGCCCCTCCCAGGCGCAGTACGCGCCGAGGGTGCCGTCGAGCCAGCGGGCGTCCTTCGCGTTGAGGACGAACCAGCCGTCGTCCTCGGGGACGAGGCCGCCGCTTTCGAACGGGACGAGCCGGGACTCCGTCATCCCCGGATCCTAAAGTTCGCGAGCCGATGCTCGTCGTGGTCGCCCTGATCGTCCTCGCCTCCGGAGCCGCCGCCGCGGCCCTCGCCGTGCGGCGGCGCCGCCGGCCGGAGCCGGTGCGCGTGCTCGCCGCCGCCGCCCCGCCGCCCGCGACGATCTCGGGCGACGTCGACCCGCTCGTCGCCCTCGACGCGCTGCTCGCCGAGCTCGAGCGGACGACCGTCCGGATCGACGGCGCCGACCGGCTCGACGCGGACGCCGTCGTCGAGCTCGAGCGGCTCGCCGACACGATCGAGTCGGCGGCCGAGTCGCTCTCCATCTAGAACGCGTTCGGCACGCGCTCGAGCCGGCCGTCGCGGACCGCGACGACGTCGAACGCGACGACGAGCCCGCGCAGCTCCGGCCGCGCCGCGAGCCACGACTCGGCCGCGCGCCGGAGCCGCCGCTGCTTCTCCGGCGTCACCATCTCGAGCGGGTCGCCGAACCCGCGCCCCGACTTCTCCTTCACCTCGACGAACCGCAGCTCGCGGCCGCGGCGCGCGATCAGGTCGAGCTCGTTGCCGCCCGCCCACACGTTCGCGCCGAGGATCCTCCAGCCGCGGAGCCGGTACCACCAGAGCGCGCGGCGCTCGGCGGCGGCGCCTGCCCTACGCCGCGTCTTCGCCGGCGTAGCAGAGCGCCTGGAAGCTGAGCCGGTGCACGGCGGACGGACCGAGCGCGCGCACGACGGCCGAGTGGCCGGGCGTGATGTAGCCGACGTGCCGCGAGAACCCGTACGCCGGATAGAGCGCGTCGAGCCGGCGCATGAGCCGGTCCCGCGTCACCTTCGCGACGATCGACGCAGCGGCGATTACGGCGCTCTTCTCGTCGCCGTCGACGACCGCGGTGTGCTCCGGCGCGCTCGGCCCGAGCCGGAAGCCGTCGACGAGGCACGCCTCTGCCGGCGGCGCGAGCGCGTGCAGCATCGCGCGCAGCCCGGCGAGGTTCGACTTGTGGAGCCCGTTGCGGTCGATGTCGCCCGGCGGGATCACGCGGACGGCGACCTTCTCCGCACAGCCGACGACGGCGTGGAAGAGCTCCTCGCGCCGCTCCTCGGAGCACTGCTTCGAGTCGTTCAGGTACGCGAGGGGCCGCACCTTGTGCTCCTTCAGCGAGCCGTAGTCGAGCAGCACTCCGGCGACGACGAGCGGCCCGGCGAGCGACCCGCGCCCCGCCTCGTCCGCGCCCGCGACGAAGCGCGCGCCGAGCTTCCGGTCGAAACGCAACAGCCGCTGGCCCGTCCTCTTCACCCGAGTCCGAGAATAGCGCGGGCGCCCGCGGGCGCCCTGAGTTGCGACGGAGTTGCGAGGGAGCTGCGACTACTCGGTCGCGACCGGCTCGCCCTCGGCGACCGGCTCCTCGACCTCGGCCGGCTCCTCGGCCTCGACCTCGGGCGCCTCCTCGGCCTCGACGGTCTCCTCGACCGCCTCCGCCGCGGGCTGCTCCTCGACCTCGGGCGTCTCCTCGACGAGCGTCTCGTCCTCGAGCCCCGCCTCGACCGCCTGCGGCAGCACCGCGCCGGCGCCGTAGCGCCGCTCGCGCACGCGCGCCTTCTTGCCGACGCGACCGCGGAGGTAGTAGAGCTTCGCGCGGTTCACGTCGCCGATCGCCATCACTTCGATCTTCTCGATCTTCGGCGAGTGGAGCGGGAACGTCCGCTCGACGCCGACGCCGAACGACTGCTTCCGCACGGTGAACGTCTCGCGGGCGCCGGAGCCCTGCCGCTTGATCACGATCCCCTCGTAGACCTGGACGCGGCGGCGCTGGCCCTCGATCACCTGGAAGTGGACCCGGACCGTGTCGCCCGCTTTGAAGCGGGGGACGCGGCGCAGCTGCGCGCGCTCGATCGAGTCGATGATGTTGCTCATGGCGAGGGGGCGGCCGGAAGCCGGAGGGCCAGGTTAGCGAAAACCTATGCGGTTCGGGGGCCAGTAGACGAAGAAGACCTCGCCGATCAGGTTCTTCCGCGGCACCGATCCCCAGCGGCGCGAGTCGCACGACTGGCCGCGGTTGTCGCCCATGAAGAAGTAGTGCCCGGGCGGCACGACCCACTGCTTGTTGATGTTCCCGCCCTGGCGGACGTCGTCGGCGCGCCGGTCGGGCTGGATGTACGGCTCCTTCAGCTTGAAGTAGTCGCCGCCGTGCGCCGGCTTGATCCAGATGTAGCCCTTCGAGTCCTCCTTCACCGTCTCGCCCGGGAGCCCGATCAGCCGCTTCACGAACGTCCCGCCCTGGCCGCACGCGATCACAGCCTGCTCCGGCGTGTTGAAGACGATGATCTGGCCGCGCTTCGGGTTCTCGAAGTGGTAGATGAACCGGTTCGCGAGCACGCGGTCGCTGAAGCGGGCCTCGCAGCCGGGCGCCGGCCGCGCGCAGTGGAGCGTCGGCTCCATCGACGACGACGGGATCCGGTACGGGTTCACGACCCACTGCTTGATCGCGAGCACGATGATGATCGCGCCCGCGATCGTGATCACCCAGTCGAGCACGACGCGCGTGCCGTGAGGAAGGTTCGGGAAGAGCCTGCCGAGCGGGTCGTGGCCGCCTCGCACGCGCGCCGGGCGGGGCTCCGGCGGAGGGATGTCTCCGGCCTGCCGGGAGTCGGGCGGCGAGTCGTGCCCGGGCTCGTCGTTCCGGCGCTGCGGCTCCGCCTCCACCTCCTCCGGCGGCTCCGGCGGCGTCCCCCACGAGTCCGTCACCTGACGTGCTCCTTCCGCCACGCGTCGATGCGCGCGTGGTCGCCGGAGAGCAGCACGTCCGGCACCGTCCAGCCGCGGAACTCCGGCGGCCGCGTGTACTGCGGGTACTCGATCGCGCCGCCGAGCTCCTCCGAGAAGCTCTCGAGCTCGCCGGAGCCCTCGGCGAGCGCACCCGGCAGCCGCCGCGCGACCGCGTCGAGGAGCACCATCGCCGGCAGGTCGCCGTTCGAGAGGACGTACGGGCCGACCGAGATCGCGTCGCTCGCGAGGTGCTGGACGATGCGGTCGTCGAAGCCCTCGAACCGCGCGGAGAGGAGCGTCAGCGTCTGTTCTTCCGCCAGTTCCTCGACCACCGACTGCGTCAGCGGCCGCCCCGCCGGCGTCAGCGCGATCACCCGGTGCTCGGGCGCGCCGCCGTACACCGCGTCGAGCGCCGCCGCGACGACGTCGACGCGCAGCACCATCCCGGCGCCGCCGCCGTAGGGCTCGTCGTCGACCTGGCCGGCGCGGAGCGGCGTCGTGTCGCGGTAGCCGAAGAGCCGCAGCTCGAGCTCGCCGCCGAGCACGCCGGCGAGCGGCTGCTGCTCGGTCATCCACGCGAAGGCATGGGGGACGAGGGTGAAGACGTCGATGCGCACGGGCGGGGCAGGTTATTCGGGTTCGGCGAAGCCGGTCGAGACAAGGATTCGCCCGCCGTCGAGATCGACCTTCCGCACGCAGGCCTCGACGAGCGGAAGGTTGACGCCCGAGTCGAGCTCGAGCACGTCGTTCGCAGGGTAGTCCAGGACGTCCGTGACGCGTCCGAGGACCCGTCCGCCCTCCTCCTCGACCACGAGGCCCACGAGCTGGAAGTGGTAGTACGCGTCCTCCTCCAGCTCGGGGAGCGCGGCGCGCGGGACGGCGAGCGTCGCGCCCCGCGGGACGCGCCGGTCGAGCCGGATCACCGGGCGGCCGCCCGAGCCGCGCCGGAAGCCGACGACCTCCGCCTCCTCCCCGTCGACCCAGACCTTCGCGCCGCGGGCGAACGCGTCGGCGCGGTCGCTCGGCCCTTCGACGAAGAAGGAGCCGTCGACGCCGTGCGGCCGGCCGACCTTCCCGATCGGGACGAGGTCAGAGGCCACGTTCGGTGAACTCGGCGACGGCCTCCTCGCGGGTCGCGAGAAGCGTCGCGCCGGCATACGCGGTGCGCCGGTGCTCGAGGCCGAGCAGCCAGTACGCGCCCGGCTCGTCCTCGTACGGCATCCCGACGCTGCCGGCGTTGACGACGCGCGTGCCGCCGACCGTGCGGTCGAACTGCATGTGCGTGTGCCCGCAGACGACGACGTCCGCGTCGACGTCGGCGAAGATCCCGACGAGCCGCTCCTCCGGCGTCAGCTCGGTGAAGATGTCGACGTCGTTGCGCGGCGTCGCGTGGCAGTAGAGGACGCGATCGATCCGAACCGTCGGCGGGTTGCCGAGGAGGAAGGCGATCTGCGCCTCGGAGAGACGCCCGCGCGTCTCGTCGAGCGCGCCCGGCGGCGCGAGCCCCTCCTCGTTCGGGTCGAGCTCGCGGTCGGCGTTGCCGCGCAGCCAGCGGACGCGGTCGCCGAGGCCGCGCAGCCGCTCCACCACCTCGGCCGGCTGCGGCCCGCCCGCGACGACGTCCCCGCCGACGACGATCGTCGCGTCGTCCGGCACCTCGGCGAGCACCGCCTCGAGCGCGGCGAGGTTCCCGTGGATGTCGTACAGCGCCGCGACCGACACGGCGCGCTAGCCGACGATCTCGAGCTGGAGCCGGCGCCCCGCCTCGACGCCGCCGGCGCGGACGAGCGTCCGCAGCGCACGCGCGATCCTGCCCTGGCGGCCGATCACCTTGCCGACGTCCCCCTCGGCGACGTGGAGCCGAAAGACGAGCGACCCGTCGTCGCCCTCGACCTGCTCGACGCGCACGGCGTCCGGCTCGTCGACGAGCCGGCGGGCGAGCTCCGCGAGCAGGTCGCCCACTACTTCGCGATTCCCTGCGTCTTCAGGAGCTTCGCGACCGACTCCGTCGGCTGCGCGCCCTTCGCGAGCCACGACTTGACCTTCTCCTCGTCGAGCTCGATCAGGGACGGCTCCATCTGCGGGTTGTACCGCCCGACGATCTCGATGAACTTGCCGTCGCGCGGCGAGCGCGAGTCGGCGGCGACGACGCGGTAGATCGGGTTCTTCTTCGAGCCGACCCGCGTCAGCCTCAACTTCACAGCCATTCGCTACCTCTTTGTTCGCTTCTTGCGTTTACTGGACGACTTGCGTGTCGCGCTCGGGCGCGGCTTGCCGCTCGGCAGGCCCGCGGCGCCCGGGCCGGGAAGCCCGGCGAGCGACGGCATCTTGCCTGATCCCATCGCCTTCATCATCTTCGCCATCTGCCGGCGGGCCTCGATCAGCTGGTTCACCTGGGTGACCGTGGTGCCGGAGCCGTTCGCGATCCGCTTCCGGCGGGAGCCGTCGATGACGTGCGGGACGCGCCGTTCCTGCGGCGTCATCGAGAGGATGATCGCCTCGACGCGGGCGAGCTCGCGCTCGTCCACCTGGTCGAGCCCCTCCAGCTGCTTGCCCATCCCGGGGATCATCTTCAGCACGCCCTGGAGCGGGCCCATCCGGCGGATCATCTTGTAGCTCTTCAGGAAGTCGTCGAAGGAGAACTCCCCCGCCATCATCCGACGCTCGAGCTCCTCCTTCTCGTCGTCGGCGACCGCGGCCTCGGCGCGCTCGATCAGCGTCAGGACGTCGCCCATCCCGAGGATCCGCGACGCCATCCGGTCCGGGTGGAACCACTCGAGCTCCGCGAGCTTCTCGCCGACCGACGCGAGCTTGATCGGCTTGCCGGTGACGGCCTTCACGGAGAGCGCGGCGCCGCCGCGCGCGTCGCCGTCGAGCTTCGTGAGGACGACACCGTCGAACTCGACGCGCTCCTGGAACGCGAGCGCGACGTTCATCGCCTCCTGTCCCGTCATCGCGTCGAGGACGAGCAGCACGTTCGTCGGCTTCGCCTCGCGGCGGACGGCGGCGAGCTCCTCCATCAGCGGCTCGTCGACGTGGAGCCGGCCCGCGGTGTCGAGGATCACGACGTCGCGCCCGTCGGCCTTCGCGCGCTCGATCCCGTCGTGGACGGCCTTGACCGGGTCGGCGCGCTCGTCCGCGTAGACGGGGACGCCGACCTGCGCGCCGAGCTGGATCAGCTGCTCGATCGCGGCGGGCCGCTGGAGGTCGGCCGCGACGAGCGCCGGCTTCTTGCCGTCGTTCTGCAGCAGCAGCGCGAGCTTCCCGGCGGCGGTCGTCTTGCCGGAGCCCTGGAGCCCGGCGAGGAGGATCGTCGTCGGCGGCCGCGGCGAGAACGCGAGCTTCGAGGCGCCGGAGCCCATCAGCTCCGTCAGCTCCTCGTGGACGATCTTCACGACCTGCTGGCCCGGGGTGAGGCTCTTCGCGACGTCGGCACCGAGCGCGCGCTCGCGGACGTGCGCGACGAACTCCTTCACCACCTCGAAGTTGACGTCCGCCTCGAGCAGGGCGAGGCGGACCTCGCGCATCGCGCGCGAGATCGTCTCCTCGTCGAGGGTCCCGCGCCCCCGGAGGTCGCCGAGGGCGCTCTGGAGCTTGTCCGAGAGGGTGTCGAACACGGCGAATCAGTGTACTGACGCCGTTTGCGACGTCTGCCAGACTTCGATCCATGTCCGTCGCAGCCGTACGAAAGACGGTCAGCGTGCTCTTCTGCGACCTCGCAGAGTCGACGAGCCTCGGCGAGCGGCTGGACCCGGAGACCTACCGCGCGGTCATGGGCGAGTGGTACGAGTCGATGCGCGTGCCGATCGAGCGGCACGGCGGGACGGTGGAGAAGTTCATCGGCGACGCGGTCATGGCCGTCTTCGGCATCCCCCACGTCCACGAGGACGACGCGCTGCGGGCCGTCCGCGCGGCGCTCGAGATGCGTGACGCGGTGGCGCTGATGAACCGTGGGCTCGCGACGCGCAACGGGGTCGAGCTCAGCCTCCGGATCGGGGTCAACACGGGCGAGGTCGTCGCAGGCGACGGCGACGAGAGAACGCTCGTCACCGGCGACGCCGTCAACACGGCGAAGCGGCTCGAGGAGGCCGCCGCGTCCGGCGAGATCCTCATCGGCGAGGCGACGCGCCGGCTCGTGCGCGGAGCGACGGAGCTCGAGCCGGTCGCCGCGGTCGAGGCGAAGGGGAAGCGCGAGCCTCTCGCCGCCTGGCGTGTCGTCGCCGCGATCGACCGCGCGGCGACCGCCGCGACGCGCGCCGACACGGCGTTCGTCGACCGGGTCGAGGAGCTCGCCGCGCTCCGCGAGGAGCTCGCGGCGGTCGAGCGCGACCGCATGTGCCGCCTCGTCACCGTGCTCGGCCCGGCCGGGATCGGCAAGTCACGCCTCGTCTCGCATCTGCTCGGGGGCCTGGGCGCGCACACGACGGTGCTCCCCGCACGCTGCCTCCCGTACGGCGACGGGATCACGTTCCTCCCGCTCGTCGAGCTGATCGAGAGGGTCGGAGGCTCGGCCGCGCTCGAGGCGACCGTCGCCGACGAGCCCGATCGCGAGCTGATCCTCGAGCGGCTGGCCGCGCTCACCGGCGACACGACGCCGGCGGCGCCGGAGGAGACGTTCTGGGCGATCCGGCGGATGCTCGAGGCGCTCGCCGCGGTGCAGCCGCTCGTCGTCCGCCTCGACGACATCCACTGGGCCGAGCCGACGTTCCTCGACCTCATCGAGTACGTCGCCGGCTGGAGCCGCGACGCGCCGATCCTCCTCGTCTGTCTCGCGCGCCCGGAGATCCTCGACGAGCGCCCGGACTGGCGGAACGTGCGCGGGCGGACGATGACGCTCGCGCCGCTCAGCAGCGCCGACTCCGACGAGCTGCTCGAGGCGCTCGACCACTCGCTCGGCGCGGACGCGCGGGCACGGATCCGCGACGCGGCCGAGGGCAACCCGCTCTTCGTCGAGCAGCTGGCCGCGATGCTCGCCGACCATCCCGAGGAGACGGCGATGCCCGCGACGATCCACGCGCTCCTCTCGGCGCGGCTCGACCGGCTCGACCCGCTCGAGCGGCGCGTCCTCGAGCGCGCGTCCGTCCTCGGCAAGGAGTTCGCGCGCGGCGCCCTCCTCGAGCTCTCGCCGCCCGGCGACCGGGGCGGAGCCGGGTCGGCGCTCCTCGCGCTCACGCGGCGCGAGCTGATCGAGCCGGGCCGCACACCCGTGCCGGGCGACGACGGCTTCCGCTTCCGGCACGCCCTGATCCGCGACGCGGCGTACAACGGCATCCCGAGACAGCTCCGCGCGGAGCTGCACGAGCGGGCCGGGACGCTCGTCGAGCAGCAGGGCGGCGCAGAGGAGCTCGTCGGCTACCACTTCGAGCAGGCGTACCTGAACCGCGAGGCGCTCGGCGGCGTGGACGAGGCCACGCGCACGCTCGGACGGCGGTCGGCCGAGCTGCTCGGCAACGCAGGCCGCGAGGCGTTCGCGCGCAACGACATGCCCGCCGCACGGAACCTCCTCGAGCGTGCGCTGCGACTCGGCGACGCGTCCGACCCGTCGCGTCTCGAGCTCCAGCGCGAGCTGAGCATCGCGCTCTGGTCCTCGGGCGACACGGTCCGCGCGGACGCGCTCCTCGAGGAGCTGATCGCGGCGGCGGCGGCCGCGGGCGACGCGGGGCAGGAATGGAGCGGGCTCCTGGAGCGCGCGGCACGGCGCAACCTCACGCTCGCGGGCGACGCCGAGGCGGACGCGCTGCTCCGCGTCGCGGCGGACGCGATCGCGGTCTTCGAGTCGATCGGCGACACCGCGGGGCTCGCCCGCGCGTGGGGTCGCGTCGCGTACGGGAACCAGATGCGGCTGCGGTACGGCGCCGCGGAGGACGCGGCGCTGCGCGCGCTCGAGTACGCGAGCGTCGCGGAGGTCTTCGGCGACCGTGCGCGCATCGTCGACCGCCTCTGCACGAGCCTCCTCTACGGCCCGGCTCCGGCCGACGCGGCCGTGCGCCGGTGCAGGGAGCTGCTCGAACAGCCGCACGCCGGCCGGCTCGTGGAGGCGAACGTCTCGATCTCGCTCGCGGGGCTCCTCGCGATGCTCGGGGACTTCGCCGAGGCCCGCGCGTCGGCGGAGCGCGCGCTCGAGATCTACGACGACCTCGGCCTTCGCCTCTTCGTCGCCGGCTGGACGCAGGTCGCGGGGCCGCTCGAGCTGCTCGCCGGCGATCCCGCCGCCGCTGAGCGGCATCTCCGCGTCGGCCTCGAGATCTTCGAGAGCGTCGGCTCCGCGGGCTTCCAGCAGGCGCTGCTCGCGGAGAGCCTGTACCAGCTCGGGGCCTGCGAGGACGCCGAGCGGTTCGCCGGGCTCGCGCGGGCGACGAGCGCGGCCGACGACGTCGCGGCGCAGGTGATCGCGGCCGGCGTCCTCGCGAAGGTCGAGGCGGCCCGCACCGACGGCCCGAGCGAGCGCGCGCTCGCCTCGGCGGACGAGGCGGCGACGCTCGCGAGCCGGACCGACGCGCTGAACCTCTGGGGCGACTCGCTCGTCAACCTCGCCTGCGTGCAGCGCAGCGGCGGGGACGAGGACGCGGCGCGCGCGACGCTCGAGGAGGCGGCCGCGGTCTTCCGCCGCAAGGGCAACGTCGTCGCGGCCGGCCTGGCCGTGCCATAGGCAGGGCGCGCCGAGCCGTTTATTCTCGGGCCGGGGTTACGGGACGTCCGAAGGAGGAGCGATGGGAGACGGCTTGCAGGCACACGGCTCGAACACGAACCACGCGGTGACGGGGACCATGCACTCGCGAATGTTCGACGCCGCTTTGCAGGATGCGCTCAACAACATCAGCGACTTCGGCTTCACGCCGACGGCTCCCGGCGAGCCGTACACCGTCCGCGTCGAGTTCGTGGCGACCGTCAGCGTGAGCAACCCGGGACGCGTCGACGGCTACAAGGTCACGCTGACGCAGGTCACCGACGGGACCTAGCCGGCGACGAGCGCGCGCGCAAAGTCGCCCGCATCGAATGGGCGAAGGTCGTCGAGGCCTTCGCCCACGCCTATGAGCTTGACCGGGAGGCCGAGCTCATAGGCGATCGGGATCGCGACGCCGCCCTTCGCCGAGCCGTCGAGCTTCGTGAGGGCGACGCCGGTGACGCCGGCGGTCTCGGCGAAGAGGCGCGCCTGCTGGAGGCCGTTCTGCCCGGTCGTCGCGTCGATCACGAGGAGCGTCTCGTGCGGCGCGCCGTCGAGGCGGCCCGCGATCACGCGGCGCACCTTCGCGAGCTCCTCCATCAGGTTCGTCTGCGTGTGGAGCCTTCCGGCGGTGTCGACGATGACGACGTCGCGGCCGCGCGCCTGCGCGGCCTCGATCGCGTCGTACGCGACGGCCGCGGGGTCGCCGCCTCGCTCCGAGCCGACGAAGTCCGCGTTCGCGCGCTCCGCCCAGATCTCGAGCTGCTCCTCCGCGGCGGCGCGGAACGTGTCCGCCGCCGCGACGACGATCGAGTGGCCGTGCTCCGCGAGCTTCGCGGAGAGCTTGCCGATCGTCGTCGTCTTGCCCGTGCCGTTCACGCCGACGACGAGGACGACCGCAGGGTCGTGCTTCACGTCGAGCGTCGGCGGGTCGCCGAAGAGCTGCGCGATCTCGTCGGCGAGCGCGCCGTTCAGGTCGGTCAGGTCGCCGCGCGCCTCGAGCCGGCGGACGAGCTCGGCCGTCGCGCGCACGCCGACGTCGCCCATGATCAGCGCCTCCTCGAGCCGCTCCCAGTCCGCGTCGTTCCCCGGGTCGAACGCCGCCGCCGCGAGCTCGCCGGTGAGCGCGCGCCGCGACTTCGAGAGCGAGTCCCGCAACCGCGAGAACAGCCCGCCCCGCTCCTCCTCCGGCTCGGGAGCGGCGTCCTCCTCCCCGAGCAGCTCAGCCCAGCTCCGCGCCACGGGCGGGACGATAGCTACGCCGCGCTGACCGCCTCCGCGTCGTCGCGCGGGAGACGCCGCGAGACGATCTGCGAGATGCCGTCGCCGCCCATGGTGACGCCGTAGAGGATGTCCGCCGCCTCCATCGTCCGCTTCTGGTGCGTGATGACGACGAACTGCGCGCGGTCGGCGTAGTCGCGGAGCAGCGCGACGAAGCGGCCGATGTTCGTGTCGTCGAGCGCGGCCTCGACCTCGTCGAGGAGATAGAACGGGCACGGCCGCGCGAGGAAGAGCGCGAAGAGGAACGAGATCGCGCCGAGCGCCTTCTCGCCGCCGGAGAGGAGCGACAGCCGCTGCACCTTCTTCCCGGCCGGCCGCAGCTCGACCTCGATGCCGGGGAGCTCCTCGTCGTCCTCGGGGACGGTGAGCGTGAGCCGTCCCTCGCCGCCGGGGAAGAGCGTCCCCGCGACCTCGTGGAAATGGCGCTGCACCGACTCGAACGTCTCGGCGAAGCGGCGCTCGACCGTCTCCGTCAGCTCGGCGCGGAGCTTCTCGAGCTCCTCGAGGCTCGCCTCGAGGTCGGCGCGCTGCGTTGCGAGCTCGTCGAGCCGCGCCTTCTCGGCGTCGTGCTCCTCCTTCGCGAGCGGGTTCACCTGGCCGAGCGACTCGCGGCGGCGCTCGAGCCGCTCGATGCGCTCGGCGAGCTCGTCGCGGTCGTCGCCCTCCGCGGGCTCGTCGCCGGGCGCCGAAGGCGACCGGTTTGCCCCGCCGGGCGCCGGCGGCTCCGCCGCCGGCGCTCCCAGCGACCGCGCGTGCTCGAGCCGGCGGCGCGCCTCGTCGGCCTCGGCCTCGATGCGCGCGACCTCGACGTCGATCGCCGACGCGCCCTCCGACGCGGCGGAGAGCTGCTGGCGGAGCTCGACCTCCGCGGCGCCGAGGCGGCGGAGCTCCTCGCCGAGCTCGCCGGTGCGTGTCGCGCCGGCGTCGACGCGCGCGCGGAGCGGCGTCTCGAAGCGGGCCGCGGACGCGGCGGCCGCGGCGAGCGCGTCGTCGAGCCGCTCGGCGCCGGAGAGGACGCGCGCGAGCTCGTGCGGGCGCGCGCGGCGGCGGCCGGCCCGGACGGCGGCGTCGATGCGGGCGGACTCGGCGCTGCGGGCCCGCTCGCCCGCGGCGGCTGCGGCCTGCGCGGCCTCGTCGGCCGCGGCGACGAGCGACCGGGCCTCGGCGCGGAGCGCGTCGATCTCGCCGCCGGCGTCGTCGGGCGTCGTCGTGCCGCCGAGCCGGACGAGGTCGCGCTCCGCGGCGCTCGCACCTTCCGTCGCCGACGCGAGCTCGCGCCGCAGTGCGCTCTCGCGCTCGCCGAGCGCGCGGAGCGTCGCGCCGAGCTCGGCGGTCCGTTCCGAGCCGGCCTCGCCGCGCGTGCGCAGCGGCGCCTCGACGCGGTCGACGGCGCGGTCGAGCGCGTCGAGCGCGCGCTCGAGCCTCCGCGCCGCGGCGACGAGCGCACGCAGCGTCGTCTCGTCCGCGCGCCGGATCCGGAGCCGCGGGGCCGCCGCGGCGAACGCGGCCTCGGCCGCCTCGGCGCGTGCGTCCGCCGCCTCGGCCTCGCGCTCGGCGAACTGTGCCTGCTCGGCGAGCGAGCGGGCCTCCTCGGCGAGCGCGGTGCGGCGCGCGTCGAGCTCGAGCAGCACCGCCTCCGCCGTCTCGCCGGCGAACCAGAGCTCGCCGCGCCCGGGGTCGTAGCCGTAGCCGTCGCGCGTCACCGACGGCACCGTCGCGGAGAGAAGCTCGTCCTTCTCGACGACGGGAAGCTCCGCGACGAGCTCCGCCGGGTCGCGCCCCGCGAGGACGCGCAGCGACCCGAGCCCCGCGGCGGCCGCGCGCTCGAGCAGCTCGAGCGCCGCCTTCGCGTCGCCGGCGACGAGCGCCGACGCGCGCGGGCCGAGCGCCGCGGCGACCGCGCGCTCCGATCCCGGCTCGACGCTCAAGAGCGACAGCGCGAGCGTCTCGCCCTCCTCGGCGAGCGCGCGCGCGGCCGGTGGAATCCCTTCGCGTTCCGCGAGCGAGCGCTCGAGCGTCGCGAGCCGCTCGTGCGCCGTGAGCGCGCGCTCCGCGAGCGTGTCGCGCTCGTGCGCGGCCTCGCGTGCCGCCGCGCGCGCGAGCAGCGCCGCGCGCTCCAGCTCCTCGGGGGACGGGCCGCCGCGCCGCGCGTCCTCCTCGACGTCGGCGAGCTCGGCCTCGAGCCGCGCGATGAGCCGCACCGCCGACTCGCGCTGGACGGCGAGCCGCGCCGCGCAGCTCCGCAGCTCGTACGACACCGAGAGCGCCGCCTCGCGCTCGCCGGCCGCGCCCGTCAGCACCTCTTCGATCGACGTGCGCTCCGCGAGCACCGCGTCGAGCCGCTCCTGCGCCGACGACTGGGCCGCGCGCTCCGCGCCGAGCAGCCGCGCGAGCGCACGCCGTGCGCGCTCGAACCGCGTCTCGCGCTCGACCGCGGCGACGCGCGCCTCCTCCGCCGCGTCGCGCGACGCACGCTCGAGCTGCGCCGTCTCCGCGCCGGGATCGCCGGCGTCCGACTCCGCCGCGGCGAGATCAGCGCGGACCGCCTCGAGCAGGCCCGCCGCCGACTCGCGGCGGATGCCGATCCGCTCCGCCGCGCTCCGCAGCCGGTACAGCGCCTGCATCGCCTGCTCGCGCCGGCCCGCCGCGTCGGCGAGCTCCTCCTCCGCGCCGCCGCGCTCCGCGAGGAGCGCGTCGAGCTTCTCCTCCGCCGAGCGGCGGATGAGCGCCGCCGCGGCCTTCCGGTCCGCCGCCTCCGCAAGCCGCTCGTCGAGCGTCTCGAGATCGAGCATCGCGACGCGCGCACGCAGCCGCGCGAGCTCGCCGCGCAGCTTCTCCGCGCGCTCGGCCGCGGTCGCCTGCAGCGCGAGCGGACGCAGGCGCTTCCGCACCTCGTCCTCGAGGTCGCGCGCGCGCTCGACCTGCACCGCGACACGCGCGAGCTTCAGCTCCGCGCGATGCCGCCGCGCCTTGAACCGTCCGAGGCCGGCGGCCTCCTCGATCAGCTGGCGCCGCTCCTCCGGCCGCGACGCGAGGATCGCCTCGACCTTCCCCTGGCCGATGATCGAGTGCATCCCCTGGCCGAGCCCGAGATCGGCGAGCAGCTCGACGAGGTCGATGCGGCGCACCGGCGTGCGGTTGACGAGGTACTGGCCCTCGCCGCCGCGGTGCAGCCGCCGCGTGATCGCGAGCTCGGAGTACTCGAACGGCCCGTCGAGCGTCTGGTTGTCGAACAGGAGCTCGACCTCGCAGAAGTCGGCCGGCCCGCGGCCGGCGCCGCCCGCGAAGAGCACGTCGTCCGGCTTCTCCGCGCGGAGCTCGTTCGGGCTGAGCGAGCCGGCGGCCCACCGGATCGCGTCGGCGACGTTCGACTTCCCCGAGCCGTTCGGGCCGACGATCACGCCGACGCCCCGGTCGAGGCGAACCTCGACCGGGTCGGGAAACGACTTGAAGCCACGGAGCTTGACCGCGCGGAGATGCACGCGAGGTGGACCCTACCGGCCCTCGCGGACGTCTACGGCGCGGTGCCCGCGGCGACGAGGAGCTCGCACGGGCCGACGAATCCGTCGGGCCCCTCGAACTCCCCGAGGGCCTCCTCCACCTCGGCCCAGGCGGCGTCCCGCTCGGCCTGCGGGAGGCCGGAGAGCATCTGGTGGAGCGCCCCGAACGACTCCCGCTCGAAGCGGGCGCAGTCGGCCGAGGACGCCATCACGAGCGGCGCGTCGAGCGCGCGAACGACGACGTCGGAGAAACCGGCCTCCTCGAGCTCCGCCTGGAGCACGCCGTCGGCGCCGAGGCTGAACGGGCCCGGCTGGCCCGGCGCGGGCGGCGGCAGCTCGGCGCGGCGCCGCACGATCCCGACGGGCACGGAGAAGAACCCGTTCCGGTCCGGGGTCGAGTACGTGATCGTCGCGAACCGGCCGCCGGGCCGGAGCGCCGCGCGGATCCGGGCGAGCGCGCCCTGCCGGTCCGGGAAGTAGATGAGCCCGACGCGCGAGATCGCCGCGTCGAACGAGCCCGGCTCGACGTCGAGCTCCTCGCCGTCGACCGCGTGCGTGCCGACGTTCGCGAGCCCGGCGCGCCGTGCCTCGCCTGCGGCGAACTCGAGGATGCGCGGCGAGATGTCGGTCGCGAGCACTGCGCCCTCCGGGCCGACGCGCCGTGCCGCGGCGAGCGTCTGGCCGCCCGCGCCGGCGGCGATGTCGAGCACGCGGTCGCCCTCCGCCACGCCCGCGAGGTCGAGCATCAGCTCGGTCGCCGGCCCGAGCCACGCCTCGAGCGTCGGCCCCCAGCGGTGCCATGCGGCGGCGGCGTCCTGCCACTGCTGCCTCGTCGTGTCCTTGTACGCCTGCGGGTTGAACTCGGCAACGGACATGTCTTCCTCCTAGGCCTCCTCGATCCAGCCGAGCAGGTCGTCGCGCGACACGGAGTCGAGGAGCGCCGGATGGTCTGTCCGCATGTGCTCGCGGATCGCCTCGACCACCTCGTCGTCCGTCTCGCCGACGGCGACGTACCCGCACTCGCACGTGATCTGCTTGGCCATGACGCCTCCTTTGTAGAGACCGCGACTTGGGGCTATGTTGGCGCGGCATTGGCGAAGGTCAAGGTCCAGCTCTGCGGCAGGCTTGCGGTGGCGGTGGACGGCGAGCACGTCGAGTCGCAGCTGCCCGGGCGGCAGGGACGCCTGCTCTTCGCGTACCTCGCGCTCCACCGGCTGCGGCCGGTCGACCGTGCCGAGCTCGTCGAGGCGCTCTGGCCGGACGGCCGTGACGGCGGGCTCGCACCGCTTCTCTCGAAGGTGCGCCGCGTCGTCCCGCTCGACGGGACGCGGCTCGCGGCGGACGACGCGTGGGTCGACGTCGAGGCCGCGGCGGACGCCGTGCACCGGGCGGAGTCCGCGCTCGCGCAGGACGAGCCCCACCGCGCGTGGGGCCCGTCGCAGGTCGCGATGTTCGTCTCGGGGCGGACGTTCCTCGCCGGGGAGCAGGCGGAGTGGATCGACGAGCAGCGGCGCGTCCTCGCGGCGCTCCACCTCCGCGCGCTCGAGGCGTACGCGGCGTGCGGGCTCGCGATCGGCGGCACGGAGCTCCCGGCCGGGGTGCGGGCCGGCCGCGAGCTCACGCGGCTCGAGCCGTACCGCGAGTCCGGCTGGCGGATCCTGATGCGCGCGCTCGCGGCCGAGGGGAACCCGGCCGAGGCGCTCCAGGCGTACGAGCGGCTGCGGACGACGCTCCGCGACGAGCTCGGGATCGCGCCGAGCGCGGCGACGCAGGAGCTCTACCGCGAGCTGCTCGGCTAGCGCGACTCGACGCGCGACCAGAACGCGTCGAGCAGCGCGAGGTAGCGCTCCGTCTGCTCGACGTGCGCCATGTGCGAGCAGCCGTCGAGGATCACGAGCTCGGAGCCGCGGATCCCGTCGTGCACCGTCCGCGAGATCGCGGGCGTCGCCTCGTCGCGCTCGCCGCTGACGACGAGCGCGGGCACGTCGATCTCGCCGAGCCGGGGGACGACGCTCCACTCGCGGAGCGTGCCGGTGACGTGGAACTCGCTCGGCCCGTTCATCGTCTCGTAGACCTCGCGCGACAGCTCGGCGAACGTGCGCCGCACGCACTCCGGGAACGGGTCGACGAGGCAGACGTGGCGCCTGTAGAAGACGAGGCACGCGTCCTCGTACTCCTGCGTGTCCGTCGTGCCGTCCGCCTCGTGGCGCGCGAGCGTCGCCTGGACGTCCGCCGGAAGCAGCGAGCGCAGCCGTCCCGTCTCCTCGACCCACTGCGGGATCGACGCCGGCGACGACGCGAGGACGAGCGACGCGAGCCAGTCCGGCTTCGTCAGCGCGACCTCCATCGCGAGCATCCCGCCCCACGAGTTGCCGAAGAGGTGGAGCCGCTCGAGCCCGAGCGCCGACCGCACCGCGTCGACCTCCGCGACGAAGAGCTCGACCGTCCAGAGCGACGGGTCGTGCGGCTGCGACGACGCGCCGCACCCGACCTGGTCGTAGAAGACCGCGCGCCGTCCCGACGCGGCGATCCCCTCGAGCGGCTCGAGGTACCAGTGCGTCGCGCCGGGCCCGCCGTGGAGGCAGACGACCGGCAGCTTCCCCGCGTCCTCGCCGTCGCCGACGACGCGGACCCACGTCTCGAAGCCGCGGAACGGGACCCGCCGCTCGGACGCCGCGACGCTCACGAGACCGGCTCGGCCTCGACCCGCTCGAGCGCCTCGCGCGCCGCCTCCTGCTCCGCCGCCTTCTTCGAGCCGCCGCTGCCGACGCCGAGCTGCTCGCCGTCGACGATCGCGGCGCACGTGAAGTGACGGTCGTGCGGCGGGCCTTCGGCGGAGAGGACGACGTAGGTGACCTGGCGGCCGCTCCGCGCGAGCGCCTCCTGCAGCTCGGTCTTGTGGTCGACGTGGCTCGTCAGCGCGTACTCGATCCGGTCGGCGAACGCGTCGACGACCGCCCCCTCGATCGCGGCGAAGCCGTGCTCGAGGAACAGCGCGCCGAGCACGGCCTCGAGCAGCGCCGCGAGGACGTTGCGGTTGCGCGAGAGCCGTTCGAGCTCCTCCGGCGGCGTGTCGGCGGCGGCGCGCGCGAGGCGCTCGCCGAGCTCGAGCTCGCGGGCGACGACGGCGCAGCTCGCCCGCGAGACGACGTGCGAGCGGATCTTCGCGAGCCGTCCCTCCGAGAACTCCGGGTAGCGCGAGTAGATCTCGTGCGCGATCGCGAGCTCGAGGACGCTGTCCCCCAGGAACTCCAGCCGCTCGTACGACGCCGTGCGCTCGCTCGCCCACGACGCATGCGTGAACGCGGTTGCCGCCCGCGAAGGTGGCAGCGCGTCGATCAGCGGGCCGAGCGCAGGGTGACGCGCGCCGTCGCTACTGGTGCGACGTGACGTAGTCGACCGCCTGGCCGACGGTCGTGATCTTCTGCGCGTCCTCGTCCGAGATCTTGATCCCGAACTGATCCTCGAGCTCCATGATCAGCTCGACGAGGTCGAGCGAGTCGGCGTCGAGATCCTCCTGGAACGACGCTTCCTCCGTGATCTCGCCTTCGTCGATCCCGAGCTGTTCCGTCAGGACTTCCTTGACCCGCTCGAACACTTCCTCGCGCGACGCTGCCATGTCACCTCGATCTGGTCTGGGGGCTGAGAGCGCGCCGACAATACCACGGTCGCCGGGTCAACCAGGCGCACGGCTGGCCGCCGGAGAGGGCAGCCGGGCCGCGAGGCGCTCGACGACGTCGTGCTCGACGCCCCGCGCGGCGAGCCGGACGGCGTTCGCGATCGCCTTCTGCGAGGAGTTGCCGTGCGCGATCACGGCGAGCCCCCGCAGGCCGAGGAGGTACGCGCCGCCGTAGGTGTCGGGGTCGAGGCGGTCGCGGAGGCGGCGCGCGGCGGGCCGGATCAGCAGGCCGCCGAGCTTCCCCCTCGGCGTCGACTCGATCTCCGCGCGGAGCGCCTCGAGCAGCGAGCGGATCGCGCCCTCGAGCAGCTTCAGCGCGACGTTGCCGGTGAAGCCGTCGGTGACGACGACGTCGGCGGCGCCGCTGAGGAGGTCGCGGCCCTCGGTGTTCCCGGCGAAGTTGAGGTCGCTCGCGGCGAGGAGCTCGTGCGCCTCGAGCGTGAGCTGGTTCCCCTTCTCCGGCTCCTCGCCGATCGAGAGGAGCCGCACCTCGGGGTTCTCGATCCCGAGCATCTCCTCGGCGAAGACGGAGCCCATCGTCGCGAACTGGAGGAGATGCTCCGGCCGCGCGTCGGCGTTCGCGCCTGCGTCGAGGAGGACGGACGGGCCGCGCTCGGACGGGACGGGGATCGCGATCGCCGGCCGGATCACGCCGGGGAGGCGCCGCAGCTCGAGCAGCCCGGCCGCGAGCACCGCGCCGGTGTTCCCGGCGGAGACGACGGCGTCGGCGCGGCCCTCGGCGACGGCGCGGACGGCGGCGACGAGCGAGCTGTCCGGCTTCGCACGGACCGCCTCCGCCGGCTTGTCGCTCATCTCGATCACGCCGACGGTCTCGACGAGCTCGAGCCCGGCCGCGTCGATCCCCGCCGAGCCGTAGAGGACCGGCGTCAGCGTGTCGCTGCGCGCTGCAACCGCGCCCGCGACGACCTCGTCCGGCCCGCGGTCCCCGCCCATCGCGTCGACCGCGATGACGGGCATGCGCTACGGCGCGTCGACGCGGAGCGGTTCGACCTCGCGGCCCTTGTAGGTGCCGCAGGTCGGGCAGACGTGGTGCGGCCGCTTGGGATTGCCGCACTGCGGGCAGACGTTCACGCGCGGCGCCGAGATCGCGTGCGTCGCGCGGCGCTTGTCGCGCCGGGACTTCGAGGTTTTCCGCTTCGGGACGGCCATGACCGGCTGCGGAGTATAGCGGCGCCGCGCAGCACATCCGTGCGGGGATAGCCTCCCGGCATGGAGACGCGGACGCTCGGCGGGCTGGAGGTCTCCGAGCAGGGCCTCGGGTGCATGGGGATGTCGGCGTTCTACGGGGAGACCGACGAGGCCGAGTCGATCGCGACGATCCACCGCGCGATCGAGCTCGGGATCACGTTCCTCGACACCGCGCAGATCTACGGGCAGGGCGCGAACGAGGAGCTCGTCGGCCGGGCCGTCCGCGGCCGCCGCGACGAGGTCGTGATCGCGACGAAGTTCATGGGCACCGTGAGCCCGGACGGGAGCCGCAGGATCGACGGGAGCGCCGCCTTCGTCCGCGACTCGATCGACGGGTCGCTCGCGCGGCTCGGCGTCGACCACGTCGACCTCTACTACCAGCACCGCGTCGACCCGGCGACGCCGATCGAGGAGACGGTCGGTGCGATGGCGGAGCTCGTCGCCGCCGGGAAGGTCCGCCGGCTCGGCCTCTCGGAGGCGGGGCCGGAGACGATCCGGCGCGCGCACGCGGTCCACCCCATCGCGGCGCTGCAGTCGGAGTACTCGCTCTGGACGCGCGACCCCGAGGGCGGCGTCCTCGACACGTGCCGCGAGCTCGGGATCGGCTTCGTCGCGTACAGCCCGCTCGGCCGCGGGTTCCTCGCCGGCAGGTTCGCCTCGCCGGACGAGCTCGCCGGCGACGACTTCCGCCGCACGAACCCGCGCTTCACCGGCGACAACCTCGTCCGCAACCTGCGGCTGGCCGAGCGGGTCCGCGAGCTCGCAGCCGCCAAAGGGGTCACGCCCGCGCAGCTCGCGCTCGCGTGGGTCCTGTCGCGCGGGCCCGACGTGGTGCCGATCCCGGGCACGAAGCGGCGCAGCTACCTCGAGCAGAACGCGGCCGCCGGAGAGGTCGAGCTCACGGCCGGGGACCTCGCGCTCCTCGACGAGGAGTTCCCGACGGGAGCCGCCGCCGGCGACCGCTACGCCGACATGTCGTCGGTCGGCCGCTAGGCGCCGTCGGGGCGGAGCGCCTCGAGCGCGGCCCAGCGCGGGTCGCCCTCGTCCTCCTCGTGGACGTGCGGCTCCGCGTTCAGGTCGCGCCCGCAGACCGGGCAGAGGCCGGCGCAGTCGGGGCGGCAGAGGATCTTGTCCGGGAGCTCGAGCGCGACGGCGTCGCGGGCCCACGAGGAGAGGTCGAGGCGGTCGTCGTCGACGTACGGCGAGCGGAGCTCCTCGTCGCCGCCGGGGTTCGTCGCCTGGTACTCGCGGGCGTGGACCGGCAGCTCGAGGTCGGTGTCCGCGAGGCAGCGGAAGCACGGGCCCTGCAGCGCGACGCGGAAGGCGAGCTCGAAGACGGTGCCGGTCGTCGCCCGCGTGATCGTGAGGATCGCGGGCGTCGGGTCGGGCGTCGGGACGTACTCCTGGCCGCCGATCACGAGCGGGTCGAGCTGGACCTCGACGTCCTCCCGGAGCTGCTCGCCGCTCCGGAGCCGGGCGTTGCGGAGGTTGAAGACGGTCACGTCTTCAACGGTAGCGCGCGTGCCTTACGCCGGAATGCGGCGCAGCTCGGCGAGGGTCGGCGCCGGGTTGACCTCGACCGCCTGGGCATCCTGGCGGCGGATGTAGGCCTCGAGCGACTCGGCGGTCGGCTCCGCGCCGTGCGGCTCGCGGGCGAGGAAGAGCATCGCGACCGACGCGAGGATCACGAGCCCGGCGGCGACCTCCTTGCCTCCGATCCGCTCGCCGATGAACGCCCAGCCGAGCAGGACGGCGACCGCGGGGTTCACGTAGGCGTAGGTCGAGAGGAGCTGCGTGCCGACGTTCGACAGGAGCCAGCCGTACGCGGTGAAGGCGACGATCGACCCGAAGACGACGAGATAGACGAGCGCGGCGAGCGAGGCCGGCGAGACCGCGCCGAGGCTCACGTGCGAGAGGTCGCCCTTCGCCGCCGAGAGCCCGGCGAGCATCACCGAGGCGCAGAGGAGCTGCATCGCCGCGGCGAGCGCGGGCTTCGTCGGCAGCGGCGCGATCCGGGCGAAGACGGAGCCGACGGCCCACGCGAGCGCGGCGAGCAGGATCACGGCCGTCCCGAGGATGTCGACGCGGCCGCCGGGGCCGACGAGCAGCCCGACGCCGAGGAGCCCTGCCGCGATCCCCGCGACGGCGCCGAACGGCAGCCGGATCCCGAGGACGAGCCGGTCGAGCACCGCCATGAAGAGGGGCACGCTCGCGATCAGGAGCGCGGCGTACCCGGTCGGGACGCGCTGCTCGGCGAGCGCGACGCCGCCGGTGTCGACGACGAGCAGGAGGCCGCCGATCGCGGCGGCGGCGCCCCACTGGCGGCGGCCCGGCCGCTCCGCCTTGACGTCCCCGCGCCAGAGGCACCAGCCGTACAGGAGCGCGCCGGCGACGAAGAACCGGACGGAGAGCATCAGGAGCGGCGGGAGCGTCCGGTCGGCGACGGAGATCGCGAGATACGTCGATCCCCAGACGAGATAGATGGTTCCGAGTGCCGCGCCGCGCTTCATGCTCCCAGCGTGCCCGCGCCGGTTCGATTAGGGCAAATCGATATACAATTGGCATCGATCATGAAACGTGATCAATTTCTCGGGATCGAGCTGCGCCATCTCGCCGCGCTCGAGGCGGTCGGGCGCACGCGGTCGTTCGGCGCGGCGGCGCGCGAGCTCGGCTACACGCAGTCGGCGATCAGCCAGCAGATCGCGCGGCTCGAGCGGGCCGTCGGGCAGAGGCTCGTCGACCGGCCGGGCGGGCCGCGCCGCGTCGACCTCACCGAGGCCGGGCGCCTGCTGCTCCGCCACGCCGACGCGATCGTCGCGCAGCTCGACGCCGCGCAGGCCGACATGGCCGCGCTCGCCGAGGGCGCGGCCGGGCCGCTGCGCGTCGGGATCTTCCAGAGCGTCGGCGCGCGCATCCTTCCTGGACTGCTTCGACGATTCCAGGCCGAGTGGCCGCGCGTCGAGGTGCGCGTCCGCGAGGAGACGGACGCGACCGAGCTGCTCCGCCTGCTCGAGCGCGGCGAGCTCGACCTGACCTTCGCCGACCTGCCGCTCCCGGAGGGCCCGTTCGAGTTCGCCGAGGTGCTGCACGACCCGTACCTGCTGCTCGTGTCGTCGAAGTCGGAGCTCGCCGGCCGCGAGAGCGCCCGGCTCCGCGACCTTGCCGGCCAGCCGTTCGTGAGCTGGCGCACCGGCGCCGAGTTCGAGCGGTTCCTCGGGAGCCTCGTGCCGGAGCTCGACGTCGTGTTCCGCACCGACGACAACGGGACGCTCACCGCGCTCGTCGCCGAGGGTCTCGGCGTCGCCGTCGTGCCACGGCTCGTCGTGAACCCGCGGAACCCGGCGGTCGTCGGGCTGCCGCTCGGGACGCGGATCCCGCCGCGCGTCCTCGCGATCGTCTGGCACCGCGACCGCTACCGCTCCGCCGCGTCCCAGGCGTTCGCGGATCTCGCGCGCGAGCTGGGGGCCGACTTCACCCGGCGTCAGGAGGCACAGCGAGGAGCTAGCGAACGGTCCAGCGCGTCGGCGGCCAGTACGTCGCGACGACCGGCCCGATGAACGCCGACCGCCGCACCGGCCCCCACGTGCGCGAGTCGCACGAGCCGGCCCGGTTGTCGCCCATCATGAAGTACTCGCCCTTGCCGAGCCGCGGCCACGACTTCGTCGCGTGGTCGCGCTCGAGCGGCGGGACGTAGCGCTCGACGAGCAGCTTCCCGTTCACGGAGTAGTAGCCGTCGCGTTCCGAGATCCGGTCGCCGGGGATCCCGATCACGCGCTTGAGGAACGTGCCGCCCTCGCTGCAGAGCTGCTTCGCCGCGGCCGGCGCGTGGAAGACGGCGATCTCGCCGCGGCGCGGGTTGCGGAAGCGGTAGACGACCTTCGCGACGATCACGCGGTCGTTGAACTCGGCGGTGCAGTACGCCGTCGGCTTCGCGCACGCGAGCGTCGGCTCCATCGAGCCGGTCGGGACGCGGAACGGCTGCGCGACCTCGGCCTCGAACGCGAGGATCACGGCGATCGCGATGCCGAGGGTCACGATCCACTCGACGATCGTCTTGCGCATCGACGCAGGTTAGACGCGCTCGCCGCGGACGGCGCGGACGTAGCGGTCGACCGAGCGGCGGACGACGTCCTTTCCGTCGCGCGGCACGAGCCTCCCCCACCACGCGCCGTGGATCGTGTCGAAGTCGAACGGCTCGAGCGCGTCCCCGATCCGGCGCACCGCCGCCTCGCCGAGCGGGACGAGGTTCGGGTAGCTCCACATGAACGAGACGTGCGTCCGGTCGGGGACGACCTGGACGATGTCGCCGGAGAGGAGCGCGCGCCGCCCGGCGACGTGGAGCACCTGGCCGCCGGCGAAGTGGCCGCCGCAGCGGACGAGCGTGAGCCCGCCGCCGAGGTCGAGCGTCTCGCCGTCCCAGAACGCGATCCGGTCGTCCGGCCGCATCACCCACTCCGCGTCGTCGCGGTGGAGGTGGACCGGGCAGCCGAAGCGCTCCGCCCACTCGACCATCGCCGAGTAGTAGTGCGGGTGCGAGATCGCGATCGCGGCGAGCCCGCCGTGCGCCTCGACCTCGCCCGCCGTCTCGTCGTCGAGGAGCGTGATGCAGTCCCAGAGGAGGTTCGAGGCCTGCCACGGGACGAGGAGCGCGCGCTGCCCGATCGCGAAGGCCGGCTCGGTTCCGATCCCGACGAAGCCCGCGTCGTCGCGGATCCAGTTGCCGTGGTCGGCGCGGAGCTCCGCGAGCGTCGTCCACCGCTGGCCCGCCTCCGGGACGTACTGGCGCGCGTCCTCGCAGACGGGGCAGCGCGACGGCGCGGCCTCGCCGAACTGGACGCCGCAGGTGCGGCAGATCGCGAGGTCGCTAGTAGCCGAGGTCGTCGCCGGTGCCGTCGTTCTGGCCGATGCCGGCGACGACGGTCTCCTGCGAGCGCTCGTTCAGCCGCTCCCGGCCGCGCTTCACGGCGACGAGGAACTTGTCGAGGTTGACCTCGAGCGTCGCGAGGATGTTGTCGGCCCAGTCCTCCATCTCGAGCTTCGTCTCGCGGGCCTGGCGGCGCGCGTCGTCGACGATGTCCTGGGCCTGCCGCTCGGCGATCTTCACGATCTCGGTCTGGGACGCCTCGCGGACGGCCTGCTCGCGCGCCTCGGCGAGGAGGCGGTCGACCTCCCGCTTCGCCTCGGCGAGCATCTCCTGCCGTTCCTTCACGATCCAGCGCGCCTGCTTGATCTCCTCCGGGATCGTCGCCCGCATCTGGTCGAGGATGTCGTAGATCTCCTCGCGGTCGATGCGGACCTGGTCGGTGAGCGGCACGGCCTTCGCGTTGTGCACGAGGTCGTCGAGCTTGTCGATGAGAACGAGGACGTCCATGGCAGGAATTCTAACTTCGGCGGGCGATAGACCGGTCCTGCCCTCGGTCAAACGCGCTCCAGAAGCCATTCGTGGACCTCGGGGACCCGGCGCGTGTAGAGCGTCAGGTGCCCGTCGCCGGGGGTGATCCGCGCCTCGACGCCGGGGATCCGGCCGGCGAGCCAGCGGCCGTGGCCGGCCGGGACGAACCGGTCCTCGGCGCCCTGCCAGAGGAGCAGCGGGACGGCGATCTCGGCGACGTCGAAGCCCCAGGGCGACGCGAACGCGAGGTCGTCGTCGACCCAGCCGTCGACGCCGTTCGCGAGGGCGCCGGCGAAGCTCTCGTACATGTGGGCCGCGAGCTCGTCGTCGAGCTCGGCCGCGTCGACCGGCGAGAGCAGGGTCGCGAGCTCGTCCTTCAGGCCGCCCGGGCCAGCGGCGACGAACGCGGGCGCGTCCCGCTCGTGGTTCGGGCGGAGCGCGGCCTCGCCCTCGAGCGCGGCGTGGAACTCGACGACGTTCATCTCCCCCATGCCTTCGAGGAAGTCGAGCCCGTCGGCGTCGTAGGGCGCGACGGCGGCGAGCGACGCTGCGGCGACGACGCGGTCCGGAAGCAGCGCGGCCGTCGCGAGCGCGTGCGGGCCGCCGCCCGAGATGCCCCACGTCGCGAGCCGCTCGAGCCCGAGCTGATCGGCGATCGTCGCCACGTCGGCGGCGGCGTCGCCGACCGAGCGGCCGGCGTGTCGCGACGAGCCGGCGTAGCCCGGACGGTCGTAGGCGACGAGACGGATCCCGCGCGCGGCCGCGTCCTCGACGTGCCGGTCGTGGAGCAGCGCGCAGCCCGGCGTCCCGTGGTGGACGACGACGGGGAAGCCGCTCGGGTCGCCGTCCTCGACCACGTGGAGGACGCGGCCGTCCGGCGTCGCGACGGTGTGGCCGGTCACTCGGCGGGGTTCTCTGGCGTGCCCGGCCGGCCGGCGGGGAACAGCTCCTTGAAACGGCGCGCCACCGGCTCCGGGACGAGCGCGGACACGTCGCCGCCGAACGCGGCGATCTCCTTCACGCCGCTCGAGGAGACGAAGCTGACCTGCGGGCTCGCCATCACGTAGACCGTCTCGACGTCGGGCGCGAGGTGCCGGTTCAGCTGGTTCATCTGGAACTCCCACTCGAAGTCCGAGATCACGCGCAGCCCCTTCACGATCGCCTTCGCGTCCCATTTGTGCGCGAACTCGACGACGAGCTCGCGGAAGACGTCGATCTCGACGTTGTCGAGATGCGCGAGCGCGGTGCGCAGGAACTCGACGCGCTCGTCGATCGAGAACATCGGCTCCTTGTGGTGCGGGTTGCCGACGACGCCGACGACGACGCGGTCGAAGATCCCGGCGGCGCGCGCGATCACGTCGACGTGGCCGTTCGTCACCGGGTCGTACGAGCCGGGGCAGATCGCCGTGATCATGTGCCCGGCTCGAAGAGCGTGATGCGCGCGGAGCCGTACCTGCGCGACGTGCGCTGCTCGAGCGGCAGCGCGGGCTCGACACGCGCGTCGGTCTCGACGACGAGGACGCCGTCCGGCGCGATGACGGACGGGAGGTAGCGGGCGAGCTGCGGTTCGAGGTCGGCGTACATGTCGTAGGGCGGGTCGACGAGGACGAGATCGTACTTCCTCCCGGCGGCGGCCTCCTGTGCGAGCGCCGTCGTCGCGTCCTGGCGGAGGACGCGCGCGCCGGTGAGCCGGAGCTTGTCGAGGTTGCGCTCGATCGTGCGGGCCGCGTCCGGATCGAGCTCGACGAACGTGGCGCGGACCGCGCCGCGCGAGAGCGCCTCGAGCCCGAGCGCGCCCGAGCCGGCGTAGAGGTCGAGCACGGTCGCGCCGTCGAGCGGGCCGACGAGGTTGAAGACGTTCTCGCGGACGCGGTCGGACGTCGGCCGCGTCTCGAGGCCGCGCGGGGCCGCGATCGTGTGTCCCCTCCGGCTGCCCGCGATGATCCGCACCGCTCAAGCTTAGGATGGCGGCGTGGCGACGTTCTGCCTCGTCCACGGCGCCTGGCACGGCGGCTGGGCGTGGGCCCCGCTCCGGGCCGAGCTCGAGGCGCGCGGGCACGCGGTCGTCGCGCCGGATCTCCCGTGCGACGACGTCCGCGCCGGGATCGGGGAGTACGCGGCCGTCGCGCGCGACGCGCTCGGCGGCGTCGAGGACGCGGTCGTCGTCGGGCACTCGCTCGGCGGGCTGACGATCCCGCTCGTACCGGCGCGGACGCGCATCTTTCTCTGCGCGCTCGTCCCGGGCGCGGACACATCGGATGCGTTCGTCCCGGGGTTCGGCGAGGCGCGCATCCGGGACGAGCTCGGGCGCTCGTACTACCCCGACCCGGCGGACGCGGCGCGCGAGCTGCAGTACCCGGACGCGGACGTGGCTCTTGCGGCGAGGCTCCGTCCGCAGGCGCCGATCGACGCAGCTCCGTGCGAGATCGCCGGACCGGTCGCGTACATCGTCTGCGCACGCGACGCGTCGATCCGCGCCGACTGGCAGCGCCGTGTTGCGCGCGACGTGCTCCGCGTCGAGCCGGTCGAGCTCGACGCCGGCCACTCGCCGATGCTCACGCACCCGCGCGAGCTCGCGGACGCGCTTTCCTCCATGGCGTAGCCACGTGGCGTGGCGTGGCTTGGCCACGTGGCCAAGCGTGGCGTAGCCACGCGGCGTGGCGTGGCGTCGCCACGACAAATGTGATGGCGTCGCCAACCCCTTTCCGGCCATGGCTCACGCGAGGCAGGCGTCATGGCTCGAGCTTGCGACGCGCACGTGGAGACGCACCTGTCCAGCGCGGTCGAGCACGGTCAGCATCCCCGTCTCGAGCGACGGCGTGAGCACGACGCCCGACGCGAACTGGACGTTGAACGAGCCGAGCGGGATCGCCGAGCCGCCGAGCTCGGTGGCCGACGGCTCGTCGTAGACGCGCACGGTGCCCGATCCGCCGCTCGTCACGAACGCACGCCGTGCGAGGAACGTCACGTGCTGCGGCGGCTCGTCGGCCGGCAGGATGTGCAGCACGCGGCCCGAGCGGACGTCGTACACGGCGATCGTCCTGGTGGCACCCGAGGTGACCCACGCCCTCCGCCCGCCCGGCGCGAACCCGACGTCGTGCATCGGGAACGGCGGCACGATGGTGCCGCGGTGCACGGGCCGTTCCGGTGTGGAGACGTCGACGACCGCGAACCGCGGCGACGCCGTCCCGAGCCCGACCCAGAGCGTGCGGTCGTCGGGCGCGATCGAGAGGTGGCGCGGCCACAGCGAGAGCCGCAGGCGGCCCACGGCCTCCCCGCGCAACACGTCGAGCGTCACGAGCTCGATCCGACCCGAATCGGTGACGTACGCGTATCTGCCGTCGGCACTCCCGGCCGTGTACCGGGGCTCCTCGAACGCGTCGATCACGCGGCGCACCGCAAGCGAGCTCCCGTCGACGAGCGAGACGGCGGCAGCGTCGGTGTGCGCGACGACGGCCACCGCCCCGACGCGCTCGATGCTGCGCGGGTCGGGGTGCGTCGGGATCGTCGAATGGATACGCCCTGTCGCGAGCTCGACCGCGACGACGCGCGCCTCGAGGTCGGCGGTGACGAGCGCGAGACCCGACGGTCCACCCGCGGCGAGCGCGCCGGCCGCGTCGCGGAGCGCGAACGGCGCCGCCGTCGCGGCGACGAGGAATCCGCGCCTGTCCACGCACTGTCTACGTCAGGCGAGCGCCGCGGGGTCCGTCCCGGCGAAGAGCTCGTCGACCTCGTCCTGCAGCGGCCCGGGCTCGGTGCCGATCGCGGCGGCGGCGGCGCGGGCGCGCTCGAGCAGCGCGCGGTCGCGGCGGATGTGCGCGAAGCGGAGGTCGGACAGGCCCGACTGTCGCGTCCCGAGGAGGTGGCCGCCGCCGCGGAGGTCGAGGTCGCGCTCCGCGAGCTCGAAGCCGTCGGTCGTGTCGACGAGCGCCTGCAGCCGGGCCTGCGCCGACTCGGTCAGTTCTTCCTTTGCCCGCGAGACGAGGAGGCAGTACGACTGCTCGGCGCCGCGCCCGACACGGCCGCGGAGCTGGTGCAGCTGCGCGAGCCCGAACCGGTCCGCCTCCTGGACGATCATCACGGTCGCGTTCGGGACGTCGACGCCGACCTCGATCACCGTCGTTGCGACGAGCACGTCGAGGTCGCCTGCCTTGAAGCGCGCCATCAGGTCGCGGCGCTCCGCCGGCTTCAGGCGCCCGTGCGCGCAGCCGACACGAAACTCCCGTAGCTCGGCGCGGCGCAGCCGTTCCGCCTCCTCCTCCGCAGCGCGCGCGAGCGTCGTCTCCGACGCCTCGACGAGCGGGCACACGACGTACGCCTGGCGGCCCTCGCGCAGCAGCCGCGTGAGCCGCGTGTACGCCTCCGACGCGCGCTCCTCCGGGATCCAGCGCGTGACGACCGGCTTGCGCGACGCCGGCGGCTTCGCGATCTCCGACACGGCGAGATCGCCGTAGACCGTGAGCGCGAGCGTGCGCGGGATCGGCGTCGCGGTCATGTGCAGCACGTGCGGACTGCGTCCCTCCACGAGTGCCTTCCGCTGCTCCACGCCGAAGCGGTGCTGCTCGTCGACGACCGCGACCGCGAGATCCGCGAACTCGACCTCCTGCTGGATGAGCGCGTGCGTGCCGACCGCGATCTGCGCCTCGCCGCTCCGGAACCGCGCACGCACCGCCGCGTGCTCGCGCGCCGGCAGCGCACTCGTGAGCAGCTCGCACGTGACGCCGAGCTCGAGACAGAGGTCCGCGATCGTGAAGAAGTGCTGCTCGGCGAGCGTCTCCGTCGGTGCCATGAGCGCGCCCTGGCGCCCGTTCTCGACCGCCCGCAGCAGCGCGTACAGCGCGACGACGGTCTTCCCCGAGCCGACGTCGCCCTGGAGCAGGCGCTGCATCGGGATCGTCCGCGCGAGGTCGCCGTCGAGCTCGCGGATCGCCTGCTCCTGGTACGGCGTCAGCGCGAACGGAAGCGCACGGCGGTAGCGCGCGATCAGATCGCCCGGCTCGCCGAGCGACGGCGCGACGGTCCGTTCGCGCTCGGCGACGCGGCGCGCGATCCCGATCTGGAGGAGGAGCAGCTCGTCGAACGCGAGCCGTGAGCGACCGGCCTCCGCCTCGCCGAGCGAGCGCGGATGGTGCACCGCGACGAGCGCGTCGGCCTTCAGCGGCAGCCCCTCGCCGGCGCGGAGCTCCGCCGGCAGCGGATCGAAGTAGTCGCGTGCGTGCGGGAGCGCGGCGAGGACGAGCTCGCGGATCTTCTTCGGCGTGATCTCCTCGCTCGCCGGGTAGACGGGCGCGAAGTCCGCCGTCGCCTCGCCGTCGCCGACGTCGTACGCGCGGACGTCGAAGCCGTAGCGGCCGGGCCGGCCCCGCAGGCGCACACGGACGCCGACCCGCAGCTGGTCCGCGAGCCACGGCTGGTTGAACCACGTCGCGCCGACGGACGCCGTCCCGTCGTCGACGCGTGCCGTGACGATCGTGAGGCGGCCGCGACGCCGCGAGCTCACGTTGATGATCTCGCCCGCGATCACGACCTCCTCGTCGCCGCCGAGCGCGGCGATCGCGACCTCGCGCGCCGGGTCCTCGTAGCGGCGCGGCCGGTGCTCGAGCAGGTCGCGCACGGTCTCGAGCCCGAGCTTCGCGAGCCGCCGCTTGATCGTCGGCCCGACGCCGGGGAGCGTGTCGAGCGACGCGTCGAGGCGCTCCGGATGCGGCCGCCCGCGCAGCGCGGGCCAGGCCTGCGGTCGGTCCAGGCCTGCAAACACCGTCTGTCGACGGCTCGCTGTCATCGTGCTCGGCGCCAGAGCGGGACGGAGTATAGGAAGCCGGTCCGGACGGACTCGACACCTATGCTCCCGTCATGGGCGCGGGCAATCCGATCGGACACCTGGACCTCCGCGTGCGCGCGATGGACGAGGCGCTGCCGTTCTTCGAGGCGCTGCTGCCGGCGCTCGGCTACACCGCGCGCTACGACGGGCCGGAGTGGAAGGTGTTCGCGACCGAGGTCGACCCGCTGCCCGCAACGGCGTACATCGGGATCGTCGAGAGCGCCGGCCACGTCGCGAACGAGAACCGCATCGCGTTCTGGACGACGGACCGCGCCGCCGTCGACCGGATCGCCGGGATCGTCGCCTCGTCCGGCGGCCGCGACGTCAGCGGCCCGAAGGAGATGCCCTACGGCCCCGACTACTACGCCGTCTTCTTCGCCGACCCGAGCGGCAACCGGTTCGAGGTGTACCACCGGCTCGACTGAGCTAGCCCGTCCCGTCGTCGTCGAACCAGAAGAGGCCGACGGTGCCCGGGCCCCCGTGCGCGCCGACGACGGCGCCGAGCTCGGCCTCCGCCTCGATCTGCGCGTGCGGGCGACGGTCACGGATCATCTTCTCGAGCTCGACCATCCGCTCCGGCGCGTCCGCGTGCGCGATCCCGACGCGCAGGCTCGCCGCGTCGTGCGTTCCCGACTCGAGCGCGTCGACGAACTCCTGGAACGCCTTCCGGTTGCCGCGCACGCGCTTCACCGGCACGACCTCGCCGTCGCGGATCGCGAGGATCGGCTTCACGTGGAGCAGCTGCCCCGAGAACGCGGCGGCGCGGCCGATGCGCCCGCCGCGCGCGAGGAACTCGAGCGTGTCGACCGTGAAGAGCAGCCCGTGCGAGTCGCGGTAGCGGTCGACGAGCGCGTCGATCTCCTCGTCCGTCGTCCCGCGCTCGAGGCGGCGCTGGATCGCGAGCCCGAGCATCGTGATCGCGGCCGACGCCGTCTGCGAGTCGATCGTGCGCACGCGGTCGCCTCCGAGCATCTCCGCCGCCGTGCCCGCGCTCTGGAACGTCCCCGACAGGTGCGACGAGATGTGGATCGAGAGGATGCGCGCGTACTCCTCGAGCCCCTCGTAGCACGCGAGGAAATCCGCCGGCGTCGGCTGCGACGTCGTCGGCAGCGTCGGCGCGGCCTTCAGCCGCACGTAGAACTCCGTCGCGGTGAGGTCGATGCCGTCGCGGAAGCTCTCGTCGCCGAAGTTGACGTAGAGCGGGACGACGCGCCAGTTCGGGAAGCGCGACGCGGCGTCGGGGAAGTCCGCCGTCGAGTCGAGGACGATCGCCGTGTTCTCGGCGGTGAGGTTCACCCGCGCCCCGCCGCACGGCGGATCGCGTCGACGATCGTCTCGAGCGCCTGATCCTTCGTCACGCAGTCGGCCGCGCCGGCCTCGTAGAGCGCCTCGACCTCACGCGCGTTCGCCTCCCCCGTGAGGCAGACGACGGCGACGCCGGGCGCCGTCTCGCGGACTGCGCTCGTCGCCTGGACGCCGTCGAGGCCGGGCAGCCGGTAGTCCATCAGCACGACGTCGGGCTCGTGCGCGACGCACGCGGCGACTGCCTCGCTCCCGTTGTCGACCGCCGCGACGACCTGCACCTCGTCGGTCTGGCTGAACGCCAGCTCGAGGGCCTCGCGAAAGACCGCGTTGTCCTCCACGAGCAGGATCCGGATGGGCGCGGCCACGCCCGGGCCATGCTACTCGGCCGACAACAGCAGCGGATAGTGAGGCTGGCCGCCCTCCTGCACGTCGACCTCGACCGACGGATGCGCCGCGGCGATCCGCTCGAGCAGCCCGTCGAGCGGCTGCTCGTCGGCGCCGGTGAGGAGCGTCAGCACGTCGCGCGGCTCGGAGAGCAGCTCCTCGACGACCGCGGCCGCGACGTCGTCGAAGCTCGTCCCGCCTGCGACCGGATCGCCGTCCGCGAGGCCGAGCCATTCGCCCTTGCGGATCGCGACGCCGTTCCACTCGACGTCGCGCGACGCGATCGTCACCTCGCCGGTCGCGACGGCGTCGGCGATCTCGCGCATCTCCGCCGCGTTGTCGGCGGCGCCGAGCGAGCCGTCGAACGCGAGCAGCGCGGCGAGCCCGGCGGGGATCGAGTCGGACGGGACGACCTCGACCGGCCTGTCGGAATGCTGCGCGGCCTGCTCGGCGGCGAGGATCACGTTCGAGTTGTTCGGCAGGAGGATCGCCTCGTCGGCGTCGAGCTCGGCGACGGCCGCGAGGAGGTCGGCGGTCGACGGGTTCATCGTCTGTCCGCCCTCGACGATGCGGATCGGGCCCGTCGCGGCGGCGTTCTCGAAGAGACGGCGGTTCCCGTCGCCCGTGACGACGGCGACGACGCCGGTGTGCGCGCGCTCGGTCGGCGCGTCGGGGACGGATGCGAGAAGGCGTTGCTCGCGCTGCTGCGTCTGCTCGTGCATGTTCGCGATCTCGATCCCGTCGATCGTGCCGACAGCCGTGCCGAGCGACAGCGCGGCGCCGGGGTCGTCGGTGTGGACGTGCACCTTCAGCGCGGTGTCGTCGCCGACGACGAGGAGCGAGTCGCCGAGCAGCTCGAGCTGGTCCTCGAGCCGCTCGCGGTCGAGCCCCTCGCCCTCGACGAGGAAGACGGTGCAGTAGCGGTAGGGCGAGAGCTCCTGGTGGATCGCCTCGACGCCGACGGACTCGAGCGACGGCGGCGCCTCGGGGATCGGCTCGCCGCTGATCGCCGCGGCGACGCCGCGCACGAGCTCGAGCAGCCCCGCGCCGCCCGCGTCGACGACGCCGGCCTCGCGCAGCACCGCGAGCTGCTCGGGCGTGCGCGCGACGGCGGCCTCGCCGCGGCGCACGAGCTCGATCAGGAGCTCGCCGAGCGGCGACGTGCCGTTCGACGTCGACCGGGCCTCCGCCTCCTCGGCGAGCTCGCGGATGACGGAGAGCATCGTCCCCTCGACCGGCCGGCGGACGGCGCGGTACGCCGCATCGGTCGCGCCGCGCAGCGCGCGCGCACACGTCGGCGGGTCGACGCCGTCGAGCGTCTCGGCGAGCACGTCGGCCGCGCCGCGGACGATCTGGGAGAAGATGACGCCGGAGTTGCCGCGTGCGCCCATCAACGCGCCGCGCGCGACGTCGTGCGCGAGCGAGCGGCGGTCGGACGCGCGCGACTCGTCGACGGCGGTCGCGACGGCGCGCATCGTCAGCGTGAGGTTCGTCCCGGTGTCGCCGTCCGGCACGGGATAGACGTTGAGGTCGTCGATGCGGCTGCGGCTCGCCTCGAGCGACGCGAGCGCGGCGCCGACGACGCGCTGGACGATGTCAAGGTCGGCCGCGGCGCTCATGCGCTCCTCCGGACGTCCTCGATATGGACCTCGACACTCCGCACCGGCAGCCCCGTGAGCCGCCCGACCTCGTAGCCGACGCGGTTGCGGATCGTCGACGCGACCTCGGCGAGGTTCAGCCCGTACTCGACGACGACGTGGAGGTCGATCGTGACGCCGCCGTCGCCGTTCCGGCCGATCTGGATGCCCTGCGTCGGCCGCTCGCGGCCGAGCAGCCGGCGGACAGGCCCCTTGGCAGCCATCCCGACCACGCCGTAGCACTCGAGGGCGGTCTCTCCCACGATGTGCGCGATCGCATCGCTCGAGATCGTGATGCTGCCGAGCGGGGACGAGAGCGTGTGCCCTGCCTCCACGACCGTATTTGACCACGCAGACCGGCTCAGGGTTGCGCGACGAGAAGCTGCGCCCACTCCTCGCGGTGGGCGATTCCCGCCGTCGAGAAGCCGGCCGCGAGCGCGAGGCGCACAAGCTCTTCGTCGGAGTGGAAGTGTCCGCGCGTCGCGAGCGGATACGGCGCGGCCGGCGAGCCCTCGGCCTCGGGCGCGGTCGTCATGATCGCCACGCGGCCGCGCCCCGGGTCGAGCACGCGCCGCATCTCACGCAGGACGGCGACCGGCTCGGCGAAGAAGAAGAACGCGACGAGGCTCGAGACCGCTGTGAACTCGCCGTCCGGGAACGGCATCGCCTCGGCCTCCGCGTGGACGATCCACGCCGCGGCGCCGAGCTTCTTCTGCGCGACGCGCACCATGTCGCGACTGTGGTCGAGCCCTGCGCCGGCGCAACCGCTCTCGAGGGCGCGGCGGAGGAAGGCACCACCGCCGCAGCCGACGTCGAGCAGGCGGTCGTCGTCCCCGAGCGCGAGCGTCGCGAGTACCGGCTCCCAGAGGAAGGAGTGCGCGTCGTCGGCGCCGTACGTCTCGCGGGCGCGTCGGCCGCTCGGACGGCGCGCGACGCGGTCCGTCATCCGGTCGATCCGCCACTCGCGGATGCGCGCGATCGGCCCCACGCGGAGAGCATGGCACCGCAGGAGAGAGGCGGCTAGACGGCCTTCTGGACCTTGCCGGCCTTGAGGCAGCGCGTGCAGACGTACGCGCGCGTCGGCTTGCCGCCGAGCACGACGCGAACCCGCTGGAGGTTCGGGTCGAAGCGCCGCTTCGTGGCGACCATCGAGTGGCTCCGGTGATGGCCGAAGCCGGGCTTCTTCCCACAGACTGCGCAGACCTTGGACACGGCGGCGAAGTGTAGCGGGAGCTAGGCGGTTTTCGCGCTCGCCCGGAGCTGGGCGAAGAGGTCGGCCATCTCGAGCGCCGTGCGCACGGCCTCGGCGCCCTTGTCCGCGCGCGCCTCGGCCTGCTCGAGCGTGTCCACCGTGAGGACGCCGAACGCGACGGGGACGCCGGTCTCGAGCGCGGCGAGCTGGAGCCCCGAGGCCGCCTCGCCGGCGACGTAGTCGAAGTGCGCCGTCTCGCCGCGGATGACGCAGCCGAGGGCGACGATGCAGGCGTAGCGGCGCGTCTTCGCGAGCGCCATCGCGCCGAGCGGAAGCTCGAACGCGCCCGGGACGGGCATCACCGTGATCAGCTCGCGGCCGACGCCGGCCCGCTCGAGCTCGGCGAACGCCGACTCGAGGAGGCGGTTCGTGACCTCGCCGTTGAAGCGCGCGGCGACGATGCCGACGCCGCGGCGGCTGCCGAGCGGCGCGCCTTCCAGGATCGCGATCCCGTCCGGGATGTCGAGGTCGCCGGGCGCGTGGCCGGCGAGGCGGAGCTTCGGCTGCGCGGGCTCGCCCGGCTCCGGCGCGGCCTCGGCCGACGCGGCGTCCTCGGGCGCGTCGTCGTCCTCCTCGGCGTCCTCGTCGTCGTCGAGCTCGGGGTCGTCGTCGTCGTCGAGCTCGGGGTCGTCGAAGTCCTCGGTGTCCTCGGAGACGGCCGGCCGGACGACGTCCTCGACCGCCGTCTCGTCCACCGACCCCTCGCCCGCACCCGCCGCCTGGCGCTGCTCTCCCGGCCAGTACTCGCTCGCGCTCACTCGTCCTCCGGCTCGAACTTCAGGCCCTGATGGTGGAGCCTGTGCCCGAGCTTATCCCGCTTGGTGGCCAGATAGCGCCGGTTCTCGTCGTTCGGCTGCGTCTCGATCGGCACCTGCTCGGTCACCTGGAGCCCGTACGCCTCGAGGCCCGAGACCTTCTTCGGGTTGTTCGTGAGGAGCCGGATCGTCGTCAGGCCGAGCTCGGCGAGGATCTGGTTCCCGATCCCCCACTCCCGCTCGTCGGCGGCGAAGCCGAGCGCGAGGTTCGCGTCGACGGTGTCGAGCCCCTCCTCCTGGAGCTCGTACGCGCGGAGCTTGTTGAGGAGGCCGATGCCGCGGCCCTCCTGCGCCATGTAGAGGAGCACGCCGCTCGGCTCGGCGGCGATCAGCTCGAGCGCCGCCTCGAGCTGCTCGCCGCAGTCGCAGCGGAGCGAGTGGAAGACGTCGCCGGTGAGACATTCGGAGTGGACGCGGACGAGGACGTCCGTCGCGTTCTTGACGTCGCCCTTCACGAGCGCGACGTGCTGCTTGCCCGTGAGCGTCTCGCGGAAGAGGACGGCGGCGAACTCGCCGTACGCCGTCGGCAGCCGGACGGAGACCTGGCGCTCGACGAGCTTCTCGTGGCGGCGGCGGTACTCGATCAGGTCGGCGACCGTGACGAGCTTCAGGCCGTGGACGCGGCAGAACTCGACGAGGTCCGGGACGCGGGCCATCGTCCCGTCGTCCTTCATCACCTCGCAGACGACGCCGGCGGAGCTGAGCCCCGCGAGCCGCGCGAGGTCGACGGCGGCCTCGGTCTGGCCGGCGCGCTGGAGCACGCCGCCTGGCTTCGCGCGGAGCGGGAAGACGTGGCCGGGCTGGACGAGGTCGTGCGCGCCCTTCGACGGGTCGATCGCGACCTGGATCGTGCGCGCGCGGTCGTGCGCCGAGATCCCGGTCGAGATCCCCTCGCGCGCCTCGATCGAGACGGTGAAGGCGGTCCCGTACGGCGTCTCGTTGCGGTCGGTCATCATCCGCAGCCCGAGCTCGTCGCAGCGCTCGCCGGTGAGGCAGAGGCAGATGAGGCCGCGGCCCTCCTTCGCCATGAACGCGATGGCCTCGGGCGTCGCGAACTGCGCGGCGATCGTGAGGTCGCCCTCGTTCTCGCGGTCGGCCGCGTCGACGACGACGACCATCTTCCCCTGCCGGATCTCCTCGATCGCCTCCTCGACGGTCGCGAACGGGCTCGGGTCGGGGACGGGTCGGACGCTCACGAGCCCATGGTAGAGGGGAGCAGGCGCTCGACGTACTTCGCGAGGACGTCGGCCTCGAGATTCACAGGATCGCCCGGGGCGAGGGCGCCGAGGGTCGTCTCGGCGAGCGTGTGCGGGACGAGGGCGACGGCGAAGCCCGTGCCGTCGAGGGCGGCGACGGTGAGGGACGTCCCGTCGACCGCGACGGAGCCCTTCTCGACGCAGTAGCGGAGCACCGGCTCGGGCGCGTCGACCCAGACGCGGCGTCCGTCGCCCTCCGGCTCGGCGGAGCGGACGCTGCCGACGCCGTCGACGTGGCCCTGGACGATGTGGCCGCCGAGCGGCTCGCCCGCGCGGAGGGCCGGCTCGACGTTCACCTCCGAGCCCGGCGCGAGCCCGCCGAGGGCCGTGCGGCCGAGCGTCTCCGGGACGGCGTCGAACGAGAGCCGCGCGCCGTCGACGGCGACCGCGGTGAGGCAGACCCCGCCGATCGCGACGGAGTCGCCGACGGCGGCGCCGGGCGCGGTCGCCGGCGCCTCGACGACGAGCCGCATTCCGTCGGCCGACCGCTCGACCGCCGCGACGCGGCCCCGTTCCCGCACGATCCCCGTGAACATGGGCGAAGGCTAGCGTCGCGGCCCTGCGTGTTTCCCCGCAGCGCGTTCAGCGCCGCCCGGTACAGACATCCGGCGTGGGCGGAGCGACGCTGTGGTGAACCGCAGAGCGACTCCCTGCGGGCACCGAGGAGGGCGGTTTTCGCCGCCCTCCTCCCTATCTCACCTGGACGTATGCCTCGAGGAGCACGTCCGGGCCGACCGGGGTCGCACGGAGCCGGGTCAGCGGGACCGGCTCCGGGAGCGCCTCCACGAAGCGCGGCCCCTCGCCCGCGAGCGCCGGCGCGACGAAGACGAGGAGCTTGTCGACGAGACCGGCCGCGAGGAACGCCGCCGCGAGCGTCGGCCCGCCCTCGAGGAGCAGCGACTGGACGCCGTCGGCGGCGAGCGCGCCCAGCTCGTCCTCGAGCGGCCCCGTCCGCAGCTCGAGCTCGGAGCCGTCCGGGAGCGGGCCGCGCCCGAACGCGAGCCGCCGTGGCTGGCGCACCGCGTCGACGCCGCGCGCGTCGAGCCGCGGCGCGTCGGCGCGCACCGTCCCCATCCCGACCGCGACGGCGTCCGACGCGGCGCGCAGCTCGTGGACGAGACGGCGCGACTCCTCGCCGGAGATCCAGCGCGAGCCGGGGACGGCGACGCGGCCGTCGAGCGTCACGGCCACCTTCCACGTGACGAACGGGCGGCCGAGCGACTTCCACGTCCGCCACGCCTCGTTCTGCCGTCGCGCCTCATCGCTGTCGAGCACCTCGACGTCGACGCCCGCCGCGCGCAGCCGCGCGACGCCGCTTCCGTCGACGACCGGGTTCGGATCGAGCGCGCCGACGACGACGCGCGCGACACCGGCTGCGGCGACCGCGTCCGCGCACGGCGGCGTGCGCCCGTGGTGCGAGCACGGCTCGAGCGTCACGTAGAGCGTCGCGCCGCGCGCGCGCTCGCCCGCCTGCTCGAGCGCGACCGTCTCCGCGTGCCTCACGGCCGCGAACTCGTACCACCCCTCGCCGACGACCTCGCCGTCGCGGACGAGGACCGCGCCGACGAGCGGATGATCCTCCACCTTGCCGCGCCCTCGCTCCGCGAGCTCGAGCGCGCGCTCGAACCAGTTCACGCGAGTGTTTGTACCAACCGCCGGTACGCGCGCGGGAGATCCTCCCGCGAGAAGATCGCCGCGCCCGCGACCAGGAGCGTCGCGCCCGCCTCGTAGACCGAGCGCGCGTTGTCGTTGTCGATCCCGCCGTCGACCTGGATGTGCACGTGCGCCGGCAGCGCCGCACGGAGACGGCGGACCCGGCCGACCGCCTCCGGCATGAACTCCTGGCCGCTGTACCCCGGGTGGATGCTCATGCAGAGGACGATGTCCGCACCCGACGCGACGGCGGCGACGTCCTCGGGCTCGGTCTCCGGGTTGAAGGCGACGCCGACGTGGAGACCGTGCTCGCGCGCGGCCGCGATCGTCGCCGGCACGTCGTCGACGGCCTCGTAGTGGAACGTCGCGCTGTTGCCGCCGGACGCCGCGATCTGCGGGAAGTGGTGCGTCGGGTTGTCGACCATCAGGTGGCAGTCGATGACGCCGCCGCCGTCGTGGATCACGGGCGCGATCGACCGGAGGACGATCGGGCCCATCGTGATCGGCTCGACGAAGTGCCCGTCGCCGATGTCGAAGTGGAAGACGCGGGCGCCGGCGCGCAGGAGGATCTCCGCCTGCTCAGCGAGGTGGCCGAAGTCAGCCGCGTAGAGGGACGGCTCGATCTCGACCGTCCGGATCCAGTCCTGCCAGGCCATTGCCGCCATGAGAGCGTACGCCTAGTCCCGGACGAGCTTCGCCACGAAGAAGCCGGTCGTGCCGTGGACGTGCGGCAGCGTGAGCAGGAACTCGGGGCGGCCCGGGTGCACGAACGCGGGCCACTCCTCGCCGAGCGGGACGACGCGGAGGCCGCTCGCCTCGACGACGGCCTCGTTCTCGTCCGCGTTCGGCGTGCAGACGGAGTAGACGATCGTGCCGCCCGGCCGGACGCGCTCCGCGGCGGAGCGCAGGAGCGCGAGCTGGAGCTCGGGCAGCGGCTCGGCGCGCCAGCGGAGGTCCGGGCGCTGCGCGAGCACGCCGAGCCCCGAGCACGGCGCGTCGACGAGCGCGCGATCGAAGCCGTCGAGCTCCGGCGGAAGCGCCGTGCCGTCCGCTTCGACGACCGTGACGTTCGTCGCGCCGAGGCGGGCCATGTTGTCGCGAAGCTCGCGCGCGCGGTTCGGGTCGAGCTCGACCGCGGTGACGTCGCCGCGCTGCTGCGCGGTCTTCCCGCCCGGTGCCGCGCAGAGGTCGAGGACGCGCTCGCCGTCCTCCGAGCCGACGACGAGCCCGGCGAGCTGGGAGCCGCGGCTCTGCGGCCAGATCCGCCCGTCGGCCACGGCGAGGTCGTCGACCCGCTCGACGCGGAACGCGCCGGGGACGTCGGTCGGCTCGGCGCCCGCCGGCGGGTCGCCGCGGACGAGCCGGACGACGGTCTCGAGCGGCTCGTTCATCGTCCGCATCAGCGCGAGCGCGGCGTCGGCGCCGAGGTCGCGCGTCCACACGTCCGCGATCCAGTCCGGGTACGACTCCTTCAACGGGCCGTCCGGGAGCGACGCGAGGAGCGGGCCGATCCCGTCGGCGAGGCGGCGCATCACGGCGTTCGTGAACGGCACCGCGCGTTCGAGCCGCGCGCGGCGGACGAGCTCGACGGACTCGTTCGCGGCGGCGTGCGGCGCGGTCTCGGTGTAGCCGAGCTGGTACGCGCCGAGGCGGAGCGACGCGCGCACCGGCGGGTCGAGCTTGCGCACCGGGCGCCTCCCGAGCGTCTCGATCGCGTGGTCGAGCGTGCGCACGCGCTGGACGGCGCCGTACGCGAGCCGGTGCGCGAACGCGCGCTCGCGCTCGTCGAGCCCTTCTGCGGCGCTCCGGAAGACGCGATCCGCGTACGCGTCCTGCTCGAACACGCGCATCAGCACCTCGTACGCGACGCGCCGCGCCGGCGAGACGCTCACGGGTGGCGACCGTGGAGGTACGCGTCGTACGGCATCCGCCGGCCGCCTTCGGGCTGTACCTCGAGCAGCTCGAACGCGCCGTCGCCGCCGACGCGCGCGCGCCAGACGAGCAGCGGCCGCCCGTCGACGACGGCGCGTGCGCCGATGTGCGGCGAGAGCGCGCGGACGCGATTCACGAGCTCCTGCGCCGGGAGCGAGAGGTCGAGCTCCCGGTCGGCCGGTGCGATCTTCTCCGCGTAGGTCACCTCGCCGGACTGCGGGACGAACGCGGGCTCCGCGTCCGCGAGCACGCCGTCGAGCAGCTCCGCGGCGAGCTCGGCCGCGTGCGCGAACACGGCGCCCGCGTCGTCGTCGGGCGCGACCGCGAACGCGCGCTGCGCGGCGACGGGCCCGGCGTCGAGCTCCGCGATCGTGCGGTGGATCGTGACGCCGGTCTCCGTGTCGCCGGCCATGAGCGCGCGCTCGACCGGCGCCGCGCCGCGCCAGCGCGGCAGGAGCGACGGATGCACGTTGAGCCACAGCGCGCGCTCGAGGAGCACGTCGGGGACGAGCGCGCCGTACGCGCAGATCACGACGGTGTCGGCGCCGAGCTCGACGTCGCCGTCGAGCTTCGCCGGCTGCGCGACGGGGATCCCGAGCCGCTCGGCGACCTCCTTCGCGGGCGGCGCCGCGAGCGCGCGCCCGCGTCCCTTCGGCCGGTCGGGGCGCGTCAGCAGCAGCGCGAGGTCGTGAGACGCGGCGAGCCGCTCGAGCACGTCGGCGCCGAACGGCGCGGTCGCCGCGACGGCGATCCGCGTCACGTCGTTACGTGAGGACGATGCGCGGGCGGAGCACGGCGAGCGCCTCGCGCCGCGCCTCGGGCGTCGTCCGGTCGATGATGAGGACGCCGTCGAGGTGGTCGTTCTCGTGCTGCGCGGCGCGCGCGTAGATGTCCGCGAGCTCGTACTCGACCTCGTTGCCGTTCTCGTCGCGGCCGACGAGCTTCACGGACGCCGCCCGCTCGACCGGCACGAGCACGCCCTGGATCGAGAGGCAGCCCTCGTCGTCGACCTCGGTCTCCTCGCTCCGTGCGACGATCTCCGGGTTGACGACCGCGACGACCTCGCCCTCGGCGGCGTGGAAGACGAACAGCCGCTGGAGCACGCCGACCTGCGTCGCGGCGAGCCCGATCCCGTTCGCGTCCTCCATCAGGAGCTTCATCCGCTCGACGAGCCGGCGGAGCTCGTCGTCGAACTCCTCGACCGGGCGGGCGGTCATCTTCAGCGCGACGTCGGGGTACTGGCGGATCTGCGCGAGCGCCAGGCGCTTGCGCGCGACGCGCTCCGGATCGAGCTCCGGCTCGTCGTCGTGGTCGTGCTCGAGTGCGTCGTCGTCGGCCATGCAGTCGGCAGACTAGCTGTGGACGCGATGGATCCGAGGCAGCTCAAGGAGATCATGAACCAGGGCGCGACGCGGCCGGAGACGCCGCGCGACCGCGAGGAGCGGCGCATTCTCGAGGCGGACCTGACGGGTAGCCCGGCCGCGGGGAAGCCGCTGCGGCAGCGGCTCCGCAACTTCCGGCCGGACGCGGACTCGGCGGTGCGGGCGCTCGGCGGCCCGACGATCTGGATGCGGCGCCTTCGCGCGATCGAGGACCAGCTCGACCAGCACGAACGGCAGCTCGATACGGCGTGGCGCGGGCTCGCGGCGGCGACGGACGACCCGGCCGAGTTCGCGCGCGAGTGGCGCGAGACGGCGCGACGCTGGAGCTTCGCCGAGCTGAACGAGCTCGTCGAGCGGCACAACCGGAACTTCCCCGCCGAGGCGCGGCTCGCGATGGATCCGCGCACGCGCGACTTCGTCAAGATCAACGGCCGCTCGTACCTCCGGGACGAGCTCGACGAGGAGTGGATCCTCGCGCGCTGGCCCGCGGACCTCGACGCGGCGCGCGGCAACACACGATGATTCGCCCGCTCTCCGCGGACGACGCCGACGAGCTCGCAGCGCTCTACGCCGCAAACCGGGCGTTCCTCGCTCCGTACGAGCCTGAGCGCCCGGACGCGTTCTTCACTCCGGAAGGTCAGCGCGAGCGGCTCGAGGCGCACCGAGAAGACAGCTGGAGCTTTGCGATCCTCGACGGCAAGGCGATTGCTGGGACGATCAGCCTCACGAATGTCGTACGCAACGCGCTTCGGAGTGGCAACGTCGGGTACTGGGTCGCGGAGGATCGCAACGGCCGCGGCCTCGCGACGGGCGCGGTCGGCGAGCTGGTCGACTTCGCGTTCGGCGAGGCGGCCCTCCACCGGGTCGAAGCCGGCACGCTCGTCGACAACATCCGCTCCCAGCGCGTGCTCGAGCGGAACGGGTTCGAGCGGATCGGTGTTGCGCGCCGCTACCTGCTCATTGCAGGAGCGTGGCGCGACCACGTGCTCTTCCAGCGCGTCGCCGACTGAGCGGCGCCCTCAGAGCGACTGCGGGTCGACGTCGACGACGGCCGTGAGGCCGGCGCGGCGCATCGCGGGCGCCGCGGCGGCGAGGAGCGCGGCTGCGCGTGACGCCAGCGCGCGCGGTTGGCTCGTCTTGGCGACGAGCTGCGCGCGGCGGCGGTTCCGAAGGCGCAGCAGCGGCGCCGGGCCGAGCAGCTCGTGTCCCTCGAGCCCGGCCTTCAGCTCCTCGAGCGCGCGCATCGCGTCCGCGAGCTCGGGCCCGGAGACGACCATGCGGACGAGGTGGCGGAACGGCGGGTAGTCGAGCGCACGGCGCCGCTCGAGCTCGCCGGCGAGGAAGCCCGCGACGTCGTGGCGCGCCGCGAACGCGACCGCGCGCGCGTCCGGCTGGAACGTCTGCACGATCACGCGGCCGGGCGCGTCGCGTCCGCTCCGTCCGGCGAGCTGCGTCAGGAGCTGGAACGTCCGCTCCTCGGCGCGGAAGTCCGGCAGGCCGAGCCCGGTGTCCGCGTCGACGACGGCGGCGAGCTCGACGCCGGGGAAGTCGTGGCCCTTCGCGACCATCTGCGTCCCGACGAGCACGGCGCGGTCGGTGCGCCCGAACCGCTCGAGCGCGTCGCGGAGCTGCTCGGGCTTCTCGACCGCGTCGGCGTCGAGGCGGATGCGCTCGAGCTCCGGCACGTGCTTCTCGAGCTCGCGCTCGAGCTTCTGCGTGCCGGCGCCGATCCGTGCGAGCTCGGCGGAGCCGCACGCCGGGCACGCCTCCCCCATCGGCTCGAGCGCGCCGCAGTGGTGGCAG
>DATJOZ010000104.1:0-9193 GCA_035506655.1 Gaiellaceae bacterium
GACGAGCCAGTCGTTCGGGCCGCCGCCCGACCAGTCGTTCGCCGGCATCGTGACGCTCATCTGGCCGTCGGCCGAGGTGAGGGTCGTCGCGCTCGTGGCCGAGCCGTTCTTCTCGACGTACGGCTGGGTCGCGGTCGGGGCCGGGTAGACCGTGAAGTGGATCCGGAACGGCATCGTCTTGCCGACGGCGTCGTCGAGCGTGCCGGAGAGCGTATGCGGGCCGGGCGACAGGGCGCCGGTGGCGAAGTCGACGTGCGTGCCGGTGATCGTCGGGGCGACCGTCGGGTTGCCGTCGAGCGTGACGCCGCTGAGCGTGACGATCTCGCTCGTGTCGAAGGCGATCGAGGTGGCGGTCGCCGGCGCGGTGCCGTCGAGCGGGGCCGACGTGACGATCGACGGAGCCGTGTTGTCGATCCGGACGTTCGTCGCGATGTCGGTGCCCTGGTTGCCGAGCGCGTCGACCGCGACCGCGCGGATGTCGTAGACGGCGTCGCCGACGGTCGTCGTGTCGAAGCTCGCGCCCCACGGCGACGCGTGGTCGACGGAGATGTTCGTCCACGTGTTGGCGCCGGCCGGGCTGATCTCGAAGGTGACGGAGACCGCAGCCGGGCCGCTCACCGTCGCGCTCAGCGGCACGGTGCCGGAGATGTTCGCGCCCGGGTTCGTCAGGACGACGGTCGGCGCGGTCGAGTCGACGTGGACGGTGACCGGGGTCGTCGTCTTCGTGTTGCCCGCGTTGTCCGTGATCACGAGGCGGATGTCGTAGTTCGCCGTCGGCACCGCGGAGGCGTCCCACGTGACGTCGTACGGGGCGGACGTGTCGGTCGTGATCGTCGTCCACGTGTTGAGGCCGGCCGGCGAGTACTCGAACCGGACGCTCGCGACGCCGGAGCCGCCGTCGGACGCGGTCGCGGAGAGCTGCGCGGCCGGGCCGCCGATGGTCTGGCCGGCGGTCGGGACGATGAGCGAGCCGGTCGGGTTCGTGTTGTCGACGAGGACGGAGACGATCGGGCTCGTGCCGGTGTGGCCGGCCTGGTCGGTCGCGATCGCGCGCAGGTCGTAGCTGCCGTCGGTGAGGCCGCCGGTCGCCCACGCGCTCGTCTGGAACGGCGGGCCCACCGTCGCGATCGACGTCCACGAGGAGCCGCCGTTCGGCCGGTACTGGAACTCGACCGTCGAGGTGTCGGCGTCGCTCGTCGCCGAGAGCGTCGGGGTGCCGGAGACCGCCGCGCCCGGGTTCGACAGGGTCGGCGTCGGGGCGTGGTTGTCGACGTTGACGGTGACCGGGGCGGAGGTCGTCGAGTTGCCGGCCGGGTCGGTCGCGCGCACCTGGATCTGCACCGGGCCGTCGCCGACGGTCGTCGAGTCCCAGGTGGCGGTCGCGGAGGAGTTGCTCGCGACGACGGTGCCGTTGACGAGGTAGTCGTAGGTGAGCGGGTTCGCGTCCGACGCGCTCGCGGTGATCGTCACGCTCGAGCCGCTGACGAAGGAGCCGGCCGTCGGCGCGCCGACCGAGGAGCTCGGGGCGGTGTTGTCGACGACCACCACGCCCGCGCCGCCGGAGTGGAGGTCGATCGCCGAGACGTTCGACGCGTTGTCCGTGATCAGCGCCTGCAGGTGGTACGCGCCGTCGGCGACGGCCGTCGTGTCCCAGCTCGCCGAGTACGTGCCGGACGTCCCGGTCGAGTCGGTGCCGATCGTCGTCCACGTCGTGCCGTCGGGCGAGTACTGGAACGTGACGGACGCGATGCCGGCGCCGGAGTCGGTCGGCGTCGCGGTGACGTTGACGGTGCCGCGCAGGTAGTCGGAGGCCGAGCAGCTCGGGCAGGCCGGCGGCGTCGCGTCGATCTTGACGACGACGGAGTGCTGCGCCTCGACGTTGCCGGCGTTGTCGACCGACTGGAAGGTGATCGTGTGCGTGCCGTCGTTCGACCCGTTCGACGGCGCCGGGATCAGCACCGAGGTTCCGTGCTGCGTCGCGCCGTTGTCGATCGAGTAGAGCGTGTCGCTGACGCCCGAGCCGGCGTCCGTCGGGGTCAGCGTCACGGTGACGTCGGTCGCCGAGAAGCCGGCCGGGATGCCGGAGGCGGTCGTGACCGGCGGCGTGTTGTCGACGCGCCGCGCGCCCACGACGCTCGGTGCGCTGACGTTGCCGGCCGCGTCGGTGACGATCGCGCGGACGTCGTAGAGGCCGTCGGAGACGCCCGTCGTGTTCCAGCTCGCACCGACCGGCTGCCACGTCGCGCCGCCGTCACCGGAGACCGAGTACGCGGTCGAGACGATGCCGGAGGCGTTCGCGCCCGGGTCGTTCGTGCCGGCCGGATTCGTCGAGAGGACGACGGTGCCGCGGAGGTTCGCGCCCGGGTCGTTCAGCTGGACGACCGGCGGCGTGTTGTCGACGAGGCGGTCCGTGACCGGCGTCGAGGCCTGGACGTTGCCGGCGACGTCGGTCGCGACGGTGCGGAAGTCGTAGTGGCCGTCGGCGAGCGTCGTCGTGTCGAGCGACGTCGAGTACGGCGCGGTCGTCGAGGTGCCGGCGGTCGTCCAGTTGTTCGCGCCGGCCGGCGAGTACTGGAAGTCGACGTGGTCGACGCCGGAGCCGGGCTGACCCTGCGGGTCGACCGGGTCGGCCGCAGTGCCGGTCAGCGAGACCGTGCCGCGGAGGTACTGGCCCGGGTCGTCCTGCGCCGTGACCGGCTTCGTGTTGTCGATCTTCACGTTCGCGACGGTCGCCGACGTCGTCTGGTTGCCGGCGAAGTCGGTCACGAGGACGCGCATCTGGTAGACGCCGTCGGTCACGGCCGTCGTGTCCCAGGCGCCCGGCGTCGCGATCGTCGCCCACGTCGTGCCGTCGGCCGAGTACTGGTACGTGACGGTCGCCGGGTCGATGCCCGAGGCGTAGCCGTTCGTCGTCGGGTCGCCGGTGACGGACGAGAGGGCGACGGTGCCGCGGATCGCGTGCGCCGCGTTCAGCGCCGCCGGGTCGTTCAGCGTCGCCGTCGGCAGCGTGCGGTCCTCGTGCCACGTCCAGCTCGCGGGCGAGCCGTCGACGTTGCCGGCGAGGTCGACCGCGCGGATCTGCATCGTGTGCGCGCCGTCGACAGGCGTCGTGCCGAGCGAGTACGGGCTCGTGCAGGTCGACCAGCCGCCGCCGTCGAGGTTGCACTCGATCTTCTGCGTCGCCTCGCTCGCGGAGAACGTGAAGGACGGGTGCGCGAGGTTCGTCGGGTCGCCCGGCTTCGTGACGATCGTCGTGTCCGGCGCGGTGCGGTCGACGGTGACGGCGGCGATCGACTGGCTCGTGTGGCCGACGTTGTCGGCCGCGACGGCCTCGATCCAGTACTGGCCGTCGGCCGGGAGCGGCCAGGACGCGCTGTAGACGCCGCCGGAGCCGGTCGTGTCGGTGCCGAGGTGGGTCGTCCCGCTCGAGCAGCTCGCGGTCGGGCAGAGGTAGAAGTCGACCTGGGCGACGCCCGTGCCGTTGTCGTTCGCGGTCGCCTTGACGGCGAACGGATCGGCGTCGGCCGCGTTCACGTAGCCGCCGTCGACCGGCGCGGTGACGGCCACCGTCGGCGCCTGGTTGTCGACCGTGACGTTCGTGACCGAGGTCGTCGTCGCGTTGCCGGCCCAGTCGGTGACCGTCGCGCGGATGTCGTACTGGCCGTCGGCGACCGCGTCCGGCCCGGTCTTCGTGTTCCAGCTCGCCGGGACGGTCGTCCAGGTCGACGTGCCGTGCGGCGCGACCTGCCACACGACGGCCGGGCTCGGGTCGGCGTCGGTGATCGTCGCCGAGAGCGAGACGGTGCCGGCGACGCCGCCGTTCGTGGCCGGGTTCGTGATCGAGACGCTCGGCGCGGTGTTGTCGACCCGGACGTTCGCGATCGGCGTCGAGGCGGCCGAGTTGCCCGCGTTGTCGACCGCGACCACGTCGAGGTCGTAGAGGCCGTCGGCGACCGCGTCCGGCCCGGTCTTCGTGTTCCAGCTTGCCGGGACGGCCGTCCACGGGCCGCCCGAGCCGGCCGCCGAGTAGCGGTAGGTGACGCTCGCGACGCCCGTGCCGCCGACGTCGCTCGACGTCGAGGAGAGCGAGACGGTGCCGCTCAGGTGCGCGCCGGGGTCCGTCATCGACGCGGCCGGCGGGACGGTGTCGATCGTCCACGTCCAGCTCGGCGGCGTCCCGTCGACGTTCCCGGCCGGGTCGATCGCGCGGACGGAGAACGTGTGCGGGCCCTCGCCGAGGGTCGGCTCGGTGAGCGGCGTCGCGCAGGCCGTCCAGGCGCCGCCGTCGAGCGTGCACTCGAAGGTCGAGCCGCCCTCGTTCGAGGAGAAGCCGAACGTCGGCGCGGCGACGTTGCTCGGGTTCGTGGGCTTCGACGTGATCGACGTCGTCGGCGCGACCGTGTCGATCTTCACCGTCTTCGAGCCGACGGCGGTGATGTTGCCGACGTTGTCCTCGGCGATCCACTTGACGGTCGTCGAGCCCTCGGCCGAGACGTTGAAGCTCGCGCTCGCGCCCGCGACCTCGACCCCGTTCGTGACGGTGTCGGTGCCGTCGATCGTCGGGTCGGAGCCGTCGGTCGTGTAGACGACACGCCGGACGCCCGCGCCGCCGTCGCCCGCGCTGACCGAGATCCCGACCGGGCTCGCCGTGTACCAGCCGGCGGAGCAGGCGGCCGCGTTGCAGGTGATCGTCGCCGTCGGAGCGGTCGAGTCGCTCTGCGCCGTGAAGCTCGTCGCGGAGCTCGAGATGCCCGCGTTGTTCTGCGCGGTCACGTTGCCGGACTGCGTCGTCGCCGACGAGTTGAAGGTGTAGGCGCCGTTCGTGTTCGACCAGCCGGAGCCGAGGGCCGGGTACGTGTAGCCCGCGAGGCCGGACTGCGCGTCCGTCGAGCCGCTCGCCGCGACCGTGAAGCCGCCGCTCGCGCCGCCCTGGAAGTAGACCGTCGAGCCGGCGCCCGGGTAGTACGAGTGGACGCCGCCCGTGAGTGTCAGCGCCGGCGCGCTCGGCGCGGTCGTGTCGAGCTTGACGACCTGGCTCTGGACAGACGAGACGTTGCCGACGTTGTCCTCGGCGACCCACTCGATCGTCGTCGTGCCGAGCGTCGTCACGTTGAAGCTCGCGGAGGACGCGTCGACCTCGGTGCCGTTCGTGACGACGTCGGAGCCGTTGATGGCCGGCGCGGTGCCGTCGGTCGTGTAGACGATCCGCTCGACGCCCGACGCGCCGGCCTCGCCGCCCGTCGAGATGCCGATCGCGACCGGCGAGCTCGTGTACCAGCCCGCGGAGCACGCGGCCGAGTTGCACTGGATCGCGCTCGTCGGCGCCGACGAGTCGGACTGCGCCGTGAAGCTCGTGCCGGCGCTCGAGAGGCCCGCGTTGTTCTGCGCGGTGACGGAGCCGCTCTGTGTGCCGGCGGTCGCGTCGAAGCTGTAGTCGCCGCCCGTGTTCGTCCAGCCGCTGCCGAGCGCCGGGTACGTGTAGCCCGCGACCCCGGACTCGGCGTCGGACGAGCCGCTCGCGGCGATCGTGAAGCCGCCGGTCGAGCCGCCGCGGAAGAACACGGTCGAGCCGGAGCCGGGCCAGTAGGCGTGCGTCGTCGACGAGAAGGTGAAGCCGGTCGGAGCCGACGGCGGCGTGCCGTCGATCTGGAGCGTCGCGCTCTGAACCGACGAGGCGTTCCCGAGATTGTCGGTCGAGTACCACTTGATCGTGACGGCGGACGAGACCGGGAACGACGCGGTCGCGGCGTTCACCGTCGTCGCGGTGCCGCTCGTCGTCGGGTCGCTGCCGTCGGTCGTGTACGTGACCGACGCGACGCCGGAGCCCGTGCCGTCGGCGGCGTTGATGTCGATCGAGACCGGGATCGAGTTCGTCCAGCCGCCGGAGCAGGGGAGGCTGTTGCAGGTCAGCGAGCTCGTCGGCGCGGCCGAGTCGACCTTCGCCGTGAAGCTCGTGCCGGAGCTCGAGAGGCCGGCGTTGTTCTGCGCGCTGACCGAGCCGCTCTGCGTGCCGGCCGAGCTGTTGAAGGTGTAGGCGCCGCCGGTGTTCGACCAGCCGGAGCCGAGCGCCGGGTACGTGTAGCCGGCGATGCCGGACTCGCCGTCGGCCGAGCCGGAGCCGGTGACCGTGAAGCCGCCGCTCGCGCCGCCGAGGACGTAGACCGTCGAGCCGGACCCCGGGTAGTAGGCGTTCGTGAAGCCCGAGAAGCCGAGCGTCGGCGCGGTCGGCGCGCTCGTGTCGAGCTTGACGGTCTGCGTCTGGACGGCGCTGATGTTGCCGACGTTGTCCTCGGCGAGCCACTTCACCGTCGTCGTGCCGAGGGTGGTGACGTTGAAGCTCGCGCTCGCGCCTGCGACGGCGGTGCCGTTCGTGACGGTGTCGGAGCCGTCGATCGCCGGGGCGGTGCCGTCGGTCGTGTAGACGATGCGGTACACGCCCGAGGCCGCGTCGTTCGCGGAGAGCGCCACGGAGACGGGCGAGCTCGTGTACCAGCCGGCCGAGCAGGCTGCCGAGTTGCACTGGGCGGAGCTCGTCGGCGCCGCGCCGTCGGCCTGGGCGGTGAAGCTCGCGGTCGAGCCGGAGTTGCCGGCGTTGTCCTGCGCGCTCACACTGCCGGACTGCGTGCCCGCGGTCGCGCCGAACGTGTACGCGCCGGCGGTGTTCGACCAGCCGGTGCCGAGCGGCGGGTAGCCGTAGCCTGCGACGCCGGAGGTCGCGTCGGTCGAGCCGGTCGCTGCGACGGTGAAGCCGCCGGTGCCGCCGCTCTGGAAGTAGACGGTCGAGCCGCTGCCGGGCCAGTAGGCGTGGCTCGTGGCGGAGAAGGTGAAGCCGGTCGGGGCGGTCGGGGCGACGGTGTCGAGCTTGACGGCCTGGCTCGAGACCGAGGAGATGTTGCCGACGTTGTCCTCGACGATCCACTTCACGGTCGTCGTGCCTTCGCTCGAGACGTTGACGTTGGCGAGCGCGCCGGCGACGCCCGTGCCGTTCGTGATGCTGTCGCCCGCGTCGATCGTCGGGTCGCTGCCGTCGGTCGTGTAGACGATCCGCTCGACGCCGGCGCCGCCGTCGGCGCCGGAGATCGCGACCGCGACGGGCGCGATCGTGTACCAGCCGGCGGAGCAGGCGACCGTGTTGCAGGTGACGGAGCTCGTCGGCGCCGACGAGTCGGACTGGGCGGTGAAGCTCGTCGCGGCGCTCGAGAGGCCTGCGTTGTTCTGGGCGGTGACGTTGCCGGACTGCGTCCCCGCCGAGGAGTTGAACGTGTAGGCGCCCGCGGTGTTCGACCAGCCGGAGCCGAGCGCCGGGTAGGTGTAGCCGGCGACGCCGGACTGCGCGTCCGTCGAGCCCGAGGCGGTGACGGTGAAGCCGCCGGAGCCGCCGCCCTGGAAGTAGACCGTCGCGCCCGCGCCCGGGTAGTACGCGTGCGTGAAGCCCGAGTACGCGAGTCCGGGCGCGCTCGGCGCGGTCGTGTCGAGCTTGACGACCTGGCTCGAGACCGACGAGACGTTCCCGACGTTGTCCTCGGCGAGCCACTTGACGGTGGTCGTGCCGAGCGTCGTGACGTTGAAGCTCGCGCTCGCACCCGCGACCGTCGTCCCGTTCGTGACGTTGTCGGAGCCGTCGATCGTCGGGTCGCTCCCGTCGGTCGTGTAGACGATGCGCTCGACGCCGGCGCCGCCGTCGCTGCCGGAGATCGCGATCGCGACCGGGGAGCTCGTGTACCAGCCCGCGGAGCACGCGGCCGAGTTGCACTGGACGGAGCTCGTCGGCGCCGCGGCGTCGGACTGGGCCGTGAAGCTCGTACCGGAGCCCGAGAGGCCGGCGTTGTTCTGGGCGGTGACGTTGCCGGACTGCGTGCCCGCGCTCGAGTCGAACGTGTAGGCGCCGCCGGTGTTCGACCAGCCGCTGCCGAGCGCCGGGTACGTGTAGCCCGCGACGCCGGACTCGCCGTCGGCGGAGCCGGAGGCGCTGACGGTGAAGCCGCCCGTGCCGCCGCCCTGGAAGTAGACGGTCGAGCCCGAGCCTGGGTAGTACGCGTGCGTCGTCGACGAGAACCCGAGGCTCGACGGCGCGGTCGGGGCGGTCGTGTCGAGCTTGACGACCTGCGTCGAGACGGAGCTGATGTTCCCGACGTTGTCCTCGGCGAGCCACTTCACCGTCGTCGAGCCGAGCGTCGTGATGTTGAACGTCGCGCTCGAGCCCGCGACCGCGGTCCCGTTCGTGACGACGTCGCTGCCGTTGATCGCCGGGACGGTGCCGTCGGTCGTGTAGACGATCCGCTGGACGCCGGCCGCCGCGTCGCTGCCGGAGATCGCGATCGAGACCGGCGACGCGGTGTACCAGCCCGCGGAGCAGGCGGCCGAGTCGCAGGTGATCGAGCTCGTCGGCGCGGCTGCGTCGGACTGGGCGGTGAAGCTCGTGCCGCTGCCGGTGTTGCCCGCGTTGTCCTGGGCGGTGACCGAGCCGGACTGCGTGCCGGCGGTGGCGCCGAAGGTGTAGGCGCCGTTCGTGTTCGACCAGCCGCTGCCGAGCGGCGGATACGTGTAGCCCGCGACGCCGGAGGTCGCGTCGGTCGAGCCGGAGGCGGCGACGGTGAAGCCGCCGGTGCCGCCGCTCTGGAAGTAGACGGTCGTGCCGGAGCCGGGCCAGTAGGCGTGCGTGGTGGCGGAGAAGGTGAAGCCGGTCGGGGCGGTCGGGGCGCTGGTGTCGAGCTTGACGACCTGCGTGGCGGGGCTGGAGATGTTGCCGACGTTGTCCTCGACGATCCACGAGACGGTGTTCGTGCCGAGGCTGGTGATGTTGAAGCTGGCGGAGGTTGCGTCGATCTCGGTGCCGTGGGTGACGACGTCGCTGCCGTTGATGGTCGGGGTGGAGCCGTCGGTGGTGTAGACGATCCGCTCGACGCCGGCTCCTGCGTCGCTGCCGTTGATGTCGACGGCGACGGGCGAGCTGGTGTACCAGCCGGCCGAGCAGGCGACGCTGTTGCAGGTGACGGAGCCGGTCGGCGCGGACGCGTCGGACTGGGCGGTGAAGCTGGTGCCGGCGCTGGACAGCCCGGCGTTGTTCTGGGCGGTGACCGACCCGGTCTGGGTTCCGGCGGTGCTGTCGAAGGTGTAGTCGCCGTTGGTGTTCGTCCAGCCGCTGCCCAGCGACGGGTAGGTGTAGCCGGCGAGGCCGGACTCGCTGTCGCTG
>DATJOZ010000105.1:0-29794 GCA_035506655.1 Gaiellaceae bacterium
CTGGCCCGCGCCGCCGAGGCCGGAGACGACGGTGAGCCCGATCGAGCCCGGCGCCTGTCCGTTGCCGCCGTTCCAGTGGTACGTCGCAAGCGAGACGACGCAGTACGTCTTGCCCTTCGTCGAGAACGTCGGCGCCTTGCCGCCGTTCCGGACCGGCTGCCCGTTCGAGTTCCCGAACAGGTTGAACCGCGAGCCCGTGCAGCGGAACGTCTGCGCGCCGGGCGGCGCGGGCGCGATCCTCACGACGGGCGGCGCGCCGCGGGTGGCGAGCGCCGCGGTCGATCCGGCGCAGAGGAGCAGGAGCGCGACGGCAGTGACTCTCACGCCGCGATCATGCGCTGCGGGCCCTCCCGGGTCAACAGTGGCCGGACCGGTGCGCTACGGCGTCGTGGTCGTCGACTGCTGCTGCTGGTAGCCCTGGACCGCGAGGTCGGTCGCGTCGAAGACCTCGTCCGCGGACGGGGCGGTGATCTCGGGCGCGGAGCCGTAGTCGCTCATCCCGAACGTCATCGCGACCTGCGACGTGTGGCCCGACAGCGTCTGGCTGTACGTCATGCGGAAACGGCGGATCAGTCCGTCGGCGTCGACCCAGACGTCCACCGGCACCCGGCCGTCACCCGACTCGCGGAGCAGCTGCTGCGCGGCCTGCGCCGAGACGCCGCCCTTCGCCTTGATCGCCTCCGCGAGGTCGACGACGGCGTGGTAGTGCGTCGTCGAGTCGCCGTCGATCGTCTCCGTCCCGAGGTCGTCGACCTTCCCGCTCGTCGAGCGCAGCATGTCGAGCATCTGGGCCGGGTTCTGCGACGTCTGGCTGCCCATCAGCTTGTCGAAGTCGATGCCCATCTGCTTGCCGGCCTTCGACAGGTCGATCTCCATCCACGTCTTGCCCGCCGGGAGCTGCCCTGCGAGCGCGCCGAGCTGGAGGAAGATCACGTAGTCGCCGTTCTGGGTGAGGAAGATCTCCTTCATCGAGGCGTCCTTGCCGGTCGCCTTGTCGAGCGCGGGCACGTCGACGGTGAGCGCGGCGGCGTCCTGCGACATCGTGCCGCTGCCGCGCATCGTGAACGCGTCGGCAGCGGAGTCGGGTGACGTCACGCTCGCTTCGAACGTCACGTGCGCCGTCCCCGCGTTCTCGCTCTTCGTCGCGGCGGAGGCGACCGGATCGATCGTCCCCGTCACCCCGCAGCCGGTGACGACGGCGACGAGCGCGGCGACGATCGCGGCAGCGGCGAGGGAGGGAAGCAGACGGGCCGGCGGCAGGCGCATCGCCTCCGAGTATCGGCGGCCTGCGCCCAGGAGGCAACCCCTCATCCTAAGGATCGGCCGCTCCCCCCTTGACGTTTGTCGGGTCTACGATGAGCGCAGGTGAGCCGGAGATCGCTCGCACTCGGGGCGGTGCTGCTCGTCGCCCTCGCGGGCGTCGGCTCGGCGCGCGCGGCGAACATCACGCCGCCGACGATCAGCGGCTCGCCGACCGCGGACTCGACGCTCACCGCCGACCCGGGGACGTGGGACCCGGCGCCGGTGGAGCTCGGCTACGGGTGGTGGGAGTGCAAGGGGAGCGACTGCAGCACCGTCGGCGGCAACTCGAACACGCTGCAGCTCGACGGGGACCAGCTCGGCTACACGATCTACGTGGAGGTCAAGGCGTGGGGCGCCTTCAACGCCCCGGAAGGCGACGTCAGATCGGCACCGACCCCCGTCGTGACGGGCGGGACCGCGCCGTACGAGCTCTCCCCGCCCACGATCACGGGCACGTTCTCCGCCCGCAGCGACGGCGGAATCCGATTCGACGACGGCACCTACGGCGGGACGAAGCCGCAGTACGTCACGTGGCGCTATGTCGATCTCTGCTTCCCGGATCTGAGCCGCTGTCCGGTCATCCCCAGCCAGGGGTGGCTCGGCATCCCGGCGTATCTCACCGACGTCGGGGCGGTCGTCCGCTACCAGCTGACGGTGCAGAACGGCGTCGGCTCGTATTCGACGACCGTCGTCAGCCGGCCGATCACGGCGGACGCGAGCGCCTTCTCCGGAGGGTTCCGCGTGGTCGGGGGATCGCAGGACGGGAGTGCGGTCGTCGCCGACCTCCTCACCGTCGGCCCCGGAGACTGGTTCGGGATCGGGCTCGCCGACACGGTCGCCTACACGTGGCGGCGATGCCCGGGCGCGACGGGCGGTTGCACGGCGGTCGCATCGCCTGCCCCCGAGTCGTACGTCGTCTCGAAGGCCGACGTCGGCTCGTATCTCATGCTGGCGGCGACGATCACGAATCAGTTCTCGACGTTCGAGATCGACACGCCGAGGCTCGGGCCGGTCGCCTCGTCGATCGGCACCGGCTCAGGGTCCGGCGGCGGCTCTTCGGGCTCCGGCGGGTCGTCGTCGGGCGGGAGCTCCGCCTCGAGCGGCGGCTCCGCCTCGAGCGGCGGCTCCGGGTCGGGCGGCGGCTCCGGGTCGGGCGGCGGCTCCGGGTCGAGCGCCGGGCCGGGCTCGACGCCCCCGGCGGCGGCAGCGCCCGCCGCGGTCACGCTCGTGAAGCACGTGTCGATCGGCGGCGTCGCGACCGTCGGCGCGACGGTCCACGCGGTCGCGCCGAAGTGGTCGGTGCCCGCGAAGCTCACCTACAGCTGGCAGCTCTGCTCGCGCGCGGCGTGCCGCGTCGTCGCGCACGCCGCGACGCTGCACGTCCTTCCGTCGTGGCGTGGGCTCCTGCTGCGTGTCGTCGTCGACGGCGTCAGCGGGAAGACGCACCTCCACACCGCGTCGCCGTACGTCGCGGTCGCGGCGAGGCGCTAGCGCTTCCGCACGAGCAGCCGTTTCGAGCTGCTCGCCAGCGCGCCTGCGGCGTTCCGTCCCGTCTCGACGAGCCGGACGTCGTAGCCGGCGTACGACGGGAGGAGCTTCAGCGTCAGCGACGTGGCGCCGTGAATCGGCGCGCAGCGCGGGCCGAGGCAGAGCTGCCACTGGTACGAGACCGCGGTCGGCGCGCCGTTCCAGCGCACCTTCGTCGCGACGAGCGTGTGGCCGGGCCTCGCGACGCCGCTGAGCTCGGGCGGCGTGCGCACCCGCAGCGCCGCGACGAGCGGGGTCGTCGGCTGCAGCACGAGCGTCGCGGAGTTGTCCGCGGGGTTCAGCTCGCCCGGGCCTTCGTGCACCGACGCGCTCGCGGTCTGCGGGCCGGCCTTGCCGACGGTTCCCCAGATCGTGATGTGGCCGACGACGGACGGCGAGATCCAGTCGAGGTCGCACGTGAGCGGCGGCGTCATGCCGCTGCAACCCTTGCCGCGATCGGAGTACGTCTTCGTCACGACGAAGCCGGCGGGAAGGTTCACCGTCGTGGTCACGTCGAACGAGCCGCCGGCGCCGGGCTTGTCGCCGACCGTGACGTGGTAGACGAGCTGCGAGCCGACGGGCGGCGCGACCGTCGACTCCGCCGTCAGCGCGAGCTGGAGATCCGGCAGCCCGGACCCGGTCGGGAGCGTGCTCGAGCCGCCGCCGGACGAGCCGCCGGCCGAGGGCGCTCCTCCGCCCGCCGAGCCGCCGAAGCGCGTGACGAACGCCTCATTGGGAACGCCGCTGACGGCCAGGAGTCCCCCGTCCGGAGCGAGCGCGAGCTCGCCGGAGAACCCGCCGGGGATCGCCGTCGGAGGCGTCACGACGGAGCCGTTCTGGCCGAGCTCGAGAATCCAGGGGGCCGCGCCGCTGCCTTGGCTTCCCACGGCCGCGATGTTCCCCGCGGAGTCGACGATCGCGTCGCCGACGTGGACCGGGTCGGCCAGCGGGATCGTCACGATCCCGCCGCTGCCCCAGCTCGTGTCGACCGATCCGTTCGCAAGGAAGTGCGCAGCGACGACCGCGCCTGTCGCCGATCCCACGTCGACGATCGACCCGTCGCCGAGTCGGACGATCGCGCCCGACCGCTGAACGTCGGGGAGCGCGAGCTGCGCGAGCCCGCCGGTGCCGTAGGAGCTGTCCATCGTCCAGCTCGGGAGGAGGTGGGCGACGATCAGGTCGTTCGCTCCCGTCACGAGCGCCGCGAAGTACGAGCCGTCCGGCTGGAACAGGATGTCGGTCGTGCCTCCGATCGACTCGAGGTCGGCCGGCGACGGGGGACCGTCCCCCGTGCCGTTCGCGTCGACGCGGACCGCAGGGTTCCCGGCGGCGATCGGCCCGATGGAGATGCGGCCGGAACCGTCCACCATCATCGACGTCGGGCTCGACGCGCTGCCGGACGACGGTCCGAGGATGTGGCCGGGGAGATTCTGGCCGCCGAGACTCGTGTCGCAGCCGCTCCCGTCTGCCTTCCGGAGCGCGATGAAGTAGCCGAAGTCCTGCGACGGGCCGGCGACGACGATCGAGCCGCTCGCCGCCAGGCCGAGTGCCGTGATGCCGTTCATGAGGGCCGGCCCCGCCTGGCCGCAGTCGAGCTCATCGACCCCGCCGTTTCCGAAGCTCGTGTCGATCGAGCCGTTCGGCATCAGACGGACGAGGCTGAGCAGACCGTTGTTGCTCCCGCCGACGAGGATCCGCCCGTCGGGCAGCGCGAGGACGGCCGTGCCGGTCGAATGCGGGATCCCGACCGTGCCCTGGTAGCCGAACGTCGTGTCGAGCGTGAGCGCAGCACCGGCGGGCGCCGCGGCTGCGAGCGCGAGGACGACAACCGCTCCGATCCGCCTCACGCTTCGATGATGCGCCGCGTGCGGCCTACGGTCAACGGCGGCGCCCTGCTACCCTCGCGGCAACACGAGAGCGAGTACCGGATGCGCGTCGCCTTTGCGCCTCCTCTGCCCGTTCGCGATAGGCAGAAGGAGGTGTACTGAATATGGCAACCGGAACCGTCAAGTGGTTCAACGATCAGAAGGGCTACGGGTTCATCACCCCGGACGAGGGTGGCAAGGACGTTTTCGTCCACCACAGCTCGATCGCCGGTGAGGGCTTCAAGACGCTCGCCGAGGGCGCACGCGTCGAGTTCGAGGTCGCTCAGGGCCAGAAGGGCCCCGAGGCCAAGAACGTCGTCGCTGCCGCGGGCTAGCCCGCGCGCACGACGAAGAACGCGATCGCGACGTACTGACACGCGACGGCGACGATCGTCAGCGCGTGGAAGACCTCGTGATAGCCGAAGACGGCAGGCGCGGGATTCGGCTTCCGCCGTACGTAGACCACGGCTCCGGCCGTGTACACGAGCCCGCCGACGCCGAGCAGCACAACGGCCGCCGGATCGAGGGTCGACGCGAGCTTGGGAAAGGCGACGACGCCCACCCAGCCGAGCGCGAGCCCGATTGCGGCGGCCAACCACTTCGGCGCGTCGACCCACGCGAACTTCAGGATGATCGCGGCGACGGCGCCGGCCCACACGATCGAGAGCACCGTCCACCGCCACGCGCCGGAGAGCGCGAGCAGGCAGACGGCGGTGTACGTCCCGGCGATGAGCACGTAGATGCCGGCGTGGTCGATGCGGCGCATCCAGAGCCGCACCGTCGGCGTCCACGTCACGCGGTGGTAGAGCGCGCTCGCGCCGAAGCAGATCGCGACGGAGCTCGCGAACACGGACGCGGCGACGTGCGCGCGCGTGCCGTCCGCGCCGACGATGAGCAGCGTCCCGACGACGAGCGAGACGGTGAACCCGGCCTGGTGGATCACGCCGCGGAGCAGCGGCCGACGGTCCTCGGCCGCCACCGGTTCCGTTGCCGCCTGCACGCCGACCAGCTTACGCCGTCGCCGGCTGGAGCACGAGCACGGCCTGGCCGAGCTGGGTCTGCTGCAGGGTGAACTTGTAGAGGTGCGGCATCATGATCCGGTCGACCGCGTTGCCCTCCGCGGGCGTGATCGTCGTCGGGAGCGGCGTCTTCGCCGCGATGGTCTTCACCAGCGGCTTCGACAGGAACGGCTGCACGTCGGCCTTGTCGAGGTAGATCAGCACCGACGGCTGCGAGCCGGGCGGCGGCGGCATGAACGCGATCACGTGGTCGGTGCCGTGCACGTACTTGAAGGTGTAGAGCGCGAGCTCGAGCGCCTCGCGGCGGACGAGCTGGCCGCGGGCGATCGAGGCCTTGCCCTGGCCGATCGCGCACGCGGTGCCGGTGCCGCACAGCTGGTAGAGGCGGCTGTTCGAGTCGCTCAGCATCGAGATCCGGTCGACCTTGCCCTTCGGCCCGCGGATCGCGACCGCGGCGATCGGAACCTCGGACGCGCCGGACGACGTCGTGACCGGGACGGTGAGCTTCTTCGCGTAGATGTCGAGCATCTGATGCCCGCCCGGGAGACGGTAGAGGCCGCCGACCTTCTGCGCGATCGTGTTCGTCTGCGCGCTCGCCGAGCCGTCCGGCTTCCACGACGACCACGGCGGCGGGCCGGCGGTGATGCTCGCGTCGAGCGCCATCACGACGCCCGCGACCGTGGCTGCGAGCGCCAGACCGAGGACGACGTACATGAAGACGAACCGCTTGCGGTAGAGGCGCGGCGTCTTCTCCTGCTCCGGCGCCGCGGACGACTCGGCGGCCGGAGCCGCCTCGGCCGCAACGGGCGGAGGCGTCTCGATCACACTGTCGCCGGCCACGACTCTTCCTTCGTCCAGTCGATCTCGGGCTTCTCGAAGTGCTGGGCGTCGAGCAGCGCCATCAGTTCGTCGCCGTAGATCTCGCCTTTCTCGATCAGCACTTCCGCCACGTTCTCGACCTTGTCCTTGTTCAGACGGATGAAGTTCTCCGCGGTGACGTACGCCTGGCCGATCAGTTGCGCGGCGTTCGAGCGCTTCGTCGGGTCGCGGTCACCCTGGAACTGTGCGCTGTAGGAGCGATTCATCAGCTTGAGCCCGATTGCCTCGAACCGCTTCGCGATCTGATCGGTCTGTTCCTCCCGGGCCTTCTCGTCCTTCGGCGTCGAGCCGTTCAGATCGACCGGCCGCGGGCCCATGCCCGAGTAGCTGACCATGCTCGTCGCCAAGGCAGTTGCGTGGGCGAGGTCGCCGCCGACGCCACCGCCGTTCTCGCCGTAGAAGACGATCTCGGCGGCCATCGCACCCAGCGTGTGGATGAGGTCGTTGAACATCTCGTGCTGCCAGGCCGTGAAGCGCTCCTCCTTCTCGAACGTCTGGTGATGCCCGAGCGTCCCGGAGCGCATGCGGATCGAGAGACGGCTCGACTCCTGCTCCGGGCGATAGGCGTGGGCGGCAGCGGCGTGCCCGGCCTCGTGGATCGCGACGGCGCGTGTCTCGTGCTCCACGTACTTCACGTTGATCGACGCACCCGACTCGATCACCGACATCGCCTGCAGCAGATCGCCGTAGTCGAAGGACACGCGGCCGTCGTGATGCGCGTACGTCAGTGCCATCGAGCAGACCTGATCGATCATCGCGGGCGAGTAGCCGCTCGTGATCCGTGCGATCTCGTCGCGGCGCTTCGGCTCGTCGAGGGCCGGATCGTGCGCGACCTTCGCGAGATAGAGGTCGAAGATGTCCTTCCGGTCGTCTTTCGTCGGGGTACGGAACCAGACGTGACGGCCCATGCGGCCCGGGCGCGTGAGAGCGGGGTCGAGGTTGTTCAGCGGCACGTTCGTCGCGCCGACGAAGTAGATCTGGTCCTTGCGCGGCCGCGGCGGCTTGATCCGCAGCGGCACCCGGCCGATGCGCTGCGGCACGATGAACAGCGCGTTCAGCAGGTTGTTCGTCAGGTTCGTCCAAAAGCGCCGCATCGCCGGCGGGTTGTCGATGCCGTCCATCACGACGAGCAGCTGGTTCAGGCCGAGCTGGCCGCCCATGCCGAACATGCCGCCCGGGACCGCCTGGTCGAGTGTGTTCCCGACCCGTCGCATCCAGCCCGGGTACGGCGAGCGGGTCTCGGGTGCGCGAAGCCGAAACATGTGCTCGCGCCACGCCTCCGTCTCGACGACCATGTCGCCGCTCGGGTTGACCGCGCCCATCGGCCCGTAGAACTGCTGCTCCGCGGCGATCTGCTCGGGAATCGTCATGTGCTCCTGAAGCGCCTGGCGGCGCATGCCGACGGCGTCGATCTCGTCGATGAAGACAATGCACTGGCCGCCCCACTTCCTCGCGAGCTTCTTCGCCTTGCGCGCGAGGAAGCGGACGATGACGGCGTCCATCCCGATGAACGTCTGCGCGAAGCCCGAGCCCGGCATCGTGATGAACGGGGCGTTGAAGCTCGTCGCGATCGCCTTCGCGAGCATCGTCTTGCCGGTGCCGGGTGGCCCGTGGAAGAGCAGGCCGCGCTCGCGCTTCCCGCCCGCCTTCTCGAAGTGCTCGCCCGACTGCCAGAGCGTGACGATCTTGCGGACTTCCTCCTTCGCCTCCGCCTGGCCGCGCACGTCCTCGAGCCGCACGCCCCAGTCGGCGTCGCCCGGCTCGAACCCACGCATCTGCGTGATCCCGATCAGCATCATCGGGCCGAAGAGGATCACGAAGTTGAACAGGAGGAAGAACGGGAGCGTGATCGCGTAGACGCCGAACTGCGCGAGCGTCGACCAGCCGACCCAGTTGCCGAGCAGGTAGATCAGGTAGCCGATCACGAGGATGATCGCGACGCGGACGTAGAACTTGCGCCACCACCACGACCGTTTCCGGTTGACGATGTCCTGCTCCTTCGCCCGTTTGTCGTCCACTGCGAAGAGGCTCGGCCACGGGATCACGCGGCGCATGACGACGTCGACGGCGCCGCGGAAGCAGATCGCACCGCCCAGGCCGCCGAGGATCGCGCCCCACCACGGCCAGCCCTGCGTGTGGTAGAGGAAGACGATCAGCGCCGGGCTCGTGAGCAGCGCGACCACGGTCGCGAGGCGCGACAGCTTGCGGAGCTGCGCCGCGAGCTCCACGGCCTCCTCGTTCAGGTGCAGCGGTGCCGCTACGTCAGCGCTCGCCATTCGGCCTCCAGTCTAGCCATGCCGTTTCCTAGCATCGGTACGCGGAGATGAACTCCTTAGATTTCTCTCACGCAGAGGTCGAGCGGGCCAGGGCGTATCACCGGCCGCTCTACCTCGCCCTGCTCGCGGACTCGGCGCTCGCCGTCGCCGTTCTCGTGGTGCTGGGCTGGGTCTGGGACGGGCCGTGGAGCCTCGTCTCCGGGCTCGGCTGGGCCGGCGCGGCCGCCGGCTACGCGGCGCTCGTCGTCTCGGTCTCGACCCTCGTCCGGCTGCCGCTCGGCTGGTGGCGCGGCTTCGTCCGCGAGCGCCGGTGGGGGTTCTCGACGCAGACCGGCGGCGCGTGGCTCGCCGACCGCGCGAAGGGATGGGCGATCTCGGTGGTGCTGACGGCCGCGGGCTGGACGGCCGTCGTCGGGCTCGCGCGCGCGTTCCCGTCGGCGTGGCCGCTCGTCGCAGGCGCGGCGGCCGCGCTGCTCGTCGTCGTGCTCTCGTTCCTCGCGCCGCTCGTGTTCGAGCCGCTCTTCAACCGCTTCGAGCCGCTCGCGGACGCGCGGCTCGCGGACGAGCTGCGCGCGCTCGCCGTGCGGGCGGGCGTTCCCGTCCGTGACGTGCTCGTCGCCGACGCGAGCCGGAGGACGACGAAGGTGAACGCGTACGTCTCGGGACTCGGGAGCACGCGCCGCGTCGTGCTCTACGACACGCTGCTCGAGAGCGTGGGCGAAGGCGAGGTGAAGGTGATCCTCGCGCACGAGCTCGGCCACCGCCGCGAGCGTCACGTCGCGAAGGGGACGCTCATCGGCATGGCGTTCGCGGTCGTCGCGGTCGCCGTCGTGTGGGTCGTGCTCGGGACGCGAGTCGCGTCGCCGGACGAGCTGCCCGCTGCGCTGCTCGTGCTCACCGCGCTCGAGCTCGTCGGTCTCGCGCCGGGGAGCGCGCTCTCGCGCCGCTGGGAGCGCGCGGCGGACCGGTTCTCGCTCGAGCTCACGCACGATCTCCGGTCGTTCGAGCGCTCGTTCCTCGATCTCGCGCGGAAGAACCTCTCCGACCTCGCGCCGCCGCGCGTCGTCTATCTCCTCCTGTTCAGCCACCCGACGCCACCGGAGCGCCTCGCCCTCGGACGCGCGTGGGCGGCGGCAGTGCGGTCGTAAGCTTTGAGCGTGCACGCGCACGCCCACGACCACCCGCACGCGCATTCGCGGACGAAGGACCGTCGCGCGCTCGCGATCGCGCTTGCGCTGATCCTCGCGTTCATGGTCGCGGAGGTGGTCGCGGCCGTGATCGCGGGCTCGGTCGCGCTGTTCGCGGACGCGGGGCACATGCTCACCGACGCATTCGGGCTCGCCGCCGCGCTCGTCGCGGCGCGGCTCGCGACCCGTCCGGCGCACGGGCCGTGGACGTTCGGGCTCGGGCGCACGGAGATCCTCGCGGCGCAGGTGAACGGAATCACGCTCCTGCTCGTCGGCTCGTGGATCGTCGTCTCCGCGATCCGGCGCCTGATCACGCCGCCGGAGGTGCGCGGCGGGATCGTGCTCGTCGTCGCGCTCGCCGGCATCGTCGTGAACCTCGCCGCGACGTGGGTGCTCTCGCGCGCCGACCGCAGCAGCCTCAACATGCGCGGCGCGTATCTCCACATCGTCACCGACCTCGCGGCGTTCGTCGGCACGGCGGTCGCGGGCGGCCTGATCCTCGTCACCGGGTGGAACCGGCTCGACCCGATCGCGGGTCTCCTCGTCGCGGCGCTCATGCTGCGCTCGGCGTGGGTGCTGCTGCGCGAGTCGGGACGGATCTTCCTCGAGGCGTCGCCCGCCGGGATCGACCCCGACGCGGTCGCGCATGCGCTCGCGGACGACGCGGACGTCGTCGAGGTGCACGACCTCCACGTGTGGACGGTGACGAGCGGCTTCCCCGCGCTCGCGGCGCACGTGCTCGTGCGGCCGGGCGCCGACTGCCACGAGGCGCGCCGCCGGCTGCAGCACGTGCTCGAGGACCGCTTCGACCTGCACCACACGACGCTGCAGGTCGACCACGTCGCGCGCCGCGAGCAGGACGTGCGGCTCGGCGTGCTGCCGCGCCGTTAGAGTCGCGGCATCGCGAGCCTCGACCTCACCGGCAGAACGGCGATCGTCACCGGCGCCTCGTCCGGCTTCGGCCGGGAGATCGCGCGGCAGCTCGCCGAGCACGGCGTCCGCGTCGCCGGCGGCGCGCGCCGCGTCGAGCGGCTCGAGACCGAGATCGCGCTCCCGCTCGACGTCACCGACCCGGAGAGCTCGGCGCGCTTCGTCGACGAGGCGGTCGAGCGGCTCGGCGGGCTCAACATCCTCGTCAACAACGCCGGGCTCGCACTCGGCCGCGCGCCGTTCGACGAGTCGAGCGAGCTCGACGAGAGCACGGTCTTCGCGACGGACATCAACGGGCTCGTGCGGATGACGCGGCTCTGCCTCCCGCATCTCGTCGCCGACGCGCACATCGTCAACCTCGGCTCGGTCGCCGGCAGGCAGGCGTACGAGGGCGCCGCGTCGTACGTCACCGCGAAGTTCGCGGTGCGCGGGTTCACGTACGCGCTGCGCGAGGACCTGCTCGGGCGCCCGATCCGCATCACGACCGTCGACCCCGGGATGGCGGAGACGGAGTTCTCGCTCGTCCGCTTCAAGGGCGACGCGGAGAAGGCGGCCGCGGTCTACAAGGGCGTCGACCCGCTCACGGCGGAGGACGTCGCCGACTGCGTGCTGTGGGCGCTGACGCGGCCGTGGCACGTGAACGTCGACGAGATCGTCGTGAAGGCGCGGAACCAGGCGTCCGGCGGACGGATCCTCAGGGACTGACGAGGTTCGGGCGGAGGTACGCCTCCGTGAAGCCGGCGCGGAGGATGTTGTCGTACGACGTGTTCGGCCCGTCGTCGCGCCGCACGCCGGTCTCGGTCGCGAGGACGTCGACGCCGAGCTCGCGCGCCCGGGCGATCCGCGCCGCGAGGATCGCGCTCTGCGCTCCCTTGCCGCGGTGCTCGGGAAGCGTTCCCGCCACGCCGAGCCAGCCCACGCCCTCGTGGACGTAGAGCGCGCCGCACGCGACCGGCGCCTCGCCGTCGTAGGCGGCGAAGCACTGCCAGCCCTCGCGACCCGGGAGCGCCGCGAGCATCGCGCCGAGGTCCGGGCCGCCGAAGACCGCGCCGACGATCGCGGCGACGTCGTCTCCCGTCGCGTCGTCGATCCGCAGCGCCGTCCCTCCCGCCGGAGGCGGGCTCGGATCGCGCCGGAACTTCATCCAGCCGAGGCGCTGCTCGAACCCGCGCGCGACGAGTCGCGCCGCGAGCTCCGGCGACGCCGTTGCGACGACGTAGTGGGCGATCCCGTGCTCGCGGAAGAACGCGTCGATCTCGGCGAGCTCGTCGTCGTCGGCGTCGGCGATCCCGCTCACGCGGTTCAGCAGCGGGTTCGCCGGCGCGACCGGCGCCGCGGTGCACACCGCGCCGGCGACGCGGAGGATCGGCAGCCCGGCGCTCTCGGCGAGCGACGCGAACGCCTCCGCCTCGACCTGCTCGAGCCGCTCGTCCACGCTACGCCGACGCGCGCTTGTCGGCCCAGCGGCGCAGGCCGCGGTACGACTGCCACAGCGGCATCGCGCGGTCGTACGCCTCGACGTCGTCGCCGGCGAGCTCGAGCTCCTGCTTCGCGTACGCGATGAACTCGTCCTCGGGCGAGCCGCCCTCGACCGCCTCGGCCCAGTCGAGGAGACGGAGGCGAAGGTCGTTGAGATGGTGTACGACCTCGGTCGCGACGCCGAAGTGGATCAGCGCGAGCCGGCTCGGGCCGCGCCGGTCGATCTCGTCGATCGTCGCCTCCCAGACGTCGACGTCGATCTCGGGCGGCGGCGTCGGCGGCAGCACCGAGTGCCCGCCGACGAGCCACACGCCGGCGGCGTCGCCCGCGTAGAGCGTCCCCTCGGCGTCGAGGTAGCAGACGTGGTGCGACGCGTGGCCCGGCGTCGGGAAGCAGTCGAGCCCGAGCACGCGGTCGCCGACGACGTGGACGTTTTCTTCCGGGATCGGCGCGAGCTCGCCCCACAGCACGTCGAAGGAGTCGCCGTAGAGCCGGCGCGCGCTCTGCTCGAGCCGCGACGGGTCGACGAGGTGCGGCGCGCCGACGGCCGAGACGTGCACCTGGAGCCCGGGATGCTCGCGGACGAGCGTCCCCGCCGCGCCGGCGTGGTCGAGGTGGATGTGGCTCAGCAACAGGTGGCGCACGTCGGAGAGCTCCAGCCCGCGCGCGGCGAGCCCGGCCTTCAGCGCGTCGACGGTCGTGCTCGGCCCGCAGTCCTGGAGCGCCGGGCCGTCCGTCGTCTCGAGGAGATACGACGCGATGACGCGCTCGCTCCCGAGGTGGTGGAGGTCGATCGGCTCCGGCTGGGCCACGTCGTGATCCTACGCGCGAAGGTCTATGGTCCCGGCATGGCTCTGCGCGGGGGGATCGACCTCGGCGGGACGAAGATCGAGGCGGTCGTCGTCGACGAGGACAGCGCGGTGCGCGGGAGCGCGCGCCGCGAGACGCCGCGCACCGGCGGCCCGCAGGACGTCGTCCGCGAGCTCGCGGTCGCGATCAGCGAGGCGGCGGAGGCGGCGGAGGTCTTCCCCGAGGAGCTCGTCGGCGTCGGCGTCGGCTCGCCGGGCGAGGTCGACCGTCGCGCGGGGACCGTCGCGCGCGCGGGGAATCTCCCCGGGTGGCGCGGCTCGTTCCCCGTCGCCGACGAGCTCGGCCAGAAGCTCGGCACACGGGTCCGCGTCGGGAACGACGTGCGCGTCGCGGTCGAGGCGGAGCGTGTGCTCGGCGCGGGGCGGAGGTACCGCTCGTTCCTCGGCGTCTGGTGGGGGACGGGGATCGGCGGCGCCGTCGTGATCGACCGGAAGCTCTGGCTCGGGCTCGGCTCGGCCGGCGAGCTCGGCCACATCGTCGTGCGGCTCGGCGGCGCGCCGTGCCCGTGCGGGCGGTTCGGCTGCCTCGAGGCGTACGCGGGCCGGGGATCGATGGAGCGGCGTGCGCGCCGCGCGCAGGAGAAGGGCGCGAAGACGGTGCTCTTCGACCTGATGCAGAAGAACAAGCGCGACCGTCTCACGAGCGGCGTGTGGGCGGCCGCGATCGAGCGGGACGACGAGCTCGCGATCCGGCTCGTCGAGCGCGCGATCTCCGCGCTCGGTGCCGGCATCGGCTCCGCGCTCAACCTCCTCGACCTCGACGCCGTCGTCGTCGGCGGCGGCCTCGGCACGCGCTTCGGCGACGACGGCGCGCGGCGGATCTCGGACGCGATGATCCCGCACCTCTTCGTCGACGACCGGCCGCCGCCCGTCGTCGTCAGCGAGCTCGGCGACTCCGGCGGCGCGCTCGGCGCCGCGCTGCTCGTCGCCTAGACCGTCGCGCGCAGGCGCGCCGCGTCGAGGATCTCCGCCGCCTCGGCGCGGTTGCCCCAGCCGCGCGTGTCGGTCCGCTTCGACGGCTCGAGGTCCTTGTAGCGCTGGAAGAAGTGCTCGATCTCGTCGCGCACCTCGGAGATCACGTCGAAGATGTCCGTCACGCGCTCGAAGCTCGGGTCGCCGACGGGCACGCAGAGCACCTTCTCGTCGGGCCCCTTCTCGTCGCTCATGTGGAAGACGCCGATCGGCCGTACGCGGATCCGGCAGCCCGGGAACGTCGGCTCGGCGACGAGCACGAGCGCGTCGAGCGGGTCGCCGTCCTCGCCGAGCGTCCCCTCGACGAAGCCGTAGTCCGCGGGATACGTCATCGACGTGAAGAGCCGCCGGTCGAGCACGACGCCGCCGAGCTCGTCGCTCCACTCGTACTTGTTCCGGGATCCCATCGGGATCTCGACGAAGACGATCGCCTCCTGCGGCTCGCTCACGCGTGCGCGGCGGTGCGGACGAGCGCCCGGGTCAGGTCGTCGAGCAGGTCGTCAACCGACTCGAGGCCGACGGAGAGCCGGATCAGGTTCGGCGGCGCTGCGAACGGCGCCGTCGCGGTGGCGGCGTGCGTCATCCGCGCCGGCACCTCGATCATGCTCTCGACGCCGCCGAGCGACTCCGCGAGCTTGAACAGCTTCGTGCGTGCCGAGAGTGCGGCCGCCTCCTCCGGCGACGAGGCGAGGAACGAGACCATCCCGCCGAAGTGGCGCATCTGCCGCGCGGCGATGTCGTGCCCCGGATGCGACGGAAGGCCGGGGTAGAGGACGCGCTCGACCGCGTCGTGGCGGGAGAGGAACAGCGCGACCTGCGTCGCGTTCTCGCAGTGGCGCTGCATGCGGACCGCGAGCGTCTTGATCCCGCGCAGGACGAGCCACGAGTCGAACGGGCCGGGCACCGCGCCGAGCGACTTCTGGAGGAAGTACAGGCGCTCGGCGATCGTCGGGTCGTTCGTCGCCGCGAAGCCGCCGACGACGTCGGAGTGGCCGCCGAGGTACTTCGTCGTCGAGTGGACGACGATGTCGGCGCCGAGCTCGAGCGGGCGCTGGAGGTACGGCGTCGCGAACGTGTTGTCGACGACGAGGAGCGCGCCGACGTCGTGCGCCGCGTCGGCGGCGGCGCGGATGTCGACGACGTTCAGCATCGGGTTCGACGGCGACTCGATCCAGACGATGCGTGTGTTGTCGTCGAGGCGCTCGCGGAGGTTCGGGAAGTCGGCCGCGGGCACGTAGTCGAAGAGATAGCCCTTCGGCTCGTAGACCTGCGAGGTCATGCGGTAGACGCCGCCGTAGACGTCGGCGATGAGGACGACGCGCTGGCCGGGGTCGACGAGGTGCATCACGGTCGTCACCGCGCCGAGCCCGGACGAGAACGCGACGCCGTGCTCCGCCGACTCGAGGGACGCGAGGCACTGCTGGAGCGCCGTCCGCGTCGGGTTCGCGACGCGCGAGTAGTCGTAGCCCTTGTGGACGCCGACCTCCTCCTGGACGTACGTCGACGTCTGGTAGATCGGCGTCGTCAGCGCGCCGGTCGCGGGATCGGGCTCCTGTCCGTCGTGGATCGCGCGCGTCTCGAACTCCATGGGCGCGATTCTACGGCTACGTGCCGGGCTGCGTCCCTCCGCGCCCGAGCGGCGACCGGTCGAGCATCTCCCCCGGCGTCTTCGGGGCGTCCGGGTCGCCGAGCCGCCCGCGGAAGACCCAGTACGTCCAGCTCTGGTAGACGAGGACGAGCGGCGTGAAGATGAGGGCGACGACGGTCATCACGGTCAGCGTGTAGTGCGACGAGCTCGTCGTGAAGATGGTCGGGCTGTAGGCGTTCGACGTGCTCGAGACGATCACCCGCGGGTAGAGGTTGAGGAAGAGCGTCAGCGTGATCAGGAGGATCGAGACCGCGGTCGCCGTGAACGCGGCCGCGAGCCGCCCGCTGCGCGCGAACGCGCCCGCGGCGAACGGCAGGCAGATCGCGGCGATCGGGATGATCCCGGGCACGAGCCCCTTCTCGTGCGCGCTCCGCGCGTTCGCGTACGTCCACGCGAGGTAGCCGAGCACGAGCAGCGCCGCCGGCAGCGCGAGCCGCGTCGCCCACCGGCGCGAGCGCTCCTCGAGCTCGCCCTTCGTGCGGAGGCCGAGGAAGAGCGCGCCGTGGAACGCGAAGAGGACGAGCCACGTGACGCCGCCGAAGAGCGCGTACGGGCCGAGCAGGTCGAGGAGGTTCCCGGTGAAGTTCCCCTGCGCGTCGATCGGGACGCCGCCGACGATGTCCGCCCAGGCGACGCCCCAGAGGAGCGCCGGAACCGCGCTCGACACCGCGAGCACGATGTCCCAGCGGCCCCGCCAGCGCTCGTCCGTCTGCTTGTTCCGGTACTCGATCGCGACGCCGCGGACGATCAGCCCGACGAGGACGAGGAAGAGCGCGAGGTAGAAGCCGGAGAAGAGCGTCGCGTACCAGCCGGGGAACGCGGCGAACGTCGCGCCGCCGGCGACGAGGAGCCAGACCTCGTTGCCGTCCCAGACCGGCCCGATCGTGCGGATGAGGACGCCGCGCTCCTCCACGTTGCGGCCGACGAACGGAAGCAGCATGCCGACGCCGAAGTCGAAGCCCTCGAGCACGAAGTACCCGATCCAGAGCACCGCGATCAGGAAGAACCAGAGCGTCTCGAGGTTCCAGTAGCCGTGGGTGGAGGCGGCGAGCATCAGTACGAGAGGGAGGGGAGTTTGGCGGAGCGCGGGTCGTCGCCGGCGGCGAGGAACGTGCCGGCGGCGTCGGGCCCGGCCTTGACGGCGCGGATCATGAGCATCGCCTCGACGGCGGCGAGGATGCCGTAGAGCGCGGCGAAGCCGGCGAGCGTGAGGCCGACCGACCACGGCCCGACGGTCGGCGAGACGGCGTTCCGCGTCAGCAGCAGCCCTTGCACGACCCACGGCTGGCGGCCCATCTCGGTGAAGAGCCAGCCCGCGGAGTTCGCGACGAACGGCAGCGCGACGGCCCACACGCACAGCCCGAGGAAGCGGCCGCTCCGCTCGAGCCGTCCCGCTGCGCGCCCGAGCCAGAGCCCGGCGACCGCGAGCAGGATCGCGACGAAGCCGATCCCGGTCATGATCCGGAACGTCCAGTACGTGACGCCGACGATCGGCTTGTAGTTCCCCGGGCCGTACTTCGCCTCGTAGGCCGTCTGGATGTTGTTCATCCCGAGGACGGTGCCGTTCCACGAGTTGTCGGCGAGGATCGACAGCGCGTGCGGGATCGCGATGTTCGTGCGGTTCGAGCTCGGGTAGCGCTCCCACGGGCCGATCGCGAAGAGCGAGAAGTGCGCGCCCTTCTCCGTCTGGTAGAGCCCTTCCGCCGCAGCCATCTTCATCGGCTGCTGCTTCGTCATCAGCTGCGCCTGGGTGTGCCCGATGAGGACGGTCGCGATCCCGGCGGCGAGCGTCGTCCACAGCGCGATCCGCAGCGTCGGTCCGAAGAGCTCCGCCTCGCCGCGCCGCCGGATCCGCCACGCGGCGACACCGAGCACGAGCATCGCCGCGGTGAGCACGGCGGCCGCGATCGTGTGGCCGAAGGCGCGGATCAGGGTCGAGTTCGTCAGCACCTGCGCGATCGACGTCATCTCGGCCCGGTGCGTGACGGGGTTGATCCGGTAGCCGACCGGGTGCTGCATCCACGAGTTCGCGGCGAGGATGAAGTACGCCGACGCCGTCGTCCCGATCGCGACGAGCCAGATCGTCGCGAGGTGCACCTTCGGCTTCAGCCGGTCCCAGCCGAAGATCCAGAGCCCGAGGAACGTCGACTCGACGAAGAACGCCGCGAGCCCCTCGATCGCGAGCGGCGCGCCGAAGACGTCGCCGACGTACCGCGAGTACGCCGACCAGTTCATCCCGAACTGGAACTCCTGGACGATCCCGGTGACGACGCCGAGCGCGAAGTTGATCAGGAAGAGCTTCCCGAAGAACCGTGTGAGACGAAGCCACCGCTCGTCGCCGGTGCGGTACCACGCGGTCTGCATCGCGACGAGGAACCACGCGAGCCCGATCGTCACGGGCACGAAGAGGAAGTGGTACAGCGTCGTGACGGCGAACTGCCACCGGGCGAGATCCAGCGAGCTCACGGGGAGCAGTCTGCGGGACGCGTCGGCCGTCCGCATCGCGGGACGCCCGCAGTGGATCCGTGGCTCCTACGGATGCGGCGACGACTCGACGCGTGCTGCGCCGAGGAAGCGGGCCAGGCTCCGGAGCGGCGCTTCGAGGGACGCGGGCCTCGCGCCGTCCTCCCACCACACGCGGTTCACGCGGAGGACGCCCGCCCTCCGGTCGTGCACCGGCTCGACGCGGCCGACGAGCCGGTCGCCGCGCAGCACCGGCAGCACGTAGTAGCCGTACTCGCGCTTCGCCTTCGGGACGTACATCTCGAGCCGGTAGTAGAAGTCCCAGAGCGCCTCCGTCCGCGCGCGGTCGTGGATCAGCCGGTCGAACGGGGAGAGGATCGCGACGCGGTCCGGCACGGGCCCGTCCGTCGCGTCGGGGTGCGCGATCCAGCGCGTGCGGCGGTCGAGCCGGACGCCGAGCGCGCGGAACCGCTTCTCGGCCAGCGCGCGCTGCGCCTCGGGCCACGACACGCGCTCCGACTCCGGGTACCACCGCTCCGCGAGGTCCCAGACCCGCTGCTTCCCGCGCCGCCCGACGACGGCGACCTCGCCGCGCCCCGCGAGGATCTCGAGCATCAGCCCCATCTGGCGCGCTCCCCACCAGTTGTGGTCCTCGCGCGAGCCGGGCCTGTGGTCTGCGATCTCGCGCCCGAGCAGCGGCCCGTTCCGGTCGAGCTCTCGCAGCACGTGGCGCCGGTACGCCGCGTTCGCCCTCAGCCACGCATTCGCGCGCGTCGCCTCGCCGTCGACGTCGCGGCGGCGGTGCCGCATCCGCGCCTGGAGCAGCGGCAGGTCCTCCGCGGGCCAGAGGAACGCGCGCCATTCGACGAGCGAGCGCTCCTCCCACAGCAGCCGGTCGAGCTCCGCGGTGTTCCACGGGCCGAGCCGGCTCCAGAGGACGAGGTGCTGCGGCGGCGCGACGACGGAGATCGGGTCGAGCTGGAGGTAGCCGAGCCGCCGCACCGTCTCGAGGACGCCGGACGCCGTGCCGTCGAGCAGCTGGGACCGCACCGCGATTCGGCGCGCTTCTGCAAGGCTCACCTCCGTGGACTTCACGGAGTTCGTTCTATCGCACCTGCCGCCGGCCCCGGCGCGCGTGCTCGACGTCGGGTGCGGCGACGCCGGCGGCGTCGTGCCGGCGCTCGTCGACGCGGGCTACGACGCGTACGGCGTCGACCCGCGTGCGCCCGATGGCCCGCGCTACGACCACGGCGACTTCCGCGACGTCGCCGAGCGCTACGACGCCGTCGTCGCGGGTCGCGTCCTGCACCACCTGCATCCGCTCGGCGCGAGCCTCGACAGGCTCGCCGAGCTCGCGCCGCTCCTCGTCGTCGACGAGTTCGCGTACGACCTCATCGACCCGGCGGCGCAGGACTGGTACGAGTCGCAGTACCGGATGCTCGCCGCGGCCGGCTCGCCGCCGAAGGCGCCGGAGTCGCTCGACAAGTGGCGCTGGGAGCATCCCGGCATGCACCCGCACGGCGTGCTCCTCGACGGGCTTCGCGCGCGCTACGAGGAGCGGCAGCTCGAGTGGGTGCCGTACCTCCACCGCTGGCTGCGCGGGCCGTCGAGCGAGGCGCTCGAGACGGCGCTCGTGGACGCCGGCGCGTTCCCGGCGATCGGCTGGCGCTGGGTCGGGACGAGAAGGAGCTAGACGCGCGCGCCGCTGAGCACGTCGACGACGTGCTCCTCCGCGCCGTCGCGGTAGCCGTCGCCCAGCCGCTCCGCGAGCAGCGCCGCGAGCTCGCCGCTCTCGCCGAGCTCCTCGGTGATGTCCGCGCCGCCGACGAGCTCGCCCTTCACGAACACCTGCGGGATCGTCGGCCAGCCCGAGAGCTCCTGGAGCTCCGCGCGGATCGCCGGGTCGGGGAGGATGTCGACCGCCGTGACGGGCGCGCCGGCCTCGCGGAGCGCGCGCAGCGCGCGATCCGAGTTGCCGCACATGACGAACTGGGGCGTCCCCTTCATGAAGATCGCCACGGGCTCGTTCTCGATCACGTCCTTGATCCGGTCATGCAGCTCGCTCATGCGGTTCCTCTCGTCTTGATTCGCAGCTCGTGGATGGTGCCGTCGCGCAGCGGCTCGGCGAGCGCCTCGTTCACGAGGCGGTGCTGCTCGAGCAGCGAGAGCCCGTCGAAGCGCGGGCTCGTCACGGTCACCTGGAAGTGGTCGCCGCCGCCGGTCCGGTCCTCGACGTCGACCGTCCCCGGGTCGGGAAACGCGCCGCGCAGCAGGGTCTCGAGCCGGTCGGTTGCCATGGGGCCATGCTAGACGCGGCTGAGTACCCTGTGGCGGTGGACGAGATCGGCCTCTTCCCGCTCGGCATCGTGCTCCTTCCGACCGAGATCGTCCCGCTCCACATCTTCGAAGACCGGTACAAGGAGCTGATCGGCGAGTGCCTCGAGCTCGAGCAGGAGTTCGGGCTCGTCTACGCCGACGAGGACGGCATCCGCGACACCGGGACGCGCGCGAGCGTGACGGAGGTCGTCGAGCGCTTCGACGACGGCCGTCTGAACGTCCTCGTCGAGGGCGGCGAGCGCTTCACGGTGACGCGGATGACGCGCGGGCGCGCGTTCCTGACCGCCGAGGTCGAGCAGCTCGACGACGAGTCCGACGCGACGGACGAGGACGCGATCGCGCGCGCGACGGCGTCGTTCCGCGCGCTCGCCGCGGCCGTCGAGGCCGAGCCCGCCGAGCCGGACGAGACCTCGCCGCGGCTCTCGTTCGAGCTCGCGTCGACGGTCGAGCTCGCCGTCGAGTCGAAGCAGGCGCTGCTCGAGCTCCGCTCCGAGCCGGAGCGCCTCGCGCTGCTCGCGGACCTCCTCGACGCGGCGCTCGCCGGCCTCGAGGCGGCCCGCGAGCTCGACGCGCGCGCGAAGCAGAACGGCAGCCGCCTGACCTAGATCCGCCGGGGTTAGCCCCCGGTTAGAGACGCGTGGGTGGGCCGTTGGCGGCCCGCCGGACGGTGGGCCGCATGTCCACCACACGCGTCTCTCTCCGCGCGACCGCCGCCTCGATCGTCGTCGTCGCCGCGCTCGCACCGTTCGTCCACAGCGGGCACGCCCGCCCCGAGTCGCCGAAGCTCGACGGCGACGAGATCGGCCTCGTCGGCTTCGCCGGCCGCCCGATCGACTCGAAGAAGCCGAAGCTCACGGCGTACTTCGAGAACGAGAGCTACGGGCCCGGCTCGACCGGCCGGCTCGTGATCGAGGACCACGCCCGCGCCGTGACCTACCGGTTCTTCCGCGCCGGCGGCGAGAGCGGCCGGACGCTCGCGCACGACGTCATGCTCGGCACTCCCGTCGGCCCGGCGCACGCGATCGGCGCCGTCCACGGCCACCGCCTCGTCGACGTCGCGATCGGCAACTGGCCGAGCGGCGTCTACTTCGCACGGCTCACGTGCGGCGACCGCGTCGGCTACGCGACCTTCGTCCTCCGCCCGGCGCAGCTCGGCGAGCACACCGTCGCCGTCGTCATGCCGACGGAGACGTGGCAGGCGTACAACTTCCGCGACGACGACGGAAACGGCACGGCCGACACGTGGTACGCCGGCTGGCAGACCGACCACGCACGGCTGATCCGGCCGTTCCTCGACCGCGGTGTCCCGCCGCACTGGGCGCACTACGACGCGCCGTTCGTGCACTGGCTCGCGCATCACGGCTGGCACGTCGACTTCCTCTCCGACGCGGAGCTGCGCAACGTGCCGGACGGCCGCGCGCTCGCGAACGCGTACACGCTGATGGTGTTCTCCGGCCACCACGAGTACGTCACCGAGCACGAGTACGACGTCGTCACGCAGTACCGCGACCTCGGCGGCAACCTCGCGTTCCTCTCGGCGAACAACTTCTTCTGGAAGATCACGATCAAGGACGACGTGATGACGCGCGTCGCGCAGTGGCGCGACCTCGGCCGGCCCGAGGCGGCGCTGATCGGCGTCGAGTACCGCGGCAACGACCGCGGCCGGCACCGCGGCCCGTGGCTCGTCCGCGAGACGTCGTCGACACCGTGGCTGTTCGCGAACACCGAGCTGACGTCCGGCGAGGGCGTCTCGTCCGGCGGGATCGAGATCGACCACACCGCGCCGAGCTCGCCGCCGGGCACGACGGTCGTCGCGGAGATCCCCGACCTGTTCGGCCCGGGCTTCACGGCGCAGATGACGTACTACGAGACGAAGGCCGGCGCGAAGGTCTTCGCCGCGGGCGCGTTCAGCCTCGCCGACTGCGCCGACGACCCGACCGTCTCGGTGCTGCTCCAGAACCTGCTGACGAAGCTGAGCAATCCCTAGCGCGCGCGCGCGAGGTACTCGAGCACGTCGGAGCGCGTGAGCACGCCGACGGGCTTCCCCTCGCGCGCGACCACGACCGCGTTGCCGCCCGCGGTGAGCGTCGCGAACACGTCGTCGAGCGTCGCCGTCGCCTCGACGGCGGCGAGCGGCGGCTGCATCGCCGACGCGACGTCCTCGTGCAGCACGTCCGGGTGGATGAAGACGCGCTCGAGCAGCGCCCGGTCCTGCAGTGAGCCGATCACGTCCGCGAGCGACTCGCACTGACCGTCGCGCACGACCGGGAGCTGCGAGATCCCGTAGCGCTGCATCGCGTCGATCCCCTCGCCGACCTTCTGGTGCGCCGCGATCGTGACGAGCGCGGGGAGGTCGCCGCCGTGCTTCGCGACGAGCACCTCCTCCACCGTCGGCGCGGGCGCCTGCCGCTCGACGAAGCCGTGCTCGAGCATCCAGTTGTCGTCGTAGAACTTCGACATGTAGGAGCGGCCGGAGTCGGGGATCAGCGCGAGCACGGTCTTGCCCGCGCCGAGGCGCTCCGACACCTTCATCGCCGCCCAGAGCGTCGACCCGGCCGAGCCGCCGGCGAGGATGCCCTCCTCGCGCGCGAGCCGCCGCGCGGTGACGAACGACTCCCGGTCGGAGACGCGGATCCACTCGTCGACGACCTCGAGGTCGATCGTCTCCGGCCACGTGTCCTTGCCGATGCCCTCGACGAGGTACGGGTGCAGCTCGGAGTCGTCGTGCGCCGTGTAGATCGAGCCCTCGGGATCGACGCCGACGATCTTCACCTCGGGCTTCCGCTCGTGGAACCAGCGGCCGACGCCGGAGATCGTGCCGCCTGTACCGACGGAGATGACGATCGCGTCGACCTCGCCGCCGGTCTGCTCCCAGATCTCCGGCGCGGTGACGTCGTAGTGCGCCTGCGGGTTCGCCATGTTCGAGTACTGGTCCGGCTTGTAGCCGCCGGGGATCTCCTCGGCGAGCCGCGACGACACGGAGTAGTAGCTCTCCGGCGCGTCGTGGTCGACGGCGGTCGGCGTGATCACGACCTCCGCGCCGTACGCGCGCAGCATCGAGATCTTCTCCTGGCTCATCTTGTCCGGCATCACGAAGACGCAGCGATAGCCCTTGCCGGCCGCCGCGATCGCGAGCCCGACGCCGGTGTTCCCGGAGGTCGGCTCGACGATCGTTCCGCCCGGCCGGAGCTTCCCCTCGCGCTCGGCGGCCTCGATCATCGCGAGGCCGATCCGGTCCTTCACCGAGCCCCCCGGGTTCAGGAACTCGAGCTTCGCGAGGATGCGCGCGCCGCCCGGCGGCGTGAGGCGGTCGAGCCGCACGATCGGCGTTCCGCCGACGAGGTCGAGGATCGTCGGGTAGTCGCGGGCCATCCGCGGAAAGCCTATGGCATCGCGAGCGGGAGCTTCTCGTCGGGCGCGGCGCGGAGGACGTTCTCGACGTAGGACTCCGTCGCCGCCCCGAGCCCGACGTCCCGGCCCGCCTGCTCGGAGAGGAACCAGCGGTGGACGAGGATCTCGTGGTACAGCTCGGCCGCGGCCCGCTTGCCGCGGAGCTCCGGCGGGATCGCGGCGATCGTCGGCTCGAAGACCTCGCTGAGCCAGAGCGCCGCGGCCGCGGTCTCGGAGACCGGCGCGCGGCCGGCGCGGTCGAGCTCGGCGCGGTACGCCGTGAGGTCGTTGAGGAGCCGGCGCGCCTGGTTCTCCTGCGCGACGAGCCCTGTCAGGTGCTGCAGCCGCCGCCGGTGGTGCCCCGGCTCGACGACCTTCGAGTGGAGGCGCAGCCGCACCTCGCCGCCGCTCGACACGAGCTCGACCTCCTCGACGTCGAAGCCGAGGTCGTTGAGGCGGCGCAGCCGCTCGTCGAGCCGCGCAGTCTCGCCGGGCGCGAACACCTCGTCCCGCGTGAGCTCGTCCCAGAGCGCGTCGTACCGCGTCCGCACGTCCGCCGCGAACTCCCACGCGTCGGGGACGACCTCGCGCTCGAGCTCGGCGGAGAGATCGAGCATCTCGCCGGCGAGGTTCTCTTCCGCGATGTCGAGGTCGTGCGCGCGCTGGCCGTCCGAGAGGCGGTCGTGCAGCTCGCCGGTCTCCGCGTCGACGAGGTACGCCGAGAGCGCGCCCGCGTCGCGCCGGAAGAGCGCGTTCGAGAGCGAGCAGTCGCCCCAGAAGAAGCCGACGAGGTGCAGGCGCACGAGCAGCTCCGCCAGCGCGGCGAGGATCGACGCCTCCGGCGCGGGCAGCAGCCGCTGCCCGAAGAGCAATCGGTACGGGAGCGCGAACTCGAGGACGTGTGTGATGACGACGTCGGCGAGCTCGTCGCCCGCGGTGTCGGTCCGCTCGGAGACGACGCCGACCGCCTCGACCGCGGGCACGCCCTCCTCGTCGAGCGCGCCGAGCAGCCGGTACTCGCGCTCGGCGACGCGACGCGGGAGCTCCTTCAGCGCGGAGATCGTCCCGTCGAGGCTCACGAAACGGACGACATGGCGTCCGATCCCGCGCTTCACGTCGACGAGGAGCTCCCGTGGCCACTCCTCGAGCGGGAGCTGCCACGGGAGCTCGAGCAACGCGCGTTGCTCACCGCGCGCAACGAGGCGGAAGCCCGCCCCGGTGCTCACGCAGCGTCGACGACGAGCCCGGCGCGGTCGGCGATCGTGCGCACGCGCCGCGCCTCGAACGTGCCGCCTTGCTGCTGCTCGGCGATCGCGGACGCGAGCGCGCCCGCCGCCTCGCGCGTCTCCGCGCGGACGATCAGCCGCACCTCGAGCCTCGGGATCCCGATGCTGCGGACGGTGACGGAATACGGATTCATGGTGCTCCCTGTGTCGTTTCGGTTCCAGATAACGAAAAAGCCCCGGGCCGCGTGGCCTGCGAGGCTTCGTCGCCAGCGCGGGACCCTCAGCGGCCCCGCGCTTCCAGGGTAGCGGAGACGCCCGCCGCCACGGCAGGGCTTCCGCCCCGCTAGTGGCGGAAATGCCTTCGGCCGGTGAAGACCATCGTGGCCCCGGCCTTGCGGGCGGCGTCGACCACGTCCTCGTCGCGCTTGGAGCCGCCCGGCTGGACGATGGCGACGACGCCGGCGTCGAGCGCGATCCGCGGCCCGTCGGGAAACGGGAAGAACGCGTCGGACGCGAGCGCCGACCCGGCGACGTCGTGGCCGTACGCCTCGGCTTTCTCGACGGCGATGCGCACCGCGTCGACGCGGCTCATCTGGCCGGCGCCGATGCCGATCGTGCCGAGGTCCTTCGCGAGGACGATCGCGTTCGACGACACGTGCTTGCACACACGCCACGCGAAGACGAGGTCGCCCCACATGCGCTCGTCCGGCGTGCCGCACGCGAGCGTCCAGCCGTCGCGCTCGTCGATCTCGGAGTCGGCGTCCTGGACGAGGAGCCCGCCGATCACGCGCTTGTAGTGGCGCCCGCCGGGCTCGTCGACCCGCCGTTCGTGGTCGACGAGGATCCGCGTGTTCTGCTTGCGCCGCAGCGCCGCGAGCGCGTCGGCCGAGAAGCCGGGCGCGAGCAGCACCTCGACGAACTGCTCCGCGAGCTTCGCGCCGACGCCGCCGTCGACCTCGCGGTTCAGCACGACGACGCCGCCGTACGCCGACGTCGGGTCGGATGCGAGCGCCTTGTCGTACGCCTCCTCGACCGTCGCGCCGATCCCGACGCCGCACGGGTTCGCGTGCTTCACGATCACGCACGCCGGCAGCGCGAACTCGCGCGCGAGCAGGCGTGCGGCCGAGAGGTCGTTGAGGTTGTTGAAGCTGAGCTCCTTGCCGTGCACCTGCTCGACGCGCGAGAGGAGATGGCGCCGCGCGCCGCTGTCGGCGTAGTACGCCGCGCGCTGGTGCGGGTTCTCGCCGTACGAGAGGTCGAGCACCTTCTGGAGGGAGAGCACGACCGTCGGCGGGAACGGCTCCCCCTCCGCGAACCACGTCGCGATCGCGGCCTCGTACGCCGCGGTCATCGCGAACGTCTCGGCGGCGAGCACGCGCCGCGTCTCGAGCGGGATCTCGCCGGTGACGCGGATCTCGTCGAGCACCTGCGCGTAGCGCTCGGGCCGGCAGACCGCGGCGCAGAACGCGAAGTTCTTCGCCGCGCCGCGCAGCATCGACGGGCCGCCGACGTCGATCATCTCGACGGCCTCCGCCTCGGTCACGCCGCGCTTCGACGCGACGTCGGTGAACGGGTAGAGGTTCCCGCAGACGAGGTCGAACGGCTCGATCTCGAACTCCTCGAGCGTCGCGACGTCCTCCTCGCGGTCGCGCCGTGCGAGGATCGCCGCGTGGATGCGGGGGTGCAGCGTCTTCACGCGGCCGCCGAGCATCTCCGGCGACGCCGTCACCGTCTCGACGAGCTCGACGTCGAGGCCGAGCTCGGTGAGGTACGCCGCGGTCTTGCCGCTCGCGACGAGCTCCCAGCCGAGGTCGGCGAGCCCGCGCGCGAACTCGTCGAGCCCCGTCTTGTCCCAGACCGAGATCAGCGCGCGCACAGCTCTCTCACCACCTCGGGGAGCAGCCGGTGCTCGACCGACTTGATCCGCTCGTGGAGCGTCTCCGCGGTGTCGCCCGCGAGGACCGCGACGCGCTCCTGCGCGAGGATCGGGCCGCTGTCGACGCCCTCGTCGACGATGTGCACCGTTGCGCCGGACTCCGCGACGCCGGCGGCGAGCTGCTCCTCGACGGCGTGCGCGCCGGGGAACGCGGGGAGGAGCGACGGGTGCACGTTGACGACAGCGTCGGGGAAGCGGTCGAGGAACGCCGGCGTGAGGATGTGCATGTACCCGGCGAGGACGACGAGACGGACGCCGTGCTCCTCGAGCCACGCCGCCATCGCGGCGTCGCGCGCGTCGCGGTCGTCGTAGTCGGCGAGCTCGAAGGCGGCGGCCGGGATCGCGCCCGCGCGCCCGAGCGCTCGCGCATCGCGGCGGTTGCTCGCGATCGCGACCACGGGAAGCCCGGCATCGAGCAGCGCCTGCAGGTTCGTCCCGCTGCCGCTGACGAGGACGCCGATCACGCGAGCTCACCGATCACGAGCGCGCCGGGCGGCGCCACCGGCACGACGGCGCACATCCCGATCCCGCAGTTGAAGACGCGGCGCAGCTCTTGTTCCTCGACGCCGTGCTCCGCGAGCCACGCGAAGACGGGCGGCCGCTCCCACGCGTCCCAGTCGATCCGCGCCTCGACGCCGTCCGGCAGCACGCGCGCGAGGTTGCCGAGGAGCCCGCCGCCGGTCACGTGTGCGAGCCCCTTCACGTCGGCGCTCGCGCGGAGCGCGCGGACGTCGTCGACGTAGAGGCGGTGCGGCGCGAGCAACAGGTCGGCGTCGAATTCGCCGTCGCCGACGATCGTGCGCACGAGCGAGAAGCCGTTCGTGTGCAGCCCGCTCGACGGAAAGCCGACGACGACGTCGCCCGGCGCGCAGCGCGACCCGTCGATCACGCGGTCGCGGTCGACGATGCCGACGCACGTGCCGGCGAAGTCGAGCTCGCCGTCGCGGTAGACGCCGGGCAGCTCCGCGGTCTCGCCGCCGATCAGCATGCACCCGGCCGCGCGGCAGACCTCCGCCGCGCCCTCGACGAGCTGCGCCACGTCCTCGAGCTCGATGTGCGCGGCGGCGACGTAGTCGAGGAGGAAGAGCGGCTCGGCGCCGCAGCAGAGCACGTCGTCGATGCAGTGCGCCGCGAGGTCCATCCCGGCCCAGCGGAGCCGCCCGGCGCGGCGCGAGAGCATCAGCTTCGAGCCGACACCGTCCGTCGACGCCGCGAGGAACCGCGACTCGTCGAGCGGGAAGAGCCCTGCGAAGTGCCCGAACCCCGTCGCCCCGGTCGACTCGACCGCCGCGCGCAGCCGCCCGACGACGGCGTCGGCGGTCGCGAGCGAGACCCCTGCAGACTCGTAGCTCCCCAAGAACGCGAGTCTACGAGGCGGGGCGGAGGACTCGGCGCCCCGACGTCGAAGCCCCGCCGGATGTCCGCGGCACCGGGCGGAGTGCACCACGTCGACCTCGTCGTCTCGTCGATCGAGCGGAGCCTGCCGTTCTACCGCGAGCTGCTCGCGCCGCTCGGCTGGCACGGGCTCGGCGAGGTCGAGGGCGAGCGCGGCGAGACGATCTGGTACATCCGGACGAGCGGCTGCTCGATCGGGCTGCGCGAGGCGCAGAGCGAGTCGCCGCCCGTCGACCGCTACGCCGTGGGGCTCCACCATCTCGCGCTCGAGGCGCCGTCGCGCGCCGCCGTCGACGAGCGCGCCGACTGGCTGCGCGACCACGGCGCCGAGATCGAGAGCGGCCCGGAGGAGTACGCGTACCTCCCCGGCTACTACGCCGTCTTCTTCTACGACCCCGACGGGCTGAAGCTCGAGATCCTGCACGTGGGCCCGTTCGCGGCCTAGTGCGTTTCTCTACATTTCCCGGGTCGTGCCGCCAGTCGTCCGCATCTTCCGTTGCCGCGTGAAAGCGGGGCGCCGGGACGAGTGGGAGAAGATCGTCCGCGAGGTCTCGGTGCCGAAGCTCTCGCAGTCGGAGGGGCTCCTCGCGTACTACCCGGGCGCGCCGCTCGGCGACCCGGACGAGTTCACGATGGTGAGCGTGTGGCGCGACCGCGGCGCCGTCCGCGCGTACGCCGGCGACTCGTGGCGCGAGCCGGTGCTCTACCCCGGCGAGGAGGAGATCCTCGACGAGGTGCACGTCCACCACTACGAACTCTTCGACTAGGGGAACCCAGGGTTCCCCTAGTGGACCCCTCCTTTCGGCACGCGTGGCGGTTCGCAGTTGCGCTGCGGCGAGAGCGCGGTCTCGCCTCCGCGCGCGACGCGCGGTCCACACACAGACGGATGTGGGCGGCTTCGCGGTTCCGCGCGGCTCGTGGTGGCCTTGCGGCCATCCCGAGCTCGCTGGGTGCGCCTCCGTCCAACGCGCCCTGCGGGCGGCGTTAGCCTCCGGCCTTCACCGCTCGTGGCTCGTTGCGGCGAAAGGCCGGAGGCCGAACCTGAGCGTGCTCGGGATGCGTCAGCACCACGAGCCGCGCGGGGTAGCCATGAC